>CAZQWJ010000006.1:10636-25467 GCA_964597265.1 uncultured Candidatus Saccharibacteria bacterium
GGGAGGCCAAATTTCTTGAGGAATGCCTGATAGTCCTTGTCTTTTTTGGCCACATCAAGCACTGCGGTTCGTACGATGTCTGATTTGCTGAATTTGGTGTGTGCAGAGATCCATTCTAGATATTTGTTGACATCAGGGGGAATAATCATAAACAGTTTGGCATCAAGCGTGTCTTGTACTTTTTTGACAAAAAGGTCTACGTGCTGTTCCAAATCAAGAAGATCATCGTAGCTACGGACGGTAGCGTTTTTGCTCTTGGCAGGTGTCAGGTCAGGCTTGGTGGGGTTTGTTTTGGTGTAATGGAGTAGGAGCACCGGTTTGCCTGACTCGATCGCATATGCAAGCTGAAAGCCTGCAGCGCCATCAAGCAGGGATGTATCGCTGATAATGGCGTCAGCGCTCAGCAGGTGATCGCGTAGTGCGGCGAATTGATCGTAGAATTTATCACTGTCTTGTTCGATATAGGTTAATGAATGACCACGCTTTTCGATCATTTCCTCCAAGCGTTTAGGTGTTTTTTCGTCTGGTATACCGATAAATAGAAATTTCATAGTTTCTTTGGATATAGTTTTGTATAGTATACGGCATTTAGGTCGTTCTTGCCAAATTGAGGACAGTATAATAGCACAATTGTTCTAGTAATGTAAGGTCTTCGTTAGTATAAGCGTGGTTATTGGTTTTCCGGCCAAGCAGATAGAGAACATATATACCCTGATGTTCTAATGGAATGATGATTTCTGTATCTAAGGCATCAAGTAATTGGGCGAGGGGAGAGTCGGGTTCGTTTTTGACGATTTGCGACGTCAGTAAGGCAGATTTGCCATGGGTGGTATTAAGCAAAAGGTTGAGGTTGTCGGGATTCTCTAACAGTTGCACTTGTTGGGGTAAGAATTCCTTCCAGTGAGTAGTGACATGATCGTTATGGGCCGTATGTGCAACTAATATTCCCTGATTAGAAGGCGAATAGAGCCGTTTGGTGGTGCCTGTCAGATGTGTGAGAATCTCGTCTGTATCGGTTGCAACACTTATATCCGCGAGAAATTGCTCTTTGACCTGTACTGGATCAAACGAGATGTTGACAATATATCGCCGGATGGCCCTACGGAGCTTTTTGCCATAAATATTGAGTATAAGGGCTATGAGAAAGGCCAAGAAAACATTGAGGGTGATGGCTGACGGTGAAACAAGAGAGCCGAGATATTCCAGTTCAAGTAACGCAACGCTGTAAAACGTGACGAATAAAAATGCAGCTGTACTAACCCAGAAAATGATCTCTCCCGCCAGAACGCGAATACCAAACAGCCGATGCCTTATGATTGCGTACGTAGTACAGAGAGTAAAAGCAATGCCTGAGGCAAATCCAAATTGTCGTAGTAACGTTATAGGTAGCTGTTCCCCTGTAACGATATTGAATGAGATAAGTCGTTCGAGGATCAGTGAAGTAATTATTGTTGTTATAGCGGGGATTGTAGATCCTATTATCAGGTAGCTTACTTGAAGTTTCTCTCGCCCAACAGATATTTTATATTGCTTGATCAATGTTTGTATACCGAATAAGATCATGAGGATCATGCTACCTACAAACAAAGGATCAAGAAGGCCGGATGTGAAAATAGTTCCTGTTTCTGTCAATGAGATTTCTTTTATTATCCAATTAGTCGCTACAATGGCACATATAAGGAAAGCTGAGATGAGACCAAGGATTTTAAAGGTGACTTTACCAGGAAACCCTCTATACTTTGGAAAATTACTGGTGAAGAGGATGTATGCGTAGACTGTCAAGGTTCCTACAATGAAATCAGTTTTTAGGATTATTGGAGACCAAACAGGGTCGGCAGTGATATCTGTTAGGTAGCTGGTGGTAAGGAAAGCTGAATATAAGAGAATAAGTAGGAAATAGTACCTATTGGCCCATTCCTTGGGTGCGCGGAGAAAACCTATGGTTCCAAGGAAGATATTTCCGACGAGGGTAATTATAAGAATAGTGAATGTTATTTGATAGAGGCCCATCCCTTTTTGGATATACGTATTTATATTGTAACAGAGTTCTGTTTTGTGTACAACGGGTAAGTCGCGTGTGTTACTTTCTTGACAAAAGTACTAAGTGTAGTATATATTAGTAGTGTAATATATATAAACGTATATTACACTAGCACTTTCATTCTACATGTACCTGATTCTGTAGTGGGGAGAGGCAACACCCTACATATATGAAGAAGTACATGAGAGATAGAGCGTTCAAGGTGCGGGGTAATACCGCAAAAATAATAGATATTCATTGCAAGCACTGTGACAGCGTGCAATTGCGCTATCAGAAAGATGGAACAGGTGGGTTGCTTCGTTGTTACCTGAACAGGATTGTAGAAGAAGTTGACGGAATTATCGAAAAGACCGCGCAAGGTGGCAAATTAACCTGTGGTACCTGTCGGCAGGTATTGGGTACACCAATGGTTCATACTGACAGACGGCCTGCTATTCGGCTCCGTCCGGGATATACCTACAAACGCCTGTCTGCTTTTGATAACACATATACATGAACCCCTCTACTCCTCCTCACTCCTATACACCTCGACAATCTGCCAGGTGTTGGTGGTGTTTTGGAATAAGACTGAATAGCGTACTTGCTCCGTAGTGTCTTTAGTTATAGCGAAGTCTTGTAGGAAGTATGGTCCAACCTGGTTAGCAGTACCTATCGGTTCTAATACAGTTATAAGCCCGGGACCAAAATCAGCCTGGACCTGAATTCGGGTGATGACTGCAGTTTCACCTAGCTGCTGCATGATGCTATTTAACATTTCCGCTGATTGGTCTGCAGTGAGTATTGTTTGCTCGGTATCAGAAAATATCTGGGCGAATGGAGACTGCGCTGCGCATGGATCATCAACTAGTATAGCAGTAGTAGGTACGACAAGTTTACCGCCTTCCAACAGATATCCAGATGTCTGTGATGGGATACATGGGGTAGGGGAGGGCGCTTGGCCGGCATGATATGCCTCTCGAAACCCTGTTTCCCGAAACATACCAAACGGATTAATTATATATCCCAGAGCCCCGATTATAAGTAAGAATATGAAGGTATGTTTGCCTTCTGACCCAGTATTTTGTTTCATATACTACCAAGTATACAGGAAATGAGTTATTCTAAGGTGTATGGCTCGACGAAAAGTCCCCCCCAAGTCAGCAAAGATTGTTCTTGATAGCAATGAGATAAAAAAAGAGGGTTTCAAAAAAACGCTCAGGGTCTGGTTCAAACGCCTGGTACTTGGTTTGGCAGTAGTCGTGATTGTCAGTATTGGGATGTGGGTGTATGAACAGTGGCGATATTATGTAACGCCACTGAACGCGTCGGCTGCGTTTGATAGCGGTGATATTCCTGCGTACGAGTGGGATGGTGAACATCAGCTGGTGATTGGTATGTGGTTGCGGCAAAAAGACTCGGCTTTGTATCGTAATGCGATTGTATTGGTCGAACCAGCGGTTTCTATGATTGATATTGTCTTTTTGCCCACTGAGGTGTCTACCAAAGATGTTGACGAGTTGTCTCAGCAGGTAGGTGTCCCTATTGACCGCCATGTGGTGCAGAAATCCCAGCAGTCGATTTTTGATCCGACTGATGAGGCAGTATTGAAAAACCACATCATCAGTTGGCATCAAAGTATACAAGGTGTCAACAGCTACCTTGGATTGCCCGGTCTCTCAGCGGCTTTGGCGCAGCAGGTTTTCACGGACTTGTCTCCGCGGGACCTGTTGATCGTAAGCCGGCTTGCTCAGCGATTGGCCTCTGATGATATCCACATCCACGCATGGCCGCAGGATTCGCTTGGAGTCGAGAAGCTGCGTCGTGAGGTTTTGGTGGATTCGCACATTGTGAGTGAGTCACTTCGGATGTGGGTGCGCAATACCACGCCTGTTGGTGGATTGGGTGGAACGATTAGCAGCTGGGCGAAGAATTTGGGTTTTGAAATCGTGCGTGTTGATAATGCTGATTGCCGGACGCTTGGGGAAATCGCGTGTGATGGAGAACAAACAGTTATACTTACGCGACCAGAGCATCAAGGAACATGGAGTATCAACCGGCTTGAGAAGCTTTTGGGTACAAAAAGTGTTGTCAGTACAGGAGAGGACATAAAGCGTGCGGATGTGATTGTTTTGACAGGTAATGATTTGTCGAGCCTTGTAGCGTTCTGACGAAAAAATCCCGCTTGTGGCGGGATTTTTTCTGGTACTGGATGCTTTGTTCAGTTATCCTGAATAAGCACTCAGTAACCTTGTGGAGAGAGACAACTGTCGTGATTATAGGGGGCAAAGATACCGTTTGTCAATGTTTGTCTTCGAGCTTACAATGAAAATGACACAGTAAACATTTTATGCCACCATCAACTGTTCTCAATATAACCATTGTCGTCGGTATGATCGTGATCCTTTCCTTTGCGTTGGCGCTTAGAGCATTGCGCCAGAGGCTGCAAAGTTCTGATACTGTGGAAGGGATCGAAGACGGTGTGCTCTTGGAGATCAAAGTGCCCAAATTCAACGAGCAAGGGCCAGTGGCAGCGGGAATTATGTTTTCGGCTTTGCACGGTCTTATGGAAAAAGAAACTCAATCAGTACACGTCTCATTTGAGATTGCCGCTGATGCTACGGGAGTTAAATTTTATACCTACGTGCCGAGGTATTTTGAAAAATTCGTCAAATCGCAAATTTACGCACAGTATCCGGAAGCAGAGATCTTTGAGGCTGATGATTATAGCAGGGCGCTATCCATTCCTGGTGATGCCTTGGCTGCGGCAGAGTTGGCTATTTCCAAGCCATATTTTTTTCCTATCAAAACGTTTCCTGATTTTGAGGTAGATCCATTGGCAGCTATCACATCTGCAGTAGAGGACCGCGCAAATAACCAAAAAGCCTGGATGCAACTCTTGATCCGGCCAATTGACGATACATGGCAAAAGATTGGTTACGAGTATGTGTCCGCGGTGAAGACAGGCACAGAGTTTAATGCATCAGAAGATAACGAGTTTGTTGCTATTTTGAAACAGTTGGGCAAGGAGTTTGTTGCTATTCTGGCATCAATCCCCATATCCCTACTCACAGGTCGCGTCGCTGATAGCGCAGGTGCAGACAAAAAAGGAGAGGCTAAGAAAAAAGAGATTGTCCTTACCGCAGGAGAAGAAACCGCTATCAAATCTATTGAGAATAAACTAGCCAAACTTGGGTTTGAAACCTGCATTCGCATACTTGGGGTAGGGCAGACGCAGGATGAGGCCGAGCGACAGGTAGGGGCATTGGTATCGGCCATGAAGCAGTTTTCTGCGGCGAACCTAAACAGTTTTGTGCGGATGGACGTCAGTGATACGTTTCAGGCGCTGGATACGTACCAGCAGCGCGTGCTGACCCTTAGCAAAGACCGCCCATTGATCATGGATACAGAGGAGTTGGCCTCACTGTTTCATCTTCCTAATGTTTCTGTCGCTACCCCCAACATTGCATGGACCAAGGCTAAGAAGGTCGAATATCCACTCGAGTTGCCAATTGACGTAGAGCCGTTACTGGGAGTCACGTCGTTTAGAAATGAGCAAATTCGTTTTGGTATCAAGCCTAATGACCGGCGTCGACATATGTACATCATCGGTAAGACCGGAACAGGTAAATCAACCCTGATGCAAAGAATGGCGATCAGCGATATTTACCAAGGTAATGGTCTGGGGTTTATCGATCCGCACGGAGATTCGATCGACCTGATTTTGGAGCATATCCCTGATGATCGTATGGATGACGTGATCCTGTTTGATCCATCTGATTTGCATCACCCCTTGGCTATTAACATGTTAGAGTTGTTCGATCCTGAGCAAAAAGGGCTTGTTGCTAGTGGATTGATAGAGGTCTTTAAGAAACGGTTTGAATTCAGTTGGGGCCCCCGGTTGGAACACTTACTGCGACACCTCATACTGTCACTGCTTGAAGTGCCTGGTAGTACCATGTTGGGTATTAACCGGATGCTCACTGACCTGACATACAGGAGATACATTGTTCATTTGTTGGAAGATCCGGTGATGATCGATTTTTGGAACAATGAATATCCTCAATTAGAAGACTCTAGGCAAGGAGCAGAAGCAATAGCGCCTATTCAAAACCGTATTGGACAGTTTTTGGCTAGTCCAATTATTCGTAATTTGGTTAGTAACGCCAAGTCAACGGTGAAGTTTGATGACATTATGAATGAGGGTAAAGTGCTCCTGGTTAACTTGTCCAAAGGTAAAATAGGGGATGACAACTCTAATATTTTGGGTAGCTTGATTGTGTCGCGGTTGCAATTTGCAGCGATGTCGCGGGTGGTGGTTCCGGAAGATCAGCGTCGGGATTTTTTCTTGTATGTGGATGAATTTCAGAACTTCGTAACATCGTCTTTTGCCACGATTCTTTCTGAGGCGCGGAAATACCGTTTGAGTGTGATTTTGGCGCACCAATATATTGGACAGTTGGAACAAGCCGGCCTTACCAATCCGGCAGAAGTGCGAGAGGCAATCTTTGGTAACGTCGGCAGTATGGTGTCGTTTACCATTGGTCAATCGGATGCGGAGGTTTTGGCCAAAGAGTTTGCGGGAGTCTTTGATGAGAGCGATTTTGTTACGCTAGAAAAGTACAACATGTATCTTAAGCTGATGATTGACCTGACACAGAGTCGTCCGTTTAGTGCCAAATCCGAAGCTATCAGCGCAAACCTGAAAACCGAGAACAAAGAAAGAGTGGTAGAATTATCACGAAGCAAATACGGCGTATCCAGAGAGTTAGTAGAACGACGTATCCATGAATGGAGCACCAAGGTTTTTGCGCCAGGCATGGATGACGATATTGTCAACAGACTACGGGAAGAACGCCAAAAACAAGCCGATGCCAAACGCCATCTGGCTTCCGAACAGCTATGACCGATCAAGATCAGATATTGAAGACAATTCAGGAGCTCGAACAACAATTAGCACAGCTCAAACAGTCGGTGGAACCTCCTTCTGAGCAGGTAGATCACGCAGAGGCGGATCCGGCAGCTGACACTCCTGCCCCAGCTGCAATCGAGCCGACGCCACAACCTGGATCGCAGCAAATAGAGAACGTTGTTGTAGGTAAGGAAGGAACGTTTGATGGAGTGTTTATGATCTCAGATGATGAAAAGAAGTACCAGGTGCCGCCTAATTACATCAGCAAGTCGCAGCTAGTGATAGGGGATCGCCTCAAGATAGTCGAAATGGACGAGACAGGCTCCCGTTATTCGTTTAAGCAATTAACACATGTTGCACGTAGAGATGTGGAGGGTATTCTTACCAAAAAAGACAATCAGTGGGCAGTACATACCGAAGAGGGGACATACTACGTGGTAGCAGCCGCGGTCAAGTTCTTTGGTGGCGATATCGGTGATAAAGTAATTATTACGTTACCTGATGAAGAGGTGCGCTTTCCTGTAGTTTGGGCGGCATTTAAGGAATTGATTAAGCAGGAAGAGAAAACCGGACTGGTCACGCCAACACCCATTGCGGCAAAGGCTAGTTTCAGACCTGCTCAGGCTACGACCACGCCCGTTACCCCTCCAGCTACAACAGTTGACATAACTGCCAAAGTGTCACCACCTACTCCTCCTGTTGTGCAGCCGCAGTTCGACCATGAGAACCATGAAGGGGTAGATACCCTACCAGCACCAGCGGTTACAGAAGGCGAGGTGCATGTATCGATAGGTGACGACCAAGACACCTCGGGTGAAGTTGATCTGACACTCACTGATGAACAGCGTTGGGAACTGCGCTAGAGGCACAAAAGCCATTTCAAGACCTACACGATCTCTCGACTTTATTCGAGATGACAGGCAACTATGTCCAAACGTCTACTTTTTATCATCACATCTACAATCTTTGCAGTTGGCTTTCCGCTATTGGCTTGGATTCATTACCAATGGATGGGTGGAGGGGTGTATGTGGCAGGATACTTACTCTTGGCTATTTTTATCGTTGGATTGGGCTTGTATGGATTGCGAGCGGAATTTGTTTTCCCCACGCAGATACTTTTTGGCATTATTCCGCTATTATTGATTTTTTCGTACTTAGAAGGAATTTTGAGTGTTATACTAAATGATTCGTGGTTGGTTAAGATAGTGGGTGGTGGAGTTGCATGGTCAATGATGTACATCACATTACTAACGCTTAATATTTTCAAAGCAGCCACTGTCCGCACAGTGCCGCTCTTGAAGGCCGCCCGCACGACGCTGCTGGTCATTATTTTCCTTGTCAGTATTATCTGGTCGGTGACTAGTATTCGACTGGAAGTTCCACTGATAGTTATTGCTATTTTATGGGGAGTATTCACTTTTTTGGTAAGCACAGCATACTTATATCTTGGGCAGGTGGAGGTGGTTGAGGAATTCCGTTCGGTGCATAAGATACCCGTGATTGAAACACTAGTGGTTTTGGTGATTCAGTTAATGGTAGTTTTTCTAACGTATGCGTGGCCAATCAACCTCACCGTTCGGACTGCATATTGGAGCACTTCGCTTTTGGTATTGTTGGTGGCTATTCACGGCAAGAAAAGCAAGACCCTCACGCAGCGGGGGATACGTGAGTTGATTGTGATGACGTGGGTGTTGTTTTTGATGATTTTTCTCAGCGGGATTCAGTAGATTTGTTCCAAAAATACAAACAATAATTGTAACGATTTTGAGAATTGGTCTATATATCAGGGTAGGAGAGGGGAGTAGGTGATAGAGCGTGGACTTAATAGGGACTGATGTATGGAAATGTATGCTAAACTATAGGGTATATTATTGCTATAGGACTATAAATATTACACAACACCAAATACTATAAGACATCTTTGGTGGTACTATTTGATATAGTTAGGTTAAGTGCGGAGTTTAGATGATTATAGCAGGATGTTTGGAGGATAGAGGTGGATTTTGTCGTGTGGATAAGTAGAGTGCTAATGGGTGATATACAGACACCGGTCCTCTGGTTTCCAAAGTGCCGGAGAAGTGCTTTTTTGTGACAAAATAAAAATATATTAGTGCATCTCAGTGGTGGAATAAAAAATAGAATAGAATAAAAAGCAGGTATTCTCTCCATTGGGTGTCTCGTGTTTTTTGGCTGATCTGGAGAGGACTCTGCGGGAAAACCCTGCAATACGTCGTTAATCAATCAATTCACGACGTTATACTTACACCTACTCTCCCCCTACTCCGAGCTTTTGTTGTTGTATCAACGATATTTTATTTATACATGTTATATTATTTTATTTATTCTTTATAACCTGCGTAAAATACCTCCTAAAACCGACCTATTCTCCTTTTCCATTTCACCCACTCCCCTGCTCCATTTGCTGTTAGCAGTGAGTAATATGGTATTCTTTGTATATGAAGGATTCTTTGGAACGCGTGATGGTAGATTTTGTTGAATATTGCGAACTGGAAAAAGGGCTTTCGCCCCGTACGGCGCAGAAATATCATTATCGACTTATGCGTTTTTTGAACTGGCTACGTAAGGAGCATCAAGGGAAGGAACCATCATTGCGGGATGTAAATGATGAGACGATCAAAAGATTTCGGTTGTATCTGCACCGATTTGAGAGCGAGCTGACCAAAAAAGAATTGGCATCATCTACACAGCAGCATTATTTGGTTGCACTGAGAGCGTTTCTCAGATATCTCAAAAAGAAACGTGCTTTTGACGGTATGGCGGCAGAAGATATAACCTTGCCAAAGGCAGGTGGACACAAAGTAACGTTTCTCAACGAAGAACAGCTTGCACGGTTGTTCAAACAACCGGATGTGCGAACCATAGCAGGCTTGAGAGATAGGGCTATTTTGGAACTATTTTTTAGCACCGGACTTCGCGTGCAGGAATTGGTTAATCTGAATCGCGACCAAATTCCAAAAAAAGAACACGAGTTCTCGGTCTTGGGCAAAGGCAACCGATACCGGGTTGTGTTTCTGAGCGAGGATGCAAAAAGCTGGATTAATCTGTATCTATCACGACGATTAGACACCTGGGAACCGCTGTTTCTTAATAATCGAGGACTTAAGTTGTCCAGTAAGGGCTTTACAGAGCCAAATAAAAGCCCTAAGCGTTCTAAGGGGTCTAGAAGCCACGAAAATAATGTAGACGACCTAGATGACCTGACAGTTGAAAAATTTCGACTCACTGTTCGTTCGATCCAAAGAATGATAAAAAAATATGCACATGCTGCAGGTCTGTCGGTGGATGTCACCCCTCACGTTTTGCGACACAGTTTTGCCACTGACTTGCTGATTTCGGGAGCTGATTTGCGGTCGGTACAGGAGCTACTTGGCCACAAGAATGTCGCGACCACCCAAATTTATACGCATGTAACCAATCAGCAATTGCGCAAAGTATATGAGCGATTTCATAGTAAAATAAGTGAAGATACATAAAGACTATGCTGTTGGTACCAAAACTTCTCAAATACCCTTATTGGTTTTTTATCGAAAATTATGGCTTCTGGATGCGCTTTTATCGCCGAACACTTATTTTACTCAGTGACGCTTTGGCCCTCAAAGCCACAATCCGCAACTTGTTTCAACCATATCGCAAGGATCGTACAGTGGTTGGTTATCTTATCGGTATCCTGGTGAGGTTGGTGTATTCAATAGGTGGACTGTTGTTCCTGATCCTGGTATTTGTCGCGCTGACGGTACTGGTTGTTGTTTACTATTTGTCACCGTTGATAGGATTTCTTCTTCTGGTGGCTATTTCCGATTATCCCATTGTGGTCAAAAGTCTCGGCGTACTGTCTCTTTTGGGTCCATTAGTGTTTTATCTCATCAAAGAGGTTGTTATGGCGCCGGATTATGACTCAACTGGCTACCCGGTCAAATGGATGAAAGAAGTGTTTTACCGAATGCAATTATCGCCTGATGCAGCAATAACCGCGATGGAAAATGGCACATTTGAACAATTCCTCAAAGAGCGCAAGCTCGCTTTGGTTGATTATGAGATTGTGCGGCAATGGGTGGCACACCGCCAGTGGGAGAAGGAAAAATGGAAATACTGGCAGGATGATCATTTTCAACGTTTTATTGGGACCAATTTGGGCTGGGTATCAGGCTGGATGCGAGAGGCTAAGTATTTTACGCGTGATTTGACGCAGGAAGTACTCCGTCACAAGGTGTATCCCTGGTTAGGCCTTGATGAAGTGATTGATCGAGTATTGACCGTTCTGATGCGAGAACAGCGCAATAACGCCTTGCTTGTTGGTGCGCCGGGGGTAGGGAAGACCTCGGTGGTATATGCAATTGCAAAACGTATGAATGAAAGAGGCGGATATAGTGTGATTGATCTTAATATTGCAGGACTTTTGGCTGGATCTGGTGCGCAGGGAGAGTTTGAGCGGCGTTTTAACGAAACCATGAATGAGTTTCGCGAGGCAAATATCATCCTGGTAATAGAAGATGTCGACCGCCTGATGAGCAGTGGTGTTGCGCAGTACTTCTACCCTACCCTACAGAATGGTGATTTCCCTATCATTGCAACCACAACAAACAAAAAATTGCGTGAAGTATTGGAAAAAGAGCCGACATTTCTTAACGCATTTGAGCAAGTCAATATTTCTGAACCCGAAATCCCTGACGTGATGTTTATCTTGCAGGAAAAAGTATCTCAGATAGAATCACGATTCAAGGTGCTTATCACCTACCAAGCTGTCAAAGCAGCCGTGGAACTGGCCGAGCAATATATCACTGATCGAGTGTTCCCTTCTAAGGCGATTGATTTGCTTGAGGAAGCAAGTGCTGCGATGGTAGCTGGGCGGTTCAAAGATGCCAAGAGCAAATCAGGCAAGGTAATTACCGCTGCCCATATCGAGCACGTGGTGCAGGAAGTAACCGGCGTGGTTGTGGGAGACGTTGGCGAGGGTGAGGCTGACAAGCTGGTCAAGCTTGAGCGGTTACTACATGAACGGATTGTGGGTCAGGAAGAGGCTGTGAGTGAAGTTGCCAATGCATTGCGACGGGCACGTTCTGGTTTGGTGTCTGGTGAACGGCCGATCGGGTCGTTTCTCTTTTTAGGGCCGACTGGAGTTGGAAAAACCCAGACAACTAAAACATTTGCTGAGGTGTATTTTGGCGGGCAGGATAAGATGGTACGGATAGATATGAGTGAATATTCTGAATTTGGTGTAGTGGAGCGGTTTTTGGATAGGATAAGCGACGAAGTACGTCGGCAGCCGTTTGCTGTGGTGCTCCTGGATGAGTTTGAGAAAGCAGACCGCAAGATCCATAACCTGTTCTTGCAGATATTGGAAGATGGCAGAGCTACTGATACAAGCGGCAATGTGGTGGATTTTCGCAATACAATCATTGTCGCTACCAGTAACGCAACCGACCCCGAGCAGGCATTTAGTCCGGAATTGCGCAACCGTTTTGATGGGATTATAAAGTTTAAGTCTTTGGAACAAGGACAGGTCGCAGATATTACCAAGCTGGAACTCAAAGATTTGGCTCAACGGATGGTAGACAAAGAAATAGAAGTATCCTTTACTCCCCAACTCATCCAGGCGATTTCTGATTTGGGCTTTGATCCGGCCATGGGTGCTCGACCAGTACGTCGCGCGATCCAGGATTATATAGAAAATCCCCTTGCTGATGCTTTAATCAAACAAGATATACAATCCGGTGATACTGTTGTATTGGATTGGGACCAGGATCATTTGATCATCCGTGATGCCACCGGCATGCCGGTACAGAGGGAAGAAACGTCTCCACCCGCCTCTCCTACCCTACAGGGGTGAAACACTCTATTCGTTAAGTTCAGCAGGTTGGTAGATAATATCGCTTTTGCTTAGTTCACTTTTGGGTATGAATCGTGGTATACGTAATGACCTGCAAGCCATTGCCCAATGGATAGGCTCTCTGTCTGTATCTGCTACAAGGGTCTTTATTCCATCTGAATCAACATATACTTCGATGGGAGTGCCTAGTATTTCCTCAAGCAACATCACTTTCCAGGTTTCTAGTGGATCGTCTGTAAACTCCAATTGTCGCCATTGTTGCAAACCTGATGCGGTCGCAATGATGGTTTCTCGCTTTTGAATATCCAAACCCTCCCCAAGTATATTAACCATTGCTTTGGGATAGTTGTAGCTCACGATTATAGGTAATGTATCAGCATATGGGACGGTGAACTCAAACGTATCACCAGCACTCCAGTCTTTAAAGGAGCCAAGGACACCGGCATATACACCATCCCCTTCATAATGACTGGCATCGCCAGAGTCTGATTTGCGAAGTATCTCACTTTGGGCTATCTGGCTCCCTGCATATTCATTAGTAACATGTGTGGCTGGAATTTGAAAATGCTCGAGAAAGTCGGCCGATTCTTCTAGCAAAGCTAACCTCTGACGTATTTCATCGAGTTGTTGTGTGGTAGGTATACCTTCTTGTGAAGCTGCAATCACGAGATTGTTTATTTCCCACATCGCATACGTTGCATGAAACATTTCGTTTGCAATGCGTATTTTTTCGGGGCTAATTTGATATTTTGTATGTAGTTCATTTGCAAGAGCACTGTCAGTTTCTCGCCCAGTGAGTCGCAAAGCAAACAAGAGAGAACCATCGTTGTCATTTGCATATTGCACTATGGCTTTTTCGACCACTTCCCTATCTTCGGGTGATAACTGCTGGAAAGCAGCGGCTCGTTCGTTCATATGTTCGCGTACGTCTATTTCGTCAAAATACGCAGTCATATTGTGTTCGTCAAACAAACGCGTAAAATCGCCATTATTAATCCGTTCAAAAGGTAGTGCTATGTTAGTTTCGGGAAGTATATAATCAGCCTCTAGTGTTCTGGGGGGGGTAATTGACTGTTTCTAGTGAAACCTGGTGGGGTGATTGCACCTCTTCGAGATTATCAATTACTTCAGGTGTGATAAATTCTGATTTTTGGTACTGTCTCTTCATATATAACATTATGACATAACGTACATATAGTGCTCAATGGGTTTGATGTGGCATGTATCACACTTCAATCTCCACACTTTGCAAAGTAGTTCTCGCTTCACTCGAACGGTAAGGTTCCTTTACAGTATAGCACACTCCCCTCTCCGCCTGATAAACATAGTATAATCCCTCGTATGGCAAATATATTGTTACGGTCCAAGGCTGGCGGACTTCGAGCTGGCGGGATTATCGTTCATGAAGAAAAAATACTCTTAATGCGTGTTGTTCGTAGTGGATCAACACCAGAGGAGTTTTATATTATTCCTGGAGGTACGTGGGAAAACGGCGAGCTATTGGAAGATACGTGTATACGAGAAATCCAAGAGGAATGTAGCATTACAATAGGTATCAACGATTTGGCGTTTGTAGTCGTTGGCGACAAGCGGATAGCTTTTTATTTTTCTTGCCAGTATCACGGAGGAGATATCCAATTGGGCGGGCCAGAAAAAGTTGTACACGATTCTAATGAACCGGAGGAGATATTTGTTGAATGGTTGCCTCTGAGGGATGTACGACAACTTCCTATCGGGCCAGTCGAAACAAGAGAGGCATTGATTGCGTATCTGGAGAAACAAGCACTGATCTGACTATATCCTGTGGCTAAATGAGAGTGCCCGAAGGCACTCTCATTTAGCCACAGGTTGCGGTATTCCTCGTTGACCCGCACCATGTCAATGGCGGGGTCATACTTACACTGACGCCATGATAGCCGATCAAGCAGCTTTGGAGTCAGCGTCTTGACTTTTCCGTCAAGAAAAAGCGCCTTTTTATCCAAGTACTCGTACTTGGAGAGCGGCAGGACACTCAAGGCTCGGAATTCACGTTCGAGCCGGTGGAATGTGCTCGC
>CAZQWJ010000006.1:25567-43263 GCA_964597265.1 uncultured Candidatus Saccharibacteria bacterium
GGTAGCAAGAATAGCTAGGGCTTATTGTTCTGGCGCTGGGGTGGGTTCTTCTTGCTCTTCGATGGTTGTCATGGAGGCAACCTTATCGCCTGATTCCAACCGCAGAATGTGAACACCTTGAGTATGGCGGCTTTGGTTGGGTACGCTGGCAAATGGCAGGCGGATGATCTGTCCATGTACAGAGATGACCAGAAGGTCTTTGACCATATCAGGGTTGACGACACTGGCAACCTGTAGCTTACCGGTTTTGTCCGTCAGCTTGGCGGTAAATACACCCTGGCCTCCCCTACCCTGCTGGGCATATTCGGTGAGCGCCGTCACTTTGCCAAACCCTTTTTCTGTTAATGTCAGCAGAACGTGCGATTTATCATCGTTTTGTGCCAAAATGTCCATCTGGATTGTTGCATCTCCCTTTCGGGCACGAATACCGATTACTCCCCTGGTGGCGCGACCGGTTTCTCTCACGTCCTGTTCGGAGAATCGGATAGCCTTACCTTCCTGCGTGATTATAAGCATATCATCAGTTCCGGTGGTTGGTTTGACGGACAGCAGCTGGTCGCCGTCGTTGAGAACGATAGCGATGAGGCCGGATTTGCGGATATTCTCATACTCTGACAGTGCAGATTTTTTGACATACCCGTCCCGTGTTGCAAACGCAAGATACTTGTATTCTTCGGCTTTGTGACGCAGTTTAATGATACTTGAGACCGATTCGGACGATTCCATTTGCAGCAGATTGACGATAGCAGTGCCCCTCGCGGTGCGGCTTGCTTCGGGGATTTCGTACACGCGGTTACTGAATACGCGTCCGGTGTTGGTGAAATACAGCATGGTATCAAGGGTTGAGGCGGTGATCACTTCTTGGATTACATCTTCTTCTTTCAAATTGGCTGATTTGACACCTTTGCCTCCCCTACCCTGCGTACGGAAGCTGAGTGGGCTGACGCGCTTGATGTAGCCATTTTTGGAAAGCATGACAATGGTTTGCTCGTCTTTGATAAGGTCTTCGTCCGAGAGTTCGCCCGGGGCTCTTTTGAAAATTTTGGTTCGTCGTTCGTCTGCATAATTCTCTTTCATTACTATAAGCTCATCTTTGATCGTGTTCATGATGTTTTGAGGTGAGCTAATTATTCCCTCAAGTCTTTTGATTGTGTCTGTTATTGCAGCTAATTCGTCAAGTATTTTCTGGCGTTCGAGTGCGGATAGTTTTTTCAACTGCATGTCCAGGATTGCCTGGGACTGAATGTCAGTGAGTCCATAGTTGGCCATAAGTTTGTTTCTAGCTTCTTCGGTGTCTTTGCTCTTTCTGATTAGTGCAATGATCTCGTCAAGATGATCTAAGGCTATTTTGAGCCCTTCCAGGATATGCCCGCGATATTTGGCTTCGAGTAGTTCGGCTGCGATCCGACGGATAACGATGATCTGGCGGTGCTTGAGGTATTCAAGCAGAATTGTCTTTAACGGCAATAGCTGAGGTTCGTTATCTACCAATGCCACCATGTTGGCATGGAAGGCTTTTTGCATAGCGGAGTATTTGTACAGTTGGTTAAGGGTCTTTTGGGGATTGGCTGATGATTTGAGATCAATCACCACGCGCATGCCGTCGCGGTCTGACTCGTCCCGCAGGTCCGCGATATCGTCAACCCGTCCGTTTTTGTGCAGATCGGCGATTTGGGCAACAAGCAGGGCTTTGTTCTGTTGATATGGTAATTCGCTGATGACTATTTGGAAGCGGCCGTTTTTGCCTTCCACAATTTCGGCTTTGGCGCGCATGAGGATGCGACCTTTGCCGGTTGCATATGCCTGCAGTATGTCTTTTTGGTTATAAATGTTGCCACCAGTGGGAAAATCAGGGCCTGGAATGTACTCCATGAGCTCCTCTATGTCTAGTTCGGAGTCAAAACTAAAGGGAGTAATAAGTTTGTGCGCTTCTTCTAGTTTGAATACCTGGCTATTGGCTAATTGCTCTTTGAAGGCTTCGGTGAGGTATGGCACTTCATCGGTTGTGTCCTCGGTCACGTCTTCTGTCAAAATATTCAGTTTCTCAATTATGGCAACCAGCGCATCAACGACCTCTCCAAGGTTGTGAGGAGGGATTTTGGTAGCCATACCGACTGCAATACCGTCTGTGCCGTTTACGATGAGGTTGGGAAAAGCCGCTGGCAAATAGGTGGGTTCCTGTCGAGTGGCATCAAAGTTATCAATATACTGTACCGTGGCTTTATTCAGATCCCGCAGCATTTCTTCCGAAAACTTAGTTAGCCGAGCCTCGGTATATCGCATGGCACCAGGTGGATCACCGTCAATACTGCCAAAGTTCCCTTGCCCGTCAACTAACGGATATCGCATGCTCCATGGTTGCGCCATATTGACCATGGTCGGATAGACGATGCTTTCACCGTGGGGGTGGTAGTTACCAGAGGTGTCTCCGGCGATTTTGGCGCTTTTCCTGAATCCACCAGTGGAAGACAAACTTAGGTCGTTCATTGCAACCAAAATCCGCCGTTGCGAGGGTTTGAGTCCATCACGCACGTCAGGCAAGGCACGTCCGACAATAACACTCATGGCATAGTCTTGATATGCCACCTTCATTTCATCAACGATGGGCTGTTTTTGCACCATGCCGAAGTCTGTTTTTACTAGGTTTTCGTTTTTTTCATCCATACGTAATCTAAAAGAAAAGAGTAGAAAGCAAAGAGAAAAATAAAGGAACTCTCCTTATCTTTGATTTTTGCTTTTTTATCTTTGCTCTTTCTCTATACATCAAGCTCGGCGCGTTTGGCGTTGGCTTGAATAAACCGTTTTCTCGGTGCTACTTCTTCTCCCATAAGCATACTAAATACCTGATCCGCCTCTGTGGCGTCTTCTACCGTGATTTGTTTCAAAATGCGTGCGTCTGGGTCCATGGTGGTTTCCCACAATTGGTCGGCGTTCATTTCACCCAAACCTTTGAACCGTGTAATGATAAAGTTGCGGTTATTACTTGTTAATTCGGCAACTTTGGCATTGCGTTCTTCTTCTGTATAGACATACGTGGTTTCTTTGCCTGCTTTGATCTTAAATAGTGGCGGCTGCGCTACGTACACATATCCCATATCCACGATTGGGCGCATATGGCGGTACAAAAAGGTCAATACGAGTGTAGTGATGTGCTTGCCGTCTACATCAGCATCGTTCATGAGAATCAGGCGATGATAGCGGATTTTGTCTATATTCAGATCTTCGCCAATGCCAGTACCCAGGGCGATGATGAGGTGGCGGAAGTTGTTGTGGTCCAGTATTTTATCCAAGCGCGCTTTTTCGGCGTTCAAAGATTTTCCTCGTAATGGCAAAACCGCCTGAAACTTGCGGTCTCTCCCCTGCTTGGCAGGTCCGCCCGCAGAATCACCCTCAACGATGAATAGTTCTGATTCTTCAGGCTTTCTGCTCTGGCAATCGGCCAACTTGCCAGGGAGGGAGGCGCTTTCGAGTGCGCTTTTTCGTTGGACGGTTTCTTTAGCTTTCTGCGCAGCGATTCGAGCTTCTTGGGCAACGAGATTTTTATTGACAATTTGCTGCGCTTCGGTAGGATTTTCTTCCAGATAGGTCGTCAGCGCGTTGCCGACAATAGTTTCTACAATTGGTCGGATCTCTGGATTACCAAGCTTTGTCTTGGTTTGTCCTTCAAATTGAAGTTTTTCTGACGACATTTTGATAGAAATCACAGCAGTCAAACCCTCGCGCACATCCTCACCTGCTAGGGTCTGGCCGTTTTTCAACAGCTCCTGTTTTTTTGCGTAATCATTGAGAACACGTGTCAACGCAGCCTTAAAGCCAGTTTCGTGCGTACCACCTTCTTTTGTTTCAATATTATTGGTAAATGACAAGATGTCGGTGTGATAGTCAGTATGATATTGTAGGGCTACTTCAACCTGAATATTATCCTGCTCGCCAATGATGTACATGGGTTGGGTGGTGAGAGAACTGTGTGTTTGGTTAAGGTATCGGACAAATGATTTGATGCCTCCTTCAAAGTGAAATCCATATCGCACAGGCAGGCCTTCTGGCCGTTCATCGATAAGTAGAAATTGCAAATCTGGAGTGAGAAATGCATAGTTTCTGAGTAATCTCTTTACCCGGTCAAAATCAAAGGCAAGATCGCCAAAAATTTGGGCATCAGGCCGGAATGTAAACGATGTACCGCTGTCAAACTGCTTAAGGAATGCTGCTGGGTGATCATTGGTGATATCTTTTTCGGCAATTTCGGCAAAACCAGTGGTAGCATCACCTCGAGAGTAAGTTTGTGTATAGTACTTATTTTTGGTTTTGATCACTACAATGGTCGTATCTGACAACGCATTAACCACGGACATACCTACACCATGCAGGCCGCCTGATACCTTGTATGCATCGCCACTGAACTTTCCACCAGAGTGTAGTTTGGTCATAAGCACTTCCAGTGCGCTTTTTTGATACTTTTCCATGGTGTCAACAGGAATACCACGACCATTATCTATATTGGTAACAGACCCATCTTTGTGGAAAATAACGTAGTTGTGGGTGGCAAAACCTGCAAGTGCTTCGTCTACACCGTTATTGATGATCTCTGTCAAGAGGTGGTGAAAGCCATATTCGCCTGTATCACCGATATACATGCCCGGTCGCTTGCGAACCGGCTCCAGCCCTTCCAATACTTGAATTGTGCTTGCATCGTATGCTTTTGCTTGTGTATTGCTCATATTCTATATTCGACTTGCTATTTTAGCACGAAGTGTATGTTTAGTAATAGATGCTCCAATGTGAGTTTGATATTTGTATTAGCGGCCAGCATTTTTTTTGCTTCAAGCAGATGTCGTACAGTCGCAGCCGTTACTTGAGTTTTATGGCTGGCAGGTTCTTTTGCCACCGCAAAAAGCAGTGTATCAATGTATTCTATCAGGTCTTTTCGATCGTATTTGCTTAACATGTCTGCTTCTGCAAAAACCGCGGATAGCGTGTGTTTCTGGGGATTAGTGAGGTTGGTGATGTCTAGGAGGGTGCTGTTGATGGCGCTTGAATCGCCATGGGCTTGCCACACAATATCCTCATCCTCAAGGCTATTATCTATCCGGCAGCGACTGACTATGGTTGCAAGGATATTGTCAACGTCGTTGGTATGTACGTAAATATGGGTGTTGCTGGGCGGTTCTTCGATGAGCTTTAATAGCGCATTTTGTGCTTCAGGGGTTGCCTTGTGAAAAGCCTGCAGCAGAAGCTTTTTTTGTTGTTTTACAAACGGTCGTAGATATGCCCATTCCCGTACTGATTTTATGTGTTCAATACCAATAGAATTTCCCTCAGCAGGGGTAATTGTGAGGTGGTCGGCATGAGTTGCCAGAAGCGGAATACGTCGGCGGTCTATGAGTAAAATAGGCATATGTTGACAGGCTCAGTGGCCTCAGTATAGCATGAATTATAATACCAAGATCTTGAATAGTAACCTCAAGATCTATTACTGCCTTGGCGGAACGAACAGACCTTGTTGATATATTAGTACAAAACAGTGTCCTCAATGACGAACAAGCCTCCCAGATTCGTTTGGAACATATTAATACCGGACGTGAGATTAAAGAGATCATCTTAGAGCGTGGCATTGTAAATGCCAAACAGATCGTCCAAGCCGAGGCAAAACTGCTCAATGTCGATTTTATAGACCTTTCCACCAAAGCCATCTCGCCCGAAATTCTCTCCAAAATCCCCGAATCCGTTGCCCGCCATTACACGTTAATCCCAGTGGAGTATTCCAACGGCAAGTTGTCAGTGGCTATGAAAGATCCGTTGGACCTGCAACTGGTTGAATTTTTGGAAACCAAGACCGGCGACGAGATCCATCCCATGATGGCAGAAGAAGTGAGCATCAAAGATGCAGTATCCGAGATGTATTCCGTGGGAATAGAAAAAGAAGTACGAGCGGCGCTCAAGGAATCAGAAAAAGACATCAAACAGGCAGAGCAACAAATTGAGACTGTTGACGATCTGAGAAAAGCTGTCGAAAGCGCACCAGTGGCGCGAATCGTGTCAACAATATTTGAATATGCAATTAAGGTCAAAGCATCAGACGTACACATCGAGCCGGGGACGGATCATACGCGTATTCGGTATCGTATGGATGGTATTTTGCGAGAGCGTCTGGCGCTGCCAAAACGCGTGCACGATGCGGTGGTTTCTCGTATTAAGATTTTGTCCAACATGAAAATAGACGAACGCCGGGTTCCGCAGGATGGGCGCTTTATGTATGCGCTTGGAGATCAGGAGGTGGATCTTCGTGTGTCTACATTGCCTACGGTTCACGGAGAAAAGGTGGTCTGCCGATTGTTGCGCAAAGAATCCAAGGTGCCGACGTTGGATGATTTGGGTTTGCGAGGGTTGGCATTGAAGCAATTCAAGGAAGCTATCCGAAAACCAAACGGTATCATTCTGGTTACCGGTCCTACCGGTAGCGGAAAAACCACGACCCTCCGTACTGCACTGGATATGATCAATACCCCCGAGGTCAATGTCGTTACACTGGAGGATCCGGTCGAATACGATATCCCTGGAGTCAACCAAGTCCAAACCAACCCGCAGGCAGGACTCACGTTCGCCTCAGGTATGCGTAGTTTTTTGCGGCAAGATCCCAATATCATCATGGTAGGAGAAATTCGAGACAAGGAAACCATGGAACTGGCGATCCAGGCTTCACTCACCGGACACTTGGTGTTTTCGACCTTACACACCAACTCAGCCGCCGGTACACTCCCCCGCTTGATGGATATGGGCGCTGAACCGTTTTTGCTTGCGTCTACGATGGAATTAGTCATGGCACAACGGTTGGTGCGTACCCTCTGTCCGGCATGTAAGGCTGGCCACGAGCCATCAGATGAGGAGCGAGAGAAAATAAAAGAGATGCTAAAAGAGCTGGCAGACAAATACTTCACCGAAGGCACAAAAACCACTATCTATGATGCCAAAGGTTGTAATGAGTGTAATGACACTGGCTATGTTGGACGTATGGGCATTTATGAAGTACTCATGGTAACCGAAAAAATAGGTAGATTTATCCTCGATCGCGAAACCGCTGACACTATCGAACAAGAAGCCAAAGCCAATGGTATGTTGACTATGTTTCAGGATGGTATGCTGAAAGTACTCGATGGCACAACCTCCATCGCTGAGATACTGCGCGTCGCACGCGAATAGTTGTTGACCGGGTACTGTATTCAGTATAGAGTGGTAGTAAATGGCCATTAGCCAACAGCTAATAGCTAACGACAAACAGCCAAACCTATGGATATAACGATTCAATCTTTGTTGGAAGAAGTAGTCAAACGCGATGCCTCTGATTTGCATCTTAATGTCGGGTCTATGCCCATGGTTCGTATTGACGGAACGCTTCTTGTGATAGAAGGCACGCATCCCTTATCCAAAGAAGAAGTGGAAGAACTGATCCTCTCTATCCTGACTGACGAACAGCGCGAATTATTGATGGCAAACAAAGAGCTTGACCTGTCATTTGCGCTGGGAGAAATTGCCCGCTTTCGTGTGAATATTTTTCACCAAAAAGGCTACCTAGGGGCTGCGTTTCGTCATATTCCTTCTCAAATAAGATCGCTCGAACAACTCAATATGCCGGGTATGTTGATCAATTTAACCAGGATTACGCAGGGGTTTGTGTTGGTAACTGGTCCTACCGGACACGGTAAATCTACCACACTCGCTGCTCTTATTGACCATATCAACGAGGAACGCGCTGACCATATTGTAACCATCGAAGATCCTATTGAGTACGTATATCCTCATCGCAAAAGCCTTATTACTCAGCGGGAAATGCATACTGATACCTATTCATGGGATATTGCGTTGCGCAGTGTGTTGCGTGAAGATCCAGACGTAGTGCTCATTGGTGAAATGCGAGATTACGAAACCACAGAGGCAGCCATGCTCATAGCCGAAACAGGGCACCTTGTGTTCTCTACCCTCCACACCAACTCCGCCGCCCAAACGATCAACCGTATCATTGACCAGTTCCCTGATTCGCAGCAACAACAAGCACGTACTCAATTGGCATCGGTGTTGGTAGGGGTTATTTCGCAACGTTTGATCCCGGGCATTGGCGGAGGCCGGTATCCGGCGACGGAGATCCTCATGGCAACTGCGGCGATTCGCACCATGATCCGTGAAGACAAAGTTCACCAAATTGACAACTATATCCAAACCAGTCAGGAGTCAGGCATGACCAGCCTCGAAGCCTCGCTCGCCGCGTTGGTCAAAGCAGGCAAGATTTCATTAGAATCGGCCAAGGAATACACCATGCGTCCGGAGGTACTCAAGCGGTTGATGGATTCTGAACGATAAGTCGAGAAGCTATTTTAAAACTTAGGGTTTGCTGGATCCCTGCTTTCGCAGGGATGACAGACTCCCGTCCAGGCTTTTGTCATCCCAAATTTAATTTGGGATCCAGAGAGTATTGGTATGGATTCTGAATCAAGTTCAGAATGACATCAAAGCTGGATCCCTGCGTACCTGCCTGCGCAGGCAGGCGCAGGGATGACGAAAAACAACCGGTCTTGAAATAGTCTCTACATAACAACTATGCAAACATACATATACACCGCGGTTACAAAAGAAGGAGAACGACAAAAAGGCGAAATGCAGGCAATTGATGAGCGTCAAGTCGTTGACTTAATTCGCGAGCAGGGCATGATTGCTACAGAAATCACTGTCAAGCGTGATATGGATATCATGCGGCGATTGGAGTCGATACGTGGTGTATCCGGTGGTGATTTGGCTATTTTTACTCAACAGTTGGCAACCATGATCAATTCCGGTCTGCCGATCACGCAGGGACTGGATATTTTGCAAAAACAAACACGTAATGCCACCCTCAAAAGTGCTATCGAAAAAATTGCCAAAGGTCTGGATGCTGGTTCCAGCATGCACAAATTGATGTCCGACTACCCCAATATCTTCAATCGTTTGTACATTTCACTGGTTCGAGCTGGTGAAGCATCGGGTAAACTGGGAGAGATTTTGGAAGAGCTCGGGGATGTGTTGGAGCGAGACAACGAATTTCGCCAGCGCGTGAAGGGAGCGATGATTTACCCGGCTATTGTGTTTTTGGTAATGATCGGTGTGATGCTGGTCATGATGATTTTTGTGATCCCGCAATTATCTCAATTGTACCTGGACTTGGATGTGGAACTGCCTTTGATGACTCGGATTTTCATGACACTCAGTGATCTTACCATCAAGTTTTGGTGGGCTATCCCTGCTGTAGCAATAGGTTTGATCTTTGGATACAAAAGGTTTACCACTACGTTGCAGGGGCGTTATTTGGTAGACGAATTAAAAATGAAAGCACCAGTGTTTGGGAAGCTGCTTTTGTTTGCTCAGCTCACCTCTTTTACCCGCACGTTATCGCTCCTGTTATCGTCTGGTATCCCGATGCTTGATGCGTTGGATATTGCAGGAGAAACATTTAGTAACATCCACCTGCGTGAAGGTGTGGCGCAGTCAAGCAGAATGATAGAAAAAGGGCAGCCACTGTCTGACACGTTTCGGGCTAACAAATATTTTCCTCCACTCATGGCAGAAATGGTTGCAGTCGGAGAACAGACCGGTAAAGTGGATGAAGTGTTGATCAAAGTGTCACAGTATTTTGAAGGCCTGGCCAGCAAGATGACAGATAATTTGTCCTCCGCGTTGGAGCCAATCATTATCGTTGTGTTGGGTATAGGTGTTGGTATTTTGGTTGTGAGCTTTATCTTGCCTATCTACTCATTGACAAGCTCATTCTAGGGATGGCAAGATAAATTTAGGTTTGTTATTTGTTAGGTTATTGAGATGGACCTCTCCCCCGCCAGTTGGCGGGCTGTCCTCGAAGGGGGGTGAATATGAGCGTATGAATAAATTCATGAAAAAAGGTTTTACGTTAATCGAGTTACTCGTAGTTATTGCTGTGTTAGGTATTTTGGCAGCGGTCGTGTTGGTGGCCATCAACCCAACTGCTCGTATTCAGGATGCCAGAAACTCAGGAGTTCGATCAGACGTTGGCCAGATTGGTACTGCTCTGGAAGCCTATTTCACTGAAAACAACGGAGCTTATCCTACCGCTTTATCAGCATTGGTGACTGATGATCAACTTAAGCAACTCCCTGCACCACCAACTGGACGGGGTGCCGGTTGTATGGCGGCCTATGGGTACTTTAGAAATACCACCGTTGAAGAGGCGGTTGTATACCTGGATCTTGAACCATGCGGCTCTGGAGGTGAAGGATACTATGCCTATTGGACTGCCTGTGGCAAAGCAACCCTGCAGGACACTGTTCCTTCCGCATCTAACGCTGCAAGTGGTCTAGGCTGTTAGTTTGCACGATGTTTCCATGTATGATACATGGAACGTAATGATCATTACCACTCAAGCGCTCTCTGAATAGACGTATTCATTGAGCGCTTGTTTTGTTGCATATATATTAGTTAACCTTGATTATGAACGCGAGGACACTTGTACGTAAAAATGTAGACGCACTATTATTGTTTGGCTTGAGCTTGTTGTTATTTTTTTACACTGCCCCACCCACTGTATTTACGGGAGATAGCGGAGATATTACGTTGGCGGCGTATTTGTTTGGGTACGCTCATCCACCTGGTTATCCACTCTATTCGTTGCTTGGATACGCTTGGTCACACTGGATACTGCCGTTTGGTGATGTAGCGTGGAGGATGAATTTGTTTTCTGCGCTTTGGGGGAGTCTATCTGTTGTGTTGGTGTATGCGATAATCTATCATCTCACCAAACACAAAGTAGCAAGTGTAGTAGGCGCACTCAGTCTTGCGGTAGCACATTCATTTTGGCAATTTAGTATTGTTGCCGAAGTCTTTGCGTTTCATCTTTTCTTATCATTATTGTTGCTTTGGTGTGTATTGCAGTTTGATACGCATAAACGCCTTCGGTATTTGTACGTGGCGAGTTTTGTGTTCAGCCTAGGGATTGCACATCACCACATGATTATCTTGTGGGTACCTGGACTTGTGGTGCTGCTTATTAAAGCACGGTTTTGGAAATTCTTGACTATACGTACTGCGTTACTGATGGCGGTTATTATCGGATCGGGATTGGTGTGGTACGCATATCTACCGCTATCTGCGCGTGTGTCTGGTCAGTATTGGTGGGGTGATCCGAATACTGTGGGGGGTGTTATCGATATTTTCCTACGCAAAATGTATGGTACCCTCCATATTACTAGAGGGGGGTCTCCTCTAACATTCCCGGAACGTTTTGTGTATGTACGTCTTTTTGCCTTACTCACGGCGTTTAATTTTAGTACCGTCGGTACGGTCCTGGCGGCAATCGGGGTTGTTTCGCTCTGGCTACGAAAACGCGTCGAGTGTATCGCGCTGGCTGTTAATTTTTTGGTGAGTGGAGTATTGTTCCTTATGTTTGCTGGAATAGAGTTAGGAGGGTTGTTTCACCTTGGATCAGTGGAGAAGTTTTCCTTAATGCCTTTGACACTATTTGCCATTTTTGTAGGATATGGTGTGTATGCACTAATAACGTTACCGTACTTGAGTTCAATCATCAAACGCCTATCATCTTTCGTACCTGCCCGTGTACTCATGCCTGTGATAGGTGCCGGGCTACTGTTTGCATTGCCTCTCTATCAGTTGGTACATCATTGGCCGGTTATGAATCTGCGTGACTACTACGAAGGGCGGTATTTTGCGGTAGATACGTTGTGGAATATTCCACCGCATGCAATCATGTCGCTCGTGGGAGATACGCTTGTTTTCAATACAAGATATGTGCAGGCAGTGGAAGGATTTCATGATGATGTTACGATTATGGCAGCTCCTTATGAAGCGTCAAAACAGCAGTTGGTGCACAAAAGCCAACAGACCTTAGGGATTGATTTCTCAGAGTTATCGACAGATGAGATTGTTCAGGAACTATTAGAGCAACATATTAACGCGTTTGCCCAATATTCTAATAGCAGGCCACCAAGCCTGCCTCCTTCTCGTACTGTTGTGGCGGAGGGGATGACGTTTCGGTTGTACGATACAGAATATGCGCCAAGTTCAGACCAGATTCTGCAAACAATACGTAACTTCATGAATAATTCGTCTATGCTACAGTATGTAGATCTTTCGAACCCGGTGCCCGGGTACGCGGATAGCGTGCGGACAGACTTTGGTAATACACTCGCCCATCTTGGTCTAGAGGCGCATCAACAGGGTGACCCGGTGCTCGCGGAAGAATTATTCCGACATTCGTTGTCATTCACAGACAAAAACCCAAATCCGTTCGCTCAGCTTAGTTTGAGTAAGATTCTTCGCCAGAAAGGACAGTGTGATGATGCCAAAGATTTGCTCACAAAGATACATTCGACGGAGATAGATGTGGTCTTTGTATGGATAGAGTGGGTTTCCTTACATCGAGAGTGCTTTCAAGATGAACAGGCTGCTCAAGAGTATGAAGACAGAATTAATGCTATTCTATCTAGAGAGATAGAATAATCGCGTATGGAATTATTTGTTTTGTTTACCTATTTGTTTATTCTGGGAGCTATTGTTGGATCCTTTTTGAATGCGTTGATTGACCGGCTTGAGACCAAAGAGTCCATGGTGTTTAGCACCCGTTCGCACTGTGATTCGTGTGGCCACGTGTTGGGTGTGTGGGATTTGATACCTGTCGTATCATGGCTGTTATTGCGAGGTCGGTGCCGGTATTGTCAGGCGCGCATTTCTATACAAAATCCGCTAGTAGAGATAGCAACTGGCATGTTGTTTGTCATTACATTTTTGTGGGCGGGTGTTTTGGCTGGTAGTGATAATGTTTTGGTGTTTGTCTTTGGAGCGGTTATTGTCAGTTCGTTAGTTGTCGTTTTTGTCTATGACCTCAAACACCAGATTATCCCTGATCAAATGATCGTCGCCTTGATTCTTACTGGTGGTATCTTTCATTTGCTTCACTATGGACTATATGGGAGATTCCTGGGGGATATATCCGTGTGGAATATCATCTTCAGTGCGTTGGGGTCCGCACTTCCCTATTTGGTGATTATCCTGGTGACGCGAGGCAAAGGTATGGGTGGTGGTGACCTCAAACTGGCGTTTGCCATGGGGCTTACTTTGGGTTTTCCTAATGTGCTTGCCGCGCACTATGTTGCGTTTGTTTTGGGTGGAGTAGTTGCGGTGTTCCTGCTTGCAACCAAGATCAAGAAAATCGGTGAGCCAGTGCCATTTGGGCCATTTATGGTTGTCGGAATGGTGCTTGCACTATTTTGGGGCAATCAACTGTTGCAGCTTTATCTCAACTTCATGGGACTTTGATATATTGACAAATAGGTGTGATTTAGGTATAAAATAGGCACTATGCAACATCCAACTCCGACACAAATTCAATTAAAGGTAAGCCTTTCTACGCAGCTTAATGATCTTTTGGAAACACGGGCAACCCGGTTGGGCGTTCCGGTAACGCAGTTTGTCAAATACTTAATCCTAAGAGAAGTAGAGCAAGATGCACACTATCCGACATTCCGGGCTTCTCGTCGTGTGGAGAAGAATGCCGCCCAGGCTTTGGACCAGCTTGATCAGGCAGTTGATGCGTCGGTGTTTTTTGATTCTTTACATGAACGTTAAACTCTCCCCCAAAGTTCAACAAAGGCTCAAACGCTTGTACAAAACAGATAAAAAACTTGTATCTCGGATAGAGAAACAGCTCAAACTTTTCGAAGCAAATCCAAAACACCTATCACTGAGGACGCACAAACTCACCGGCAATTTGACCAACCTATGGAGTATCTCTATCAACAGAGATATCAGAATGGTATATATCTTGATGGACAATAACGTTGCGTACTTCGTTGATCTGGGAACCCATGATGAAGTGTACAAAACGTAGCGTGCCGCTACTTGACACGGTATAACGGATCCAGCATACTAAGATACATGGTGGATTTTTTCGGTCTGGATATCGGTTCGTACTCTCTCAAACTTGTAGAAATTGATCGCAATAATGGGCAGTCAAAACTGAGTGCTATTGGCATGGCTACTCCCCCACCCAACCTTATTTTTTCTGATTCTGAAATTGACAAACAGACCTTGGCGGATAGTGTCAAGAAACTCACCAAAGAGGCTGGAGTTCATACCAAAAACGTAGTAGCTGCGTTTCCCGAAAGCGCCACGTTTACACGAGTAATCGAAATGCCCAAAATCTCCGACCAGGAGCTAAAAAATGCTATTGAGTGGAGTGCGGAACAGTATATTCCAATGCCACTATCTGAGGTGAAGCTCTCGTGGATGGTGCTTGGCGAGGGAGATGGGACAGCTGCCCAAGGCCAAAAACAAGGTGAAAAAACAATTAAAGTCTTATTAGTTGCCGCGCCACTTACGTTGATTGATCGGTATATGAGTATTGTGCAGCTATCGGGATTGGACGTGTATGCATTTGAAACCGAAGTAATCGCGATTTCGCGTGCATTGCTGCCACAGGATCAATCGAGTCCTGCGACGTTGATTGTTTCCATCGGCGCGTCAACCACAGATCTGTCTATCGTTGATATGCAAAATATTCAGTTTACTCGCAGTATTGGCACGGGTGGCAATGCGTTGACACGTGCCATCAGCCAACAGCTTGGGTTTGAAACCGCGCAGGCAGAAGAATACAAGCGTTCGTATGGTTTATTGGAAGACCAACTGGAAGGCAAGATTATGAACATCCTCAAACCCGTGGTGGACGTGATGATCAGCGAGGTCGAACGAGCTATCCTGTTTTATCAAACCAAACACTTGGCTAATCCGGTTAAACGGGTGGTGGTAACTGGTGGATCTGCCCAGTTGCCAGGGCTTGTGGTGTATATGGCGAGCAGTTTGGGTATTGAGGTGCAACTAGGCGATCCTTGGCAAGGGATCACTATCCCCGACAAACTTGGTAATCTCACGGAGGATATCCAAAACAAGGTTAGTTATTCGGTTGCCATAGGTTTGGCCAAGCGCGATGTCGAAATCAATTAACTTACTTCCGGATCCAATACTGGATACTAACCGGCAAATATCCTCACTCTATCAAGGGACAGTCCTAACCCTCATTGGCGTCATTTTGTTTGTGCTTATTAACCTCACGGTGTTGTTTCTTTCTATACGAGCAGAGAATTCGCTCACTGAAACTCAAGACCAAATCCAGACTGTCCAGCAGGAGCTGCAAGGATTGCAGGTTATAGAAGAAAAGCTCTTGACTATACAAGACAAATTACTCAGGTATGAACGGTTCAAGGATGAGCACGTGGCATTTGGTGACATGTGGGATTTGATCATCGGAGCAAGTGAGCAAACCGTGACGCTTGTAACAGTGGAGTATGTTAAAGAAACGGGTTTAATTACCGTGGCGCAAGCGAACGATCTTACCCAAGCGGTTGATTTTTTGGTTAATCTAAAACAGACAGATTTGCTGACTGATTTTACTGTTACCGAAATCACTTATGATCATACGGACAACGAGTACGAATTTGTTACCAGCTTTGCCGTTGGGATTACGGAGCCAACACCATGAAACCAAACCAGATTACGCAGCCAAAACCATTACAGATAGTTGTACCGCTCATTGCCATCGTACTGGTAATTGCTGTTAGCGTTGTGTGGACCATACCACGTGTGCGTGCCTGGCTTAATGTGCAGGCCCAGATCGATAGTGAACAGACGGAATTACAGGATGAGCTTATTCCAAAGCGTAATACCTTGCAGGCTATGTCGCTAAGAACATTGGAGCCGGTGGAGTCGCTAGCCAAAGAAGTCGTGCCTGCTGCAGAACATCCAAGCTATCTGCTGGCATTGATCGAGGAGATAGCCAAGCTTGCGGAGATTACCATCACAAATCCTACCTATACACCTCGGCCAGACGATGCGTCCAAATTGACGTTTGTGACGGCAAGTATAGAAGGTGCTCCTGCCAATGTCGCGCTCTTTTTGGACTACCTGTTTGTGTCAATTCCTTCTTTGCGGATAACTCGTTGGTCAGGTTCATTTGAAGCTCTGAGTGTGGAAGAAGACTTTGCTGGCTTTCGGGCCGATATTGAGATTGCCTCTCCTCTGTCCGCGCTTCCTGACGAAATTATTGTTGGCACTCAACCGATTGTTCCTGTGTTATCGGTATACAGCCAAACCATAGACGAGCTGCAAACGCTACGTCCATACCTTGATCCGATATCCATATTCGAAAATCCTGATATTAGTAGAGGGAAAGAGAATCCTTTCCGTTAACAATCGTGAATTACTATGATTAATGCTGATATTAACCTCCTCCCAGATAAGATCATTGAATCGCTTCATCGAGGAAAGTTTGATAAAGAGCGATGGTATTTTCTCATTGCTATTGCGTTAACGCTTGTGATAACCACCGGAGTTTTGGGGGGTGTGCTGTTTTTTATGAACCGTGCCACTACGGAATCAGAAGCGCTACTGGCTAATCAACTGGAACGAATGGATACGCTCAATAGTTTCTGGAGTGAAATCATGGTCCTATCTCAAAGTTCTGAATACGTTATGCCAATGCAGGCGGACCTTGATGAAATACGTACGACTTGGGATGGTGTACAACAACACTTGCAAGGCGTGACACTTGTATCGTTTGCACGAATTGATGCTCATACGTACCGGATAGAGGCACAAGCCGCAAATGCACAGGAGAGCACACGCTTCTTACAAGATCTTCGGCAAGCACTTCCAGCCACCATAGAACTTGATACTATTCAGCAAGCAGAGGATGAGGTGCTTTTCTCCTACCACATCCAGTATTAAGTATAGTACCTATGCCAGAAGATGCTACATCTATTCAAAAAAATGAAACCGCTACTTCGCAAAGTCTGATTGATGAGGTAACGTCCGCCGAACCGACCGAAGCCTCAAACGAAGAAACGAAAACTCGAAAATGGCCAAAAATTACAATTGAGTCATTTTATAACAATCGCCATCTCAAGCGGTTGGTGAAGTTGGCTGTGGCCGGGTACGTTGTAGTGGTGATTGTTCCACTGATGTATCTGATATACAACGCGTGGGTAACGAATAATGCATTGACACAGACGTGGGAACAACGAGAGGCACAGTATATACGTCCGTTGGTTGCTATTGATATCGCCGCGTATCAGCAGGAAAAAGAAGGAGTGTTGTCTGCTTTTCAGGAGACCAAAGATCCTGTATATGCCATGTATGCGCTGAATTTGTTGGCGGATAGCAGCGATGTCGGATTGAGAAATCCGCAGTATAGTTTTAATTCCGCTCCTGTTTCTCCCGATGCTCTGCCTCGAGGGGTAGAAATTCAAATGACAGTACTTGGTACCGGACCCAATATGTCTAATTTTTTTGATGCGTTACGTTCGTTCAAACCATTACTTACCATTTCTCAACTTCAGATAACACCTTCTACCGCGGAAGAATCCGGCTTGTACCATGCCTCAATGTTGATCACTGTAGGTGTTTTACCTGAATTATCTGAGGATGTAGCGCTTGCCTCAGGGAAGGTCGCAGCGCAGGAGCCTGTTCCCTACCCTATCGCGAATATTCGACAGGTTCTTGAACGGTTACAACAACTACAGGCAATTCCGTTTGCTGGCCTCGGTCAAAGTGTGATTGGTAAACGGAATTTGTTTGGGATTGAGTAGGTCATACCCTATTGTCATTCCAGACCCTGTATCACGTACAGGGCAGGC
>CAZQWJ010000007.1:0-39661 GCA_964597265.1 uncultured Candidatus Saccharibacteria bacterium
ATTGCCTGCCGCATTGATTCTTTCCGCTGAGTCTTGCTCTGCAGTTTGTATGGCGAAAGCTCGAAGCACTTGGAAATCCTGCAACTGAGTCATAGTGATAGTGTATCATGGTGTTTATGAGTACATATCATATGAGACTAAAGCGGGTATATGAAGAGGCAGAAAAAAGCGATGGTTTTCGGATTCTGGTTGATCGGCTATGGCCCAGAGGGATTTCAAAAGAGAAAGCTCACATTGACATGTGGTTAAGAGATATCGCACCAAGCCATGAGTTACGACACTGGTTTGGCCATGATCCAGCGAAATGGAAAGAATTTCAAGAACGTTACAAGGCGGAACTTGAGAGCAAGCAGGAAGAAATAGTTGAGTTCCAAAAGATTATTGAAGAAGAACAGGTTGTAACATTGCTTTTTTCCGCTTCTGACGAAAAGCACAATAACGCTGTGGCATTGACGAAGATACTCTCATTGTGAATCCGAAGCAGATTCTCTGGTTATAGTGACTGAGGGGATTATTCGTGAGCCGGGTCTTGTAATGGTTACTCAACAAAATCGATAGAAGGGAGCACGGTGTCGTTTTCCTCATCATCTAAGGTATCCAATTCATGAGAGAGTAGATTGAGTTCAGCTGCTGATTGATTAAGCTCTTCGTCAGATGAGTCAGTAGGAAGTGGTGTGGGAGATTCTTGGTCGGTTTGAGTTTGATCGTCTGTATCTTCTCTTATTGGCGTGTATGGACCTTGTTGGTACAGGTATAGCGCTAGGATCAACATTCCGATAACCACTACTCCGACGAGGAGCTCAATAACTGTAAACCCCGAACGTCTACGAGCATATATTCCACTGCTTGGGATATTAGTTTTGTGTTGCATCGGTGTGTGATCGCAGCAATGTGTACGCTTGTGTTATTGCTGTATGTACGTGCATGTGGGCTTCACGCAATTGTCCTCGAGCATCCCGTAACAGTTGCATTCCTGTTTGAAATGTATCTTGAGCCTCTGCTTGAGTCATGTCATTATTGATGGTACCAAAGACCTCGATTGCGTCATCGAGTGTTGCCTGTGCGTTTGCATGAGCTGTGTCAAACGACGCTAATGCTTCATTGATGCTTGTGAGATCGGTGGTCTGTAAGGTTTCATTTTGATTGATTCGCACTTTAACTTTTGCTGCAGTATTTTCTAACCTATCCAGAATATCTTGAATCCGTCCAGCAAGGTATGTACCACGATACTGGAGATGATCTACCTGGTATCGTTCCCATTCTTCGCGTGCATGCGTCCGTATGGCAGATGCGTCTGTTTCTGACTGTGCCCGGGAGCTTTGAGATCTTATTTCCTGTAGACGTCGCATATGGGCATCCATACCGGCAAGTAATTGTTCCTTTGTTGTATGGGAGAGACCTGGATTGGTTCTGATTTTTTCACGAAGCGATACCTGATGCTCTACTGCTCTATCAAGGCGTTCGGTTATGGTGCCAGACTCCCGCGTGGTGGTCTGCTGATCATATTGTGCACGGACAAATGAGACAGTACTAATGAGGGCTATACCGACTATTGCAAAGGTAAGGGAAATTTTTGTGTACCTACGCATGTATGTATATTAGATAAACAGGAGTTTCACGTCAAGAGTAAAGATTATCACCTCAGGATTTTTGTGCACGCACGTGAAGTATCATCTGGTCGGGGTGACAGGACTTGAACCTGCGACCTCACGGCCCCCAGCCGTACGCGCTAGCCAACTGCGCCACACCCCGTATGGGTAATTATAGGGGAATTGAAGGGATTAGGGAAATAAGGGAAATCGGGGTGATATGGGTAATAGGGGTCAATATCCGCGGTATTGTTTGCGCTCACGATAAAGTCTTTCGGTGAAACCTCCCTCACGTTGGTGTTTGATCTTGAGCGATACGATCAGTTTATCGAGTAGATAGTTGGCTTGGTTGATGAGGGTGATTATGAGGTTGACACTTTTGCCAATGTCGTCGGGGAGAGGCGGGAGATTGGGGTGATCGGGGAGAGTCGGGGTTGCTTTAATGAGCTTCCATATTTCCCCTATGTACAGGCCTCGCCCTAAAATCTCTAATCCGTGCTGTCGCCCAAACGCCTGGTAATCATTAATCAGCTCCTCCAATGAGCCGCAGGCGACACCAACAAGCTTGATATAGCTGGCGAGGCTTTGTTATTTGTTACCTTCTGCGATGTTTTGCATACCTGAACGCGCTGCCTGGACCATCTGATCGTTTGTTCGGGAATAACGAGAGATATGCTTTTCGCAAAACGTAACTGTATAGTCGTAGATAATTACAGACAGTTTGTAGCCTAAGAGATATTTATATCCTGCGGACGCAATTGGTTTAGATGTAGACATATATACACTACTATACACATATTGTAGTTGTGTTACAATCCTTCCATGGCAAAAGACGACAAGACCACCGGCAAGGCAGAGGCAGTAAAGATGGCGATGGAACAAATCGAAAAGCAGTTCGGCAAAGGTGCCATCATGAAGCTTGGAGAGGAAGGTAAACGAGAGGCCATAGAAGCAATCCCAACAGGTTCAATCGCGCTTGATTTGGCGCTTGGTGTTGGTGGCGTTCCACGTGGGCGTATTATCGAGGTGTTTGGCCCCGAAAGTAGTGGTAAGACGACACTGGCACTACATATCGTTGCAGAAGCACAGAAAAAAGGTGGCGTTGCAGCATTTATCGACGCAGAACACGCACTTGATCCAGTGTATGCGTCAAAGATTGGAGTGAACGTTGAAGAATTGTTGCTTTCTCAACCTGATACCGGAGAACAGGCGTTAGAAATTGCCGAGACCCTTGTCCGCTCTGGAGCTGTTGATATTATCATTGTCGACTCGGTTGCAGCACTCGTACCTCGTGCAGAGATAGAAGGAGAGATGGGGGATACGCATGTCGGGCTACAGGCTAGGCTTATGAGCCAGGCACTACGCAAACTCACAGGCGTGATTAGTCGTTCGCAAACCACTGTTGTCTTTATCAATCAACTTCGTCTCAAAATTGGCGTTATGTTTGGAAACCCCGAAACCACCCCGGGTGGGCTTGCACTTAAGTTTTACGCATCTGTGCGGATGGATATTAGACGTAAAGCTGCGCTGAAAGACGGTGAGGAAACGGTTGGTAATCGGCACGTGGTGAAAGTGGTCAAAAACAAAGTTGCTCCGCCGTTTCGCCAGGCAGAGTTTGATATTATGTATGGAGAGGGCATCTCCAAGGAGGGTAATTTGATTGATGTTGGAGTGGAGCTTGGATTAGTTGAAAAGTCAGGTAGCTGGTATGCGTTCGCTGGGGAGAAGATAGCGCAAGGCCGGTTAGGAGCAGTTGAGTATCTCAAAGAAAACAAAAAAGTTGCCGAACAGATAGAAAAAGAAATTCGCGCCAAAATGAAGGAGCAAGGCTCTCCCTTGGAGCTTGGCAACGAAGGGGTAGTGGTAGAAGAACAATCCGAGGTTGCAGAATAACTTGGGGTCACTTCGAACGGTCATGTCAAACTATTGCACGTCATTCCAACGCATGCTGGAATCCAGTCTGAATTGGTATAGATTCTGAATCAAGTTCAGAATGACACCAAGACTGGATCCCCTGCCTGCGCAGGCAGGGGATCCAGAGGAGAGGCTATGTGTTTTTGGATAAGAAGGTTTCGTGTGCTACTTATAAGCAGTCGCAATAGCGGCTGTATCTCACTTCCGTGCCAGTAATTACTGATATCTCACCACAAAAACGTCGTCTTGGCCGCGTCAATATTTACGTCGATGACGTGTTTGCGTTTGGGGCGAGTGAGCAATTTGTTGTAGACCAAGGTCTCCGTGTCAATAAGTCTCTGACAGCACAAGAGTACGATTTATTATTAGCCGAGGTAGTTGTTGATGCGGCCTTTCAGTCGTGCCTTAACTTTTTATCATTCCGTCCTCGTTCTATTGCCGAAGTCGAGCAATACATAAACAAAAAGTATCCACAATTATCCCCAGATACTGTTGCGTCATTAATAGAACGACTAACACGTATGGGATATTTGGATGACGAGGCGTTTGCTCGATGGTGGATACAGCAACGGCGAGAAGTTGGCAAACGATGGGGACCTCACAAAATCAGGCAAGAACTTATCACCAAAGGTATTGATACACAGGTGATAGAAACAGCTTTGCAAGAATCACAAAGTGCTATCTCTGAAAAAGAGCTGGTCTTACGCGAGTTAACAAAATTACAACGGAGATATCCAGATATGCGACCATATGAAACCCGTGCCAAAGTAATGAATACCCTTGCTCGAAGAGGTTTTTCGTGGGATGTTATTAAGGAAACAGTTGAAGAATTGATAAATGGCTGATAAAATCCGCTTAATAATAAGGAATTCGAAACATAATCTCGAATCCACCGGCCTAATGCATAAATATCACTTTTTCTCCAGATAAGGTGCGTTACACGTAGGATTTGTTTTTGTTTCGGTTCCAACCGAAATGATTTTTGCAAAAGATACTGACTCTCAGCCACAACAAGACCTCCAAGATACTCCTATGCAGGATCAACAGAGTGTTGTTTCACCCGACGCCGCTGCCACCGAAGCAAAAGAGATTATTATAAATGCCAAAGATGAGGCTCTTCGTATCAAGGAAGAAGCCGAGCGTGAAGCGCACGAGATACGTGAACGCATGCAGCTAGCTGAGCAGGCATTGGATGAATACAAAGCTCGCTTAGAGAGAAGGGTCAACGCGTTGGAGGAAACGCGAAAAGAGCTCTTACAGACCTTAGAAAAAGCAGGAACATTAAGTCGTGCTGAGGCAGAAGAAGTGTATTTTAAACAATTAGAAGAAGAGCTCAAACAAGATACCGCTCGTCGTATCAAAGAGAACGAAGAAACTATCAAAGCAGAATCCGAAAAACGAGCCCGTGAAATCCTTACTACTGCATTACAGCGGATCATGTTGGATCACGTTTCTGAGTTGACTACCGCACATATCAAATTACCAAGTGAAGACATGGTTGGTCCCATCATCGGCAAGGAAGGGCGCAATATCAAGGCATTTGAACAAGCAGCCGGCGTGGACGTGGAGATAGGTGAAACGCCTGGTGTTATTGTGATCTCTTCCATTGATCCGGTCAGACGGGAAATTGCCCGACGTTCACTTGAAAAACTCATTGCTGACGGCAGAATCCAACCAGCTCGGATAGAAGAGATCGTCCAGAAAACCAAACAGGAAATGGATGAGGAGATTATGAAAGCAGGTGAGGAACACGCGTTTGCAGCAAAAGTAACCGGACTACCAGCAGAAATTATCCGTCTCTTAGGACGACTCAAGTACCGCTCATCATACGGCCAGAATATGCATGAGCACAATATTGAAGTGGTGAACATTGGACGAATGTTAGCTGCCGAACTTGGAGCGAATGTTGAGGTGGTCAAAAAAGCGTGTCTACTGCATGATATCGGTAAGGCAGTTACGAGCGAGGTGGAAGGGGGGCATGCTGAGGTAGGGGCGGAAATTTGTCGGCGCTATGGTATTGATGAAGAGGTTGTCGTCGCGTTTGAAGGTCATCACACTGATAATCTTCCCACTGTTGAAGCGGTCATCGTGTATCTTGCAGATGCTATCTCTGGCGCCCGTCCAGGCGCGCGACGTGAAGATTACGAAGCCTATATCGAACGCATCAAAGAACTAGAGACCATAGCTGAGAGTTTCCGCGGGGTAGACAAGGCTTATGCAATCTCTGCAGGAAGAGAAGTACGCGTGATTGTTCGTCCGGAAGAGATCGGTGATGCGGATATGGTGCGTCTGGCACATGATATTGGCCGAAAAATACGAGATCAAATCCAAAACTTTCCTGGGCAAATTAGAGTTAGCGTGATTAGAGAACTTCGTGCACATGCAGTGGTACAGCCCGGTAGCGGGGAAAAGTAACCTTAACCTATGAAACTTCTATTTATCGGTGACATTGTTGCCCGTCTTGGACGACGAACAGTTTCGGCTGTTTTGCCTGCATTACGTGACGAGCTTTCCATAGACTTTGTTATAGCTAATGCTGAGAATTTGGCGGGAGGTCGCGGTGCTACTGTTGAGACGCTTGACGAGATGATGCGTGCAGGTGTTGACTACTTCACATCAGGAGATCATATATTTTGGGGTGAACAGGTGGAGGAGATTCTGGACGATGAAGGAATGCGTATTCTTCGCCCCGCCAACTTTCCTGATGATGTATTTGGGCGTGGCTACACTGTTATACAGACGGATGGTTTTTCTCTGGGCATTATTAACTTAGTCGGAAAAACATTCGAAGCTCCTCCAGTGGGTGCGCACGATGTATTTCGTAGCCTTGATGCCATTCTTGATGACATTGGCACAGGTTTTCCTATTGTCGTTGATCTACACGCGGAATTTACTTCAGAAAAACTGGCTCTTGCATACTACGCGGCTGGGCGGGTGAGCGCAGTCGTTGGTACGCATACTCATGTTGGTACGGTTGATACTCGTATTATTGGTGACTATACTGGCATGGTGAGTGATGTGGGTATGGTAGGTGCGTATGATTCGGTCATTGGAGTAGAAAAAGATATCGTTATTCAGAAGCAAAAATACCCATATCCGCAGCGATTTGAGTGGGTAACAAGCGGCAAAGCTGTATTTAACTCAGTGCTGATAGAAGTTGATACAAATGGCGCTTGTACCAACATTCAACGGATGGATCGGCTCATACCTTGACACAGCAGGGTTTGCGTGTTAATCTCGAGTTCGAACCATAAAAGGTAGAAATACACAGTCTTTCTAATTTGTTTGACAAGGGGGGTGAATTCAAACATGACTAAAGCAGAAATCATCGAACAGTTAGCACAACGCTCAGACCTCACAAAGCGAGCTGCAGGCGATGCGTTGAATGCCTTACTGGACATCATTACCGAATCTTTAGCTAACGGAGATAAAGTAACGTTGACCGGGTTTGGTACATTCTTAGTACGACAACGAGCTGCTCGTATGGGCCGCAACCCTCAAACCGGTGAACCTTTGCACATCCCAGGGCAAACTACCCCTGCATTCCGTGCTGGTTCAGCTTTGAAGGAAGCTGTCCGATAAACTCGTTCGCGTCCCGGATAGTTTTGACGTACAACGGGACAAAGCACTATACAGAACACCCCGTGCCTTTTGGGCCGGGGTTGTTCTAATATATGACCATGGATAAGATTGTTGTTATTTCTGGGCCGACAGCAACCGGCAAGTCGCGGCTTGCTCTTTCACTATGCGAGCAGTTTGGGGGAGAGATACTCTCAGCAGACTCACGACAGGTGTACAAGGAGGCGGATATTGGCACAAACAAAATGCCCCTTCCTCGTGAGGAAACTACACAAATCACAAAAGAAACCGGTCTGTGGCGCGTCAATGGAGTACCTATTCATGGATATGACTGGGTACGACCTGACGAACCATTTACTGTTTCTCACTTTATCGAAAGATCTATCCCTGTCATAGCCAAATTATGTAGCCACAAGAAGCCTGTGTTTGTAGTTGGTGGTACGGGATTTTATATCGACACGTTGTTAGGGGACAGTCCGTATAGTAATGTCCCCCCACAACCGGCATTGAGAAAACAATGGCAGACAGCGACCGAGGAAGCCTTGTTCCACCAGTTGCAGGCGTTAGATTCGGATGCTGCATCACGGCTCAAACTTGATGATATGCATAATAGGCAACGGCTCATCCGATATCTTGAATTGGCTACCCGCGCCGGATCAGTGGCACAAGCAACACAGTATTCTCCGCTGAAGGATACCGTGGAGGTATTGCGCATTGGGCTTACGGCAGATCGGGCGGTCTTGCATCACAAGGTGCAACAATGGACACAAGAAGCGTTGGAGATAGGACTTACGGATGAAACGCGTTTGTTGTTGGAACGAGGATATGCCGGTACCAAACTTTTGCAAGGAATAATTTATCATCCACTGGTACAAATGATCCAAAAAGAGATCTCAATGGAAGAAGCCAAAAAGACCATAGAAGCACAACTGCGGGGGTATATTAGACGTCAGCTAGTGTGGTTTAGACGGCATCCTGCTACACAGTGGTTTGATGTTCAGGATCCAGCCTTTGCTTTTGGGGTTGCGAAATTGGTAAAATTGTTCTTAACAGATAGTAAACCGTAAACAATTGCCGGCAATTGTTTACTATTGTTGTGAATCCCAAGATTTTCTCGACCACATCGCAGGTAATGTTAACGGCAGTTTTGGTGGTATTAGGGCTTTTGTTTGTGTTTGCTATTCGGGATATCTTACTCCTGCTTTTTATCGCTTTCATTATTGCATCATCCCTTAATCCTGTCGTGGATTATCTTGAGAAGTTTAGTGCACCTCGTTGGTTGGTGGTACTGGCATTGTATTTTGTTGCGCTTGCGGTGTTGGGCATGGTGGTGTGGGGGATGGTTCCGATTATATTTATCCAGCTAAGAGAATTTGCATTAAGCTTACCTAGCTTACTGGTCCAAGCAATTGCAGTACTGAATCTGGAAGAAGTGATTTCGGAAGTTGATATCTGGTTCACTTTGACCGAACTGGTCAAATCATTCCCGGATCGTCTAGTGAATACTCCGACGAGTATAATTCGGTTTGGTGCAAGCCTGTTTGGAGGGCTCATAAGTTTTTTCACACTCATTATTTTTTCGTACTATCTCCTGCTAGAACACAATAAGCTACACGCCAAGATATCGATGTTTTTTTCCAAAAAATCCCGTGAGATGGTGCATAACATGCTGCAAAAAGTCGAGGTCAAATTAGGGGCGTGGATGCGAGGTCAGTTATTATTAATGCTCGTCGTTGGGGTTACTTCGTGGGTTGGCTTATTGGCGCTACAGGTTGATTTTGCTTTATCTTTAGCAATTATAGCCGGAATACTGGAGATTGTACCCATAATTGGACCTATTGTCGCTACGGTTCCTGCGGTATTGGTGGCAGTCACGCAGTCGCCTTGGCACGCGATTGCAGTGATTGTGCTGTATCTTTTTGTTCAACAGCTCGAACAAGCGGTATTTGTGCCACGAATCATGCACTCAGCAGTTGGGCTGGATCCATTGGCGGTTATTCTCGCGATTATGATCGGAGGGCGGCTGGGTGGAACTATGGGTGCATTGCTCGCTATCCCTATTACAGTGGTAAGTATTATCGTGTGGAAAGAATATCAGCAGTTTACCGCTCACCCCACATCAAAAGAGTAGGTCTTGGGGCGTTTTTTAGACACTTGGTGATTTGTTTGCTGTCGGTTACTTCTTTGTATGTGCCGTTGTAACGTCCGCAATTCTTTTCTATTCTTTTGAAACTGCCAGACAATAAGTGTAAAGCACAATACAACAATAAAAAATAACGCAATAATCCCCCACATGCCTGTTTGCATGAGTGAGGTTAGTTCGGAATTATCAGTAGTTGCGGGCACTGCTGCGGCTACTGCTTCCTGCTGTGCACCCAGGGTTTGACCAGCATTTGTTGACGTTTGTGGATAAATAACAGGCGGTACTAGATATACTGGTGGCTGGGTATACCCACCATAGTATTGAGGCATAGTGTTGCTTTGTGGGAGAGACTGTGCGTATGGGTTAATATACGGCGTGGGTGTAGGTGTTGCGTTGAGCTCGGCGAAATTACCGACACTGCTATCATCAAACGAAAATGAATTTGTCACAAACGAGAGTTGCTGACTTGATCCTGAGAGTCCTGTGGGTGTAGAGGATGTTACTTGATAGACATATTTTGTAGCAGGGGAGAGACTAAGAAGGGTAACAGAGTGACTTGTATCGGATACGTTAACCGCTCCAGCGTTGAACTCGTCAACACTGGACTTACCATAACGTATCTGGCTATCAGCGGGTATATCTGTTGTCCATGTGATAGTTGCTGAAGTTAACCCAATGTGTGGTATTCGCACGTTTGAGACCTGAACACCATTACTATTCGCCTCCACATGTGGGGTATATATGAGCGAGAAGATCAAAATCAGTAATCCGAGTACGTATCGAGGCAGCATAAGATATTTTCGCATACTGTTAGTGTATCACTATTGTACCAACGAGATAGAGTTTTTAGTATAGAGCGATTTTGTTTTGATACCGGCATAAATGGTATAATTCACTCATTCTAGGAAAAAGGGAGATCGCCCGAACAAACTTTTTATTTACGTTATGTAATGTAAGAGTTTGAACGGGAGGAAAGTCCAGACTGCATAGAGCAAGGGTTGGAGTGTAAGCTCCGAGCGGTAACGCCTGGTGGTCTGCTCGTGAAAACGAACAGACACAGAACAGGAACTGACCTGATCTGAGACCCACAGAGACGAGCCTTTGGCTAAATCTGATTTTTCAGGCATGCCAAAAGCGTGAAACGAGGGAATCCCACCTGCAGCAACTCCCGAATTCCACATCTGGCAACAGAATCGCTTGCTCGGCGAGTGGAGAAGTCGGAGGCATAGATAGATGATTTCCAATCCGACATGGTCGGACGAACAGAATCTGGCTTACTCTTTTCCTGGAACAGAAGCACATCCTGTAACAAAATAGTACGTATCCGTTTAAACTGGAAATATTTTTTTGATTATCACTTCCAGGCACTATACAATTGGTGCATGCCTTTATCCAATCCTTCTGCCGAACGTCGCCGTAAACGAGCTGAAACAAAAGGAGAGTTGAGTATATCTCATAGTAAAGGCGACCTGCACACTCATCATATCGAAGCCAACGAAATATCCCCCGAAGAAGTGGTACGGACACGCGGCGGTAGCAACTGCGGCAAAATTGCACTGGAACCGTTGGTAGCATTTCATGCTCAACGCTTACGAAATGAATACGTAGCCGTTACGGATCACTCACGGGACGCCAATATAGAAAAAGCAATAGAAGGGATTACTGTTTGGTTTGAGGGATGGCATACCTGGAATGAGCAGCAAGCTACCAGCGAAAGCGGTAGAAGCCTCACAGTTGAAGAATTGAAAGAAATAAAACGTAAGTCGAGAGAATAGGCGGAACAAATAGCCGATTATGGGGATGAGCGGCTGGTAGATAATATTGCTCGAATAGACACGCAACAGGCACGATTGAATGAAGCAGGAAGTGAATTCTTGATTATCAAAGGTATTGAAGCAAACCTACTGCCGGACGGTACGATTGACACCGAAATGGTAGCCGAAGGAAAGTTTGAGTTGGTAAATACCTCCATTCATCCTGATATGGATCCGGAAGGGTATGCTCCCTTTTTGGAAGATCCCCAAAAGTACACTGATCTAGTAATAGCAGGTATTAAAAATCCACGGACAAACATTATGGCCCACATCGGATATGGGGTCTCAAAAGGAGAAGCAAAAGCATTTGTCGAGGCTCTTGACTGGGAACAGATTGCTCAGGAGGCACTTGATAATACTGTAGCTATCGAGATTAACCTGCGGTCTCTAATGCTGTATATCTATCAGGAAATGATGGACAAAGAAAAATATCCGGATAGCGATACGAGTTACCGGAAAACGTTCGCGGAAGCATTGCCCGAACTTGTTCCGTTACTTTCATCAGCTGAAATCCGAAACCGGCTCAAGCCGTTTTTTGAACGAGGACTCACAATAGCCATCAATACCGATCAACACGAATCGCCTTTTATTCATAAGAAAAACGCTGACTTTAGTGAGTACGATATTGATCTCCTGGATATGCGATTTTTGCGATGTTTGAAAATTGCCGAAGCATACTTCAACAGTCTTTTTAATGATACCGGTATTGAACAACGACATATTATCAATACCTATTCTGCAGAAGACCTCCAAAAGTTTTTGCAAAAAGCACGGCTGGAAAATTGAGTTTAATACGTTTATAGCACACTACGTTTAACAGGGGAATATATTACCATATATCTGTGATATACTTTTTGCATGCTAGCGCGGATTAATTCAAGTGCGGTGATTGGTCTTTCGGGTGAATTAGTAGAGGTTGAAGTAGACGTGGTCAAGCGTGGTTTTCCAGCATTTACCATCGTGGGTTTGCCAGACAAAGCAGTAGAAGAAGCCAAAGAACGTGTCAAATCAGCCTTGCTCAATAGCTCGTGCGAATTTCCTAATTATCGTATTACCGTCAACCTCGCTCCTGCGGATCTTCCCAAACAGGGCCCGATGTATGATCTCCCCATAGCAGTTGGTATCCTGGTCAGCAGTGAACAAATCCCCTCTCATCCGTTACTGCAGTCCTCTGTATGGCTAGGGGAATTGTCGCTTGACGGTTCGTTACGTCCCACCAGTGGCGTTTTGTCCTGTGCACTGCAGGCCAAGTCACAAGGACTTACACATATCTTTGTACCACAGGATAACGCACGAGAGGCGGCGATTGTTGAAGATATTGCAGTGATCCCGTTGGTGTCGTTGGCTCAGGCGATAGACATTATTAGAGGATTGCAGGAACCGCAACAGATTAGCTTGGATATGCAGGAGTTGTTACTTGAAGAGCAGCTTCACGCGACAACTGATTTCTCTGAGATTTATGGGCAGGAACATGCCAAACGTGCCCTGGAGATTGCCGCAGCTGGCGGGCACAATATCATGCTCAAAGGGCCACCAGGATCGGGTAAGACATTACTGGCACGTGCCTTGCCTTCCATCCTGCCGCCGCTGAATCTACACGAAGCTATTGAAGTTACCAAAATCTATTCCGTGACTAACAAGCTCGACAAGCAACGACCGCTGCTTGTTTCACGGCCATTTCGCTCGCCACACCATACGACATCCCGGGTAGGGTTGGTTGGCGGTGGACAGTTGGTAAGTCCGGGAGAAATCTCCCTCTCCCATAGAGGCGTATTGTTCCTGGATGAATTTCCGGAATTTCCAAGGAGTGTCCTTGAATCATTACGCCAACCGTTAGAGGAAGGGGTTGTGCATATCAGCAGAGCAAAAGGCAGTGTAAGTTTTCCTGCAAGGTTTATGCTGGTTGCCGCGGCAAATCCGTGCCCATGTGGAAACTGGGGAAACGACAAAAAAGCTTGTGTCTGTTCTGCCAGACAGCTTCATCACTATCAACAGCGAGTGAGCGGGCCACTACTTGACCGTATAGATTTACAGGTAGAAGTCCCTGCAGTAGAGGTCGAGAAGGTCATCAAAGGATACAGGTCGGATGATACTTCTCAGTCGCAACACATCCGTGAGCGTGTGGTTGCAGCAAGAGAAAGGCAAACGCATCGGTATGCAGAGTCCGATATCCATACCAATGCCGAAATGCGTAATACGCATTTGGTTTCCCTGTGCAGGCTTGATGCTGATTGTGAGCGACTGCTGCACCAGGCAATCGACAAACATGGTATGTCCGTTCGTGGTACTCACAAGGTAATCAAAATAGCCCGTACTATCGCCGATCTTGCAAGCAAGGACAGTATCAGCGCGACACATATTGCAGAGGCACTCAGTTTTCGTCTTGCTTATGTATAAGGGTTTGGTGTAATCTGTACTTGAGATGGCACAAATTACCTCATTACGTAGTGGGATCAATTTGATTCCAGAAGAAATCACTAAGCCTCAACCAGTGCGAAAAGCTGTACAATACGGCTTGTTGGCAACCCGATACGGGTTAGTGGTATCGATTGTGGTAGTACTGGGATTGGTCGTGTACTCGGTGATTTTGAATAATTCGTTACGTAACGCTGTTGCACAAATCGAGTCTGATTTGACATTCGTTGAGAGTAAACGTGCATTTGAACGTGACTTTCAGAGTTTACAAGCATACACCGGAGCCATTGCTGTCACCCATGGACAGTTGACCAAAATGGCTCCTCTTTTCGAACGACTTGAAAGTATTACCCCCCAAGTTATAGCTCTGCGTGATTTCTCTGTGCGGGATGGTACTTTGAGATTGACAGGTCGGACATTTGTGTATGCTTCTATTAGCGATTATGTTACCCAACTCACGGAGAGCAATGTGTTTGAGTCAGTCCAAATAGTGAGCATTAGTAGGCCAGAGACAGAAGGTATACCGTTTATCGAATTTACCCTAGACGTAGGTCTGCAGCAGCAGTCTGCGGAAGAGTAATATGTTTTCGAAAGAATTAGATACACTACGAAGAAACAAAAACGCCCAACGCATTCTTGAATTGGTTGTTAATAGTGTGTTTATACTCATTTTACTTGCTGCAGTTGGGTTTCCACTTTTTCAAAACATCAGGACATTGCGGGCCAATAACCAACAAGTGCAAACCCTAAGGGTACGATTAGAAGAAAAAAGAGAAAATATCACGCAAGCAGAACAACAAGTACAAGCACTCGGGGATACCAAAATCCTTTTGGAAGAAGCCATACCTCTCGTGCCAAAACAATTTGATCTTTTGAATCAGGTCAAAACAGTTGCTGAAGCGCGTCAGGTGGCTGTAGACCAGATGCAACACAAAGCAAGTGATACCAATGAGGTAGAATTCACGCTAATGGGATCTGGAACGTATCGACAAAGCGTCGACTTTTTGCGTGCGCTAGAAGTACTGCCCCGTTTGATCCAGATAACCAACATACAAATGAGTGTGGATGCAGCTGATGAATCAGGGGATCCAGAATTGACCATTAGTATCACTGGAGAGGGGTATTATTACCCTGAACCGGTTTCGATCATTAGACCAACGGAGGTTGATGAATAAATAATTATGTCTAAAGCAGCAATCACTCTTTATTTTTTGGCAATAGCAACTATTATTGGTTGGATAATCACATCGTTTGTTTTTAACCGGCCTGTGGAAGTCCCAACGGTTAGCGAAGAAACTTTGGTACCAATAGACGGCCAGTTGGAACTCCAGTATCTAAACGATTTACAGGCTCGATCTGAGAACAAGATAACCCCCGAGTTGGAACTTTGAAGTTGGAAGTTAGTAGGAATGGTAATGCGTGGGAATGGTTTTGCTTATCACCTTTTATTAAACCACAATGAGTACAAATCCGATGAGTAGGAGTGCTGATGTTAGCATCAGCAAGGTCATCCATCCACCGCCTGCAGTATTGGGCAATTCGTCTGACAGAGGTGTTGGTGTGGGTTCGGTAACTGTGGGGGCAGCAGTGGGGGAGACCGCTTGTGTAGGTATCGGGGCTTGAGTTGTTGGAGCCGGTGTTATTGTTGGTACTGCCCCTTGCGTAGGTGTGAGGGCAGCGGTGGGCGATATCGCTGTAGGCATGGGAGTCGGTGTAACCGGTAATGGCGAGGGTGAGGGCGTTGCTGTCGGAGTCGCTAAAGGCGTTGGTGTTGGTACAGGCGTGGTCGGCGGTGTATCGCGACGTTGGCTAATAAGGATAAGCCCGAACACGAGCCCTACCAAAAGACCAAGAACCATAAGAATAATATTAAAATGACGTACCAGTAAATTTTTTAGTGTACCCATAGGCAGCTATTTACGTGCAATGTGCTTGACTAAATTCATACTATTATACGAGTAGACCGATTGCAACGATTAGCAATAACACTCCAGCAATAAAAATAATAATCGTTGGTGAGATTATTCCAGCATCAGGTAGAGCTGTCGGTGTTGGTGTTCCTGGGCTGCTGGTAGGTATCCCAGTGGGAGAGGGTGTTATTGAGGCATCGGTTATGGTGATAACACTGCCAGTGGTATCACCAAGAATATCTACGTTATCGTTATCTCGAAATACGGCGCTATCGTCGTCAAAACTTATCTGGGTGGTGGCAGCTTGATTAGCAGTAAAATTGACTCTAGCAAATAACAGGTTGTTCCCATTTACACCAGGACTTGGCACGCTCCCTGTGAGTCGGACTTCTCCATTAGACGAGGCAATATTATTTTCAAACCAGATTGTGACAAAACTGCCCGTCGTATCAATGCTTTGCGGTGTCACGGCTGTTGGGTCATATACAAGATTACCAGCAACAGTATTGACATCTTGGCCTCCGGTGTTGAGCCTAATAGTCAAGGTAAAAGATCCATCAGGTGCAGTTGTCTGAGTTGCCGGCTCTAGTACCAAGGTTGCCAGCTGGGCTTGAGCTCTGACATCATGTGCCGTACACAAAACGAAAAGCAAAATACCAATAATACTAGCAGTAAAAATTTTGTGCATATAGCACTAGTGTATCGTATTTAGTGATATAAAGTAACTATGAGAGATGTGCTAACTCCTACACAGCGTCTTTTTTTGCGTAAATTACTTGGCGTTGGATGTATTTTTGTGGCAGTGATGATTTTTTTGTATCTAGGGTGGTTTTATTTTGTCATGCCGCGTCTCATTGATAATCAAAAAGAAGAGTTGGCTACTGCTTTTGACGCAGAGAAATTTTTTAACGTGTATACTCGGCACCAATCCAGTTACCAAACAAGCGATGGCGTTATCATTGGAGGCATATGGTATCCTTCGTCGTATCTTACGAGCGGTATTGACATAACCGACCAGTCCTCTATCCCTGCCCCTCAACGTCCTACTGGAACGATCTTTCTTTCCGTACCTGAGTTGGGAATCAAAGAGGCAGTAGTGCAGTTGGATGTAGATGGGACAAATGAGGCAATCTACAATACTGTCTTAACTCGGGCGGTTGCCCATTTTGCCAATACCGCTTATCCTGGAGAAAAAGGCAATGTATTTTTTTTCGGGCATAGCAAACTACCTATCCTGGCTGGTTCTGACTACGAATCTATTTTCACCAATTTGCCACGTATCAAAAGCGGGGCGATTGTAGAAGTAAAGGCAGAAGATCGGGTGTATCGGTACCGGATCAACTACACCGCGGTGTTGTCACCCAAAGACGTGTTTATTCTTAATCAACCAAAAGAAGAACGGTTGCTGACCCTCATGACGTGTATACCGCCGGGGTTTGGGTCTGATCGCTATGTAGCTGTTGCTAATTTGATCGGTGTGGAAACTGTTTGAGCACCCGGTATTATTGAAAGAATTGCAGATAAACTGTGATGATTGTCAGTAGTATAAGAATAATGCCGCTGATAGTGACAGTCTTTTTGATATCTTTTTTCAAAAAATTGAGGTTATCATTCATATCTGCATAGTATCATATCTTAGATTGACCAATAAGGGTGGCACATGTATAAATTAATTACTCAGGATACATATGACTGACCAATTAGCGCGTCTAGTAACTACCAACATAGAAGTCAACGGGGTTCTCTTATTAACCCTTGGCGTTGTAGCTATTTTCTGGTTAACAGTACTGACGTTGCTTCTCATGCGTCAAATGAAGATCAACAACGCGCTCCTTGATGGTGGGCATCCGCGTTCACTTAAGGACATAGTCTTGGATCAGTTAGCACAGGTGGGGAGTATGCAGACGGAACTCTCTAATATGGAAAGCCGCCTCCATGATATGCATAGAATGCATAATGACAGTATCCAAAAGATTGGTCTAGTACGATTTAGCCCGTTTGAGGATACTGGTAGCGACCAGAGTTTTACTATAGCCTTGCTTGATGGGAACAACAGCGGCGTGGTGATTTCCTCTTTGCATGGCAGAGATCGGACACGTATCTATACCAAAAAAATAATCCAAGGTACATCGGAGGAATATGGCCTTTCCGATGAAGAAAAACAGGCAGTACACCAGGCGGCATCCTTGCGTACTACGCCGAAAAAATAACGATGGATGACATCATGACCTTGACAGAAAACAACCCAAAAACAACACGTTCACTTCGCGACAGACTAAAAAGTATCGCGGCAAAATGGTATGCACTAAGTAGGAAGAAAAGAATCGCAATAGGTGTTGGATTGGGTGTGTTGCTGGTTGGAATAATTGGTGTGATATTTTTGGCTCGAGGTAGTACGCAAGAAGAGATTGTCTCACAACCCGAGGATAACGGTATTTCTATTGTACCGCCCGAAAAACCCGCTAACAAAGAGTTACCACTTGATGGAGCGGTTGTTACACAGGACGAGTATGACGCCATAATGAGGTATCTACCAATGGCGGTGATGGTCGAAAATATCATCAGTGTGCGTCCGGTGAGTGGCCTATCACGGGCTGATCTGGTTTTTGAAGCAATGGTGGAAGGCAGTATCACCCGATACATGGCAGTATTCTTGCATCACGACGTGGATGAGATCATGCCGGTGAGGTCAGCACGAAGTTATTACCTTGACTGGCTGGCGCCACTTGATGCCACGTATATGCATATTGGTGGCGCTATAAGCTCTGATCCACGGATCAATGCACTCAGTCGTATTACTGCTGATGGTGTCAAATCCTACATGAATATTTATGGTTCGTGGTGGAGACGTAACGACCGGTTTGCGCCCCATAACGCGTTTACCTCTACGAGCCGTATGAAAGATGCACAAACTCAAGTTGGATGGTCAGGTCCCACTCAACTCAAACCGTGGCAGTTCAAAGAAGATGCAGTTGCTAATAAAAGACCTGAAAGTGGCCGCCAAATTACACTAGAATGGGGATCACGCGGTCAGAATGGTTACGATGTGAGATGGGTATATGATGCCATTGGCAATCGCTATTTCTATGAAATTGCCGGAGCTCGACAGGTAGATCCGGCTACCAATGAAGATGTAACAGCAAAAAATATCGTGATGCAATTCACATCAGTAGTTCCAGCTTTTGACCGAGAGAATCACGTGATATATACAACAGTTGGGAGTGGGCGAGCGTTAATCTTTCAAGATGGGGATGTAATTGAGGCAACGTGGACGAAGCCCAATGTGAATACAAGAACGACCTACAAAAATTCTGAAGGAAAAGAGGTACAATTCAACAGGGGGAAGACGTGGATCCAGGTGGTTCCTGATGACAGTATTGTGGGATATTAATTGCCAGATGTTTCAGGAGCTTGGATGACAGACAAAATTATGATGCAATTTGATGAGGCTTTACACTATTTGTTTACTTCTCGTGTTAGACTAAAAATCCTGGAGCTTTTCGTCCTGCATCCAGAGGAGCGTTTTTATGTTCGACAAATAGTTCGGGCGGTGGATGAAGAGATAAATGCAGTCAGACGTGAGTTGAGGCGGTTGCACAAGATAGGTCTGTTGCGCAGTGAGAGTCGTGTCAACCGGCGATATTATCAGGTCAAACAGGATTTTCGATTTTATCCCGAATTGTTGCGTATGCTGGGTAAGGCAAGTGGCCTGGGAGGTGCTATTGTGACCAATCGGGCGGAATTAGGTAATATACGATATGCGATTCTTTCGCTTGAGTTATTGTTGGGCCGTGTTGCCAAACCTCACGAGGTAGACCTGATGATTGTGGGAGAAGTACATTTGGAGCTACTGCAGCAGCTTATCAAAGATGCTCAAGAGGAGTTTGGTCATGAGGTTAATTACACAGTCATGGGGCTGGAAGAATTTAAATTCCGCCGCCACCGTCACGACCAGTTTATCGTACAGATTTTGTCTCAGCCTTTTGTCGTCCTCATCGGCAAAGAAGAAGAACTCTGGATCTAGTGTATGAAGCACCATAATCATTTCTGGCTTTGGTTCATCAGTGTTATCTCCTTTATCTCATTACTTATTGCGCTTCCTCGGCTAGAGCCGTCTTTTACGGTGTTTGGTAGGCAAATTTCTTTTCGTGTAGGTGGATACGCAATTGACTGGCAGATTGGTAATACCCGAATCTATCGGGACCTCCAATTGCGCAGAGGGTTGGATCTGGCTGGGGGAATTCGTGCGGTGTTGCAGGCTGATATGACTGAGGTTGCCGCTGAAGATCGCCAGGATGCGCTAGCATCAGCCCAGCTCGTGATAGAGCGGCGGGTAAATTTTTTGGGTGTTTCGGAACCCAATATCTATACCACCCAATCTGGTAGTGAATATCGTATCGTTGTTGAGCTGCCAGGAGTGACTGATTCGCAGCAGGCGCTTGATATCATCGGGCAGACGGCGCAGTTACGGTTCAAAGAGCCCACAGAGGACTATCAAGATATCCAGACTGCCATCATGCAGGATCAATTCCAAGATACGGAATTGACGGGTAAATATCTCAAACGTGCATATGTTGTTTTTGCCCAAAACGCAGGAACACAGGCTATGGGGGTCAATGAGCCGCAGGTACGGTTGGTTTTCAACGAGGAGGGTGCTGATCTGTTTGAAGAGATCACCGGACGTAACATAGGCAAACCGGTTGCAATCTACTTGGATGACATGATTATTTCTGCGCCAATGGTTTCTGAGGCTATCCCGGGAGGGGAAGCGATTATTAGCGGTGGGTTCGGGGTAGAGCAGGCGCAACTATTGGTGCAGCAACTCAATGCAGGTGCGTTGCCGGCACCGGTGTCGGTTGTTGAGCAGGAACATATTGGCGCTACATTGGGACAGGAAGCAGTGGAGAAAAGTATCTGGGCAGGAATGGTTGGGCTGGGTTTGGTGGTATTGTTTATGGTGTTGTATTACGGCAGGCTGGGGATAATTGCGGGGGTGGCATTGATTATATATGGACTGATTACATTGGCTCTGTATAAACTGATTCCTGTTACGTTGACGCTATCTGGCATTGCTGGTTTTATTCTCTCCATTGGCATGGCAGTGGATAGCAATATTTTGATCTTTGAACGCATGAAGGAAGAATTTCGCGCAGGAAAACCGCTCAAGCAGGCAATGGAGTTAGGATTTGGTCGTGCGTGGGACAGTATCAGAGATGCCAATGTAGCAACATTGGCCACGGTATTTATCTTATTTAATCCATTCAATTGGAATTTTTTGGTCACTAGCGGGATGGTGCGAGGATTCGCATTTACCCTTGGGCTTGGGATAGCAGTTTCGCTTTTTACTGGTATTATCGTTACACGAACGTTAATACGCGTGTTTTATCGAGGAGGTAATACATAAGCAACTATGTTTAACTTCATGCATTACAAAAAAATATATTTTTTGATCTCTGCGATGGTATTGGTTCCTGGGATGATTGCACTGTTGTGGTGGGGACTTAATCCTGCGATAGATTTCGTCGGTGGTAGTGCGTGGGAACTACAACTGGCAGACGGAGGTACTTCGTTTGAGGAGTCGTCACTGAAGATCGTTGACATTATAGAAGCGCAAGATATTGAAGTTGCGTATCATTCGGTGAGTGATACCGGAGCCGTAAGGCTACGCATGACATACATTGACCAAGAAACCAAACAAAACCTAGCTACTATGATCGAGTCCGATGGTATTGGTGTAAGTGAATTGCGTTTTGAAACAGTAGGTCCTACACTCGGACGCGAGCTCCTCATAAAGACAGTTACTGCTGTAGGGATAGCTGCGGTACTCATCCTGCTGTATATGGCATGGCGGTTCAAAGACCGTATGTATGGGATATGTGCACTTCTTGCAATGTTTCACGACAGTATAGTTGTGTTGGGTGTGTTTAGTTTGTTAGGACGTTTTGCAGGAGTAGAAGTGGATGCACTGTTTGTGACAGCACTTTTGACGATTCTGTCATTTTCGATACATGACACCATTGTGGTATATGATCGCATTCGTGAATCTATCAGACGATACCCCAAAAAACAATTTACTCAATTGGTGAATGATGCAGTGAACGAAACGTTGGTTCGTTCGATTAATAACTCGCTCACTATCTTCTTTATGCTATTGGCACTATTTCTCCTGGGGGGAGAAAGCATCCGTTGGTTTGTCTTTGCCTTGCTCATCGGAACTGTTGCCGGTACGTATTCATCTCCGTTTATCGCAGCGCCACTCTTGGTAGTTTGGCAGGAGAAGTTGGGGAGAAAGAAGTAGGCGGAAGGAAACTATAAAAACAAAGTACAAACAAATTCCACGTTTCACCTGCATGTATATCGTTTACGACCTATTGTCCATGTATTACGACTACGTCGTATTGGTGATAGCGTTCGGTTGGGCCAAATTCGGCCACGTCCAAATTATCATAGTGTGGTTGTAATAGCTGTTGTATTTTCGTTCCAACGGATTCAAATCCAGCGTTATATCGTACCTGTATGTTTTGATACGTAAACGTACTGGCATCTCCGACATAGTCGACAACCAACCCACCTTCTTCCAATAGGCTTCTAATTTGTGAGGCAGCACCGGGAGTTCCGCTGCCATTAAGAACGTAGAGCGCATACTCCTCCGGTGCGGGTAGTTCAGCAGGTGGCGTTGGTTCTACTGTCGGCGTGGGCTCGATAGAGGGTGTTGGGTCAGACGGTGTCGGTGATACTTCTACATCTTCTGGCGTCGGGGCTGGTGGTGTCTGAGACTGAGTTGGTCGAACCAGTATATCCGAAGCAATATCGCGATCGTTAGTGGTGTTTCTTGCAACATCCCGATCTCGTGGCAATGTTATATTGATAACTACCAGTATTGCCAGAACACTTGCCGTTATCACTGCAGCGAGTATCCATTCTGAGGCAGCATGTTTTAGGTACGTTGCAAACTTGTATCGTCGATCTCGTGAAAATAGCACAAAACGCACTCCTTTGTCCTCTCCATTCCAGACATACAGTCCCAACCCAATGGTGAAAAGTACCAAGATCGTTGCAGCAATCAGCCCGCCAATACCCAGATCATAATCGCTCAAAAGATACAACGCCCCTCCTACAATAAACAAGAGTGCCAATAGTGCCCAATCAGACGTAGAGATGGGTTTGGCTTTGGTAGGATGTTTGGTGAACAGGAGCGTAAACACAAAACTCGCCAGAATGAAAATTATTATCTCCGCGGGATGGAGTATTGTATCTACTGCAGGTACGAATTGTCGAAGATACAACAGTACAAAAAAGACAACGAGTACGAACACAAACACTTTCTTTGCAATTAGGCCAAGTTTTGAAATGACAGGCTCGCTTTTTGCATTACGAGGGGAGAACATATGATTATTGTATCAGGGTAGTTGTCTGTGGAGAAGATGGTATATAATGATTTTGATGAATCCGCGCAACGTCACCAAAGCTGTTATTGCCGCTGCTGGTTACGGAACCAGATTTTTGCCTGCAACAAAAAACCAACCCAAAGAGATGCTGCCCATCATAGACAAGCCGATTATTCAATATCTGGTAGAAGAAGCCGTTCATTCAGGTATAACCGATATTATATTAGTCACCCGCGCTGGCCAACATATTATGGAAGATTATTTTGATAATAATCTGGAATTGGAATATTCGTTGGCACAGGCAGGCAAAGAAGATCGCCTCAAACAAGTCCAGGATATTACAAAAATGGCTAATTTTGTCTATGTTCGCCAGAAAAAACACCTGCCATACGGCAATGCCACGCCGTTATTAGTAGTGAAAGATTTGATTGATGATGGTGAGGCGTTTGTATATATGTTCGGAGACGATCTGACATTATCAAATATCCCGGTTACCAAACAACTTATTGACGTGTATGAACAGTATCACCCGTCTGCAGTTCTTGGGGTACAGGAGGTGCCAGACGCGGAAGTACAACGATACGGAACGGTTAAGTACAAACAAAACTCGGATATACCCAATGAAATAGAGGCTGGCTACGAAAAACTTTCTGCCCAAGACGCTCCATCAAAAATGGCACAATTCGGGCGGTTTGTGTTTTCGTATGATGTTATCGAAGAAGTCCAAAAAACACCTACTGGCAAAGATGGCGAGTTATGGGTGATAGATATATTGAATCGACTTGCACAAGAGAACAAATCGGTCATTGCGCAACCCATAGAAGGTGAGTGGCTTACTACGGGTGATCCGCTTAGATATCTTAAGGCAACGGTCAAGTTTGCCCTCATGCGGGAAGATTTGTCGAACGACTTCAAAACCTATCTGCAGAGTTTGGATTTATAAATATGACCTATGCGGCACACCGCCAACGCCTGGTTGAAGAGTTGCGATCTCTTGGCATCACGCAACGCAATGTGTTGGAAGCTTTCAGTCGTGTGCCAAGAGAAGCATTTGTGGATGTCGAGCTTAGGTCCAGAGCGTATGAAAACAGGCCATTGCCTATAGGCGAAGGACAAACCATCTCCCAGCCATACACCGTTGCGCGCATGATGGAGTTGTTGGATCCTCGTTCAGAAGATGTCGTTTTGGAAATAGGTACTGGATCAGGATATCAGACAGCGCTCTTAGCATCGATCGTGAAGAGTGTATACACAATAGAACGTATACCGTCATTAGCGAATCGCGCTCGCAACATGATCAAAGACCTCCAACTGAACAATATTGTTTCTATCATTGGGGATGGTACAAAAGGTTTGCCCGATTACGAGCCATATGATGGGATTATAGTTACTGCTGGTGCTACAAAGATACCCGAGGCGTACTTTGATCAAATGGCTGATGGCGGGCGTCTGGTGATTCCGGTGGGCGAGGGAAGTGTGCAACGCATGGTACGTGTACTAAGAGAAGGAGATGTATTTTCAAAAGAAGAGTTTGGCGAATTTCTATTTGTGCCTTTGATTGAAGGAGAAGTTGAGTAGCGTTGTTCTGGCATCACAGGTCAGCCTTTCTCTGCCCACAAGAATGTACACCCATGGGGCCCGGCGACTGCAGAATGCACCTTATTGCCGGGAATGGTCAATTTATCACCTACGCGGCAGTGATACACATGGTGCTCAACGGTCACTTCCATTGTTCCTTCCAAAAATACCAGTAGTTTCTCTTCCGGATGTTGATGCTGCGGATAGCGTGCACCTGGAGCATTGCGTAGTTTGAGGGGACGAAATCCTTCTTTTTTCACGGCCTGTGTTATTTTTTCCTCAGTCAGGTGCCTGAACTCTTGCGGGTAGTACATGGTACTATCTTACCGATTCCGTTCGTTTTTGACAAAAAGATAGGTGCCCAGGAATAAGCAGACAACGCATACTCCGGTACTGATGATGAGGTTGGTTTGTACGGGTGCCAGGATGATCAATTCGGCCTCAGGGCTACCAGCATAAAATACCCCACGCAGGAGATCGACTGCATATCGCATAGGGGAAATTCTCGACAAAATGTCCAGGATAAATGGCAATTCGCGGATCGGATTAAAAACACCTGCCAAAAAGAACTGAGGAAACATCACAAACGGAAAAATTTGGTTGGCCGCCCGCTCACTACTCAGGTTGGCAAGTACCAATACACCAAACGCCCCTCCCATAAAACAAATGACTAAGGCAAACGGAAACAACGCCACTAACGTCGCAAATGGCAGGGGTACGCCGACAATGAAACCAAATGCCAAGATACCCAATCCTTGCAGTAGTGCCACGATAGATTCGCCAAATATTTTGCCGATAATAATCGAGTAGCGAGAAATAGGCGAGACAAATAACTCCCGGCTAAAATCAGTGGTACGATCTTCTATGAGTGAGATAATGCCGCTGGCGGATGATTGGAACAAGGTTTGTGCCAACACGCCGGTGAACACAAACACCATAAAGTTATAACCCACCTGACTGCCCAAGTTAGCCTGCAAACTGCCACCTAAGGCACCAATAAAAAGTACCGGAAATATAAATGTCGCAGCAATACGAGATCTGTCTCGTAAAAATTTCAAGACATCCCGCAGCGCAATGATAAAAATAGCATTAAGTTCTTTCATCATAGTTACTTTTTGTAGTGTCAGAATCAGTCTCGCTGTGTTTTAGAGACTGGATCCTCATAGAATCTCGATACTCCTCTGACACATGTCGAGAGTCATCGGACCAGCGTTCGCTGGGATAACACGCAACACGTTGATTCTTACACTCCCATCCGTCATTCCAGACTTGATCTGGAATCCATATGACTATCTTCAATAATTGACAAGTACGCCTCCTCAAGTGTCGGCATGTGAGTCTCAACCATGGTTAATGGCGTGTCAATCTGCTTGATTATCTCCTGAACACTTAATGTGTGAATAGGTACTTTGATATGATCTTCCTCAGTATAAGTAATATTTTTGCGTTGCAATTCTTGGGTAAGGGTCTTACGATCTGACGCATCTAGGAGCAGATAATGCTGGACCAACTCTTTTTTGATCTCCCGCGGTGTACCCATTGCAATGATCTCGCCATGATTGATGATACACACCCGATCTGACCCTTCTGCTTCCTCCAGATAATGGGTAGTAAGAAAGATGGTGATGTTTTGGGACTTTCTGATTTTTTGCAGATATTCCCATACATTGCGACGACTGGCAGGATCAAGCCCAGTTGTTGGCTCGTCCAAAAACAACACGCGAGGCTTGTGCATCAACCCTCGCACAATCTCAAGTTTGCGCTTCATACCACCTGAGAATGTTTTGATAGGCTTAAAGATCTCATTTTTGATACCTACGATGTCTGCCAGTTCCATGACTCGCTCTTGGTAGTCTTGCGGCATCATAGAGAATGTCGGCCGAAACGGGTACATGCCGTATAAGATAGTATGAAACCGCACGTTTTCTTCTGCAGTGAGGTTTTGGTCAAGACTAGGTTGCTGGAAAATGATACCGACCTGTCGGCGGACCGCATGGGCATCTTTTTCTATATCCAAACCAGCAATTTCGACATTGCCGGCGGTTTTTGACAGTGTGGTGGTTAGGATAGAGATTGTCGTAGTCTTACCGGCGCCGTTTGGTCCCAGTAGCGTAAAAAACTCTCCTTCCTGCACGTCAAACGAGATACTGTTTACCGCATTGTGATCTGTTTTTTTGTATTTCTTGATAAGGTGGTTGACTGTGATGATATTTGGCACGGGTGACATTGTAGCAACAATTACGAGATGTTTCTAGACAAAGAAGTCCAAAATCGGTTTGGTGGTCGCATGGTTGCTATAGATAGTATAATAACTGCCGTTGTTAGGTCCTACCAAGGAGAAAGTTGCATGGGACAATGTAAAGGGCTGGTTGTGGGCTGTATGGATTTCAGGATCCAACAGGCGCTGGATGATTTGATCCGTCATTTGCGGATACAAATCGGAAATTTTGATCGGGTGACAGTGGCGGGTGGCGCAGGCAATATGGAATTGCTGCAGTACCATCTTGTTTTAGCCCAACGGCTTCACCATCCAGATACGTTTGTACTCACCGCCCACGATGATTGTGGGTATGGGACAACGCTGAAAAGTTTTACCGATGCCGTGTGTCGCGTCAAGGCGACGCTTCCGCCTGAGGATATGGTCCGTGCGTTTTGGGTTTTTGAAGTGCGGCCCGGAATCTGGGGATGGGAGGAAATCAGTATTAAGTAGCATGGGGCGGCTGTGACAGCACAGCCGCCCCACTTTTGCAAAAACTTATTTTCTAATCGGCGTAGCGTGCAGTACAATTGATGGGTTATGAAGGACGTTATTGTGCAATTGCTCAAACAATTTTATACCGATTGTAACCAGGCCTATATGGCAGGGGAGTTTGTACGATTGCGGCAGTTATACGAATACCTCTGTCTTAAATTGGAAGAGCAGATGCCGGTTGATCGGCAATTGCCACCAAACATCCAGGATCCGTATGACTCGCACGAACGCGTTATGATAGTCGCCAACCACATCCCAACGCCCAACCTGTTTGCCATTGATGATGACGCATATATCAGATCGCTGGGTATTGATCCTCAAGACTTACACATAAACGTTATCCATCCCCTCCCTGTACGTCATTACCCAATGGTTAATTTTTTGCGCATGCATAATTTCACCACCCATGTTGTCAGCCGTGAAGAACCTGAACCGCTGGCAAGTTTTTACCGTGGGTGGGGGAATATCGTGATCCCCGAAACAGGTAAGGAGCGCGTTCGTATCGTGAGCGACCTGATAGGAACAATCGAAAATAAGCGGTGTGCCATTATTGTATTTCCTGAGGGTGCGGATTCTCATGATGATTTGTATGCTGGCACCTATCAATTACTCCCGCTGAGAAAAGGCTTTGCAGTATTGGCGCAGCGACATGCATTGCCGGTGTTGCCGATTTCGTTACGTTTTGATATGGAGAAGTTTTCCTACACCATGGTCGTGCATCCTCTGATTACCCAGACCGATGATGTATCCCGCCTTGTGGCTCAGGTACAGGAGTGTCTGATGTAGCTTGCGCGAGGCATTTACAAGTATCTTTGAAAAAAATCAACCGCATGGCTGGTTATCTCTTGTAGGTGTGAATCTTGGCGTTTGGGTGCGTGATCCAGCCCTTCTATTTCAATAATCTGTTTTGGTGGCGGGGCGACCTCAAATATCATTCGGGTATCCTGAGGGACTACCACATTATCTGCAGTTCCAAGCATGATAAGTATGTGTTGGTTATGCAGCTTTTGTACGTCTTCGAGCGCGTCGTACTGCTGGGCATCCTCGATAAATGCATATGGGATCCTAAGCGATCCATAGGTTGAGCTCTCTTTCTCAAACCAGCCGGTTTGTTTCCATTGGTCCAATATGGAGGCAAGCCAATCTGTTTTGCCAAGTTGGGCTGGAGCAGACAGCGCACAGAGAGCGGCTATGTCCGAATGTCGGGCCGCAAACACGATGCTCAAAAGTGCTCCCATACTGTGTCCCCAGATTCCGATACGCTTGGCATCCACAAACGGTTGTTGTATCAGCCAGGTATATACAGCCTCAAGGTCTTGATAATAGTTACTCAAGCGGTAATCATGTTCCAACGTACCCTCGCTCTGGCCAAATCCCGACGCATCAAATCTCACCGCCACGATGTTGTTCTGGGCAAGGGTTTTTGCCAATAGTGCGATATGCGGTTCTTCTTTGTAGCCGGTAAAGCCGTGTAAGAGTATCACTGCAGGATGTTGGCCCAATGGTGTCGGAGTATCAACCAGTGTTGCAAGTCGTAACCCATGTGGATTGCTGATAGTTAGCGATTCTTGGGCCATGTACTACTATTATAGCAGCACCCATTGTATTGCGGTACAATACGGTCCATGTCACTCAAAGCAGGCTTGGTTGGGTTGCCTAATGTTGGCAAATCAACACTTTTTAACGCACTCTTATCAAAACAAGTTGCAGAAGCAGCCAATTATCCCTTTTGTACTATTGACCCCAATGTCGGAGTGGTAGAGGTACCAGATGAACGGCTTGCGGTTTTGGCTGATATTGTCGGCACGCAACACATCGTTCCTGCGGCCATAGAGTTTGTGGATATTGCCGGGCTGGTAGAAGGCGCCCATCAGGGTGAAGGGTTGGGCAATCAGTTCTTGTCACATATCCGTGAGGTGGATGCGATTATCTTTGTGCTACGGAATTTTTCAGACGAGCATATCGCGCGATCGGGTAGTACCACGCCAGAAGATGATCTCAAGGTGTTGCAAACAGAATTACAGCTGGCTGATTTGCAAACCATAGAAAAACAACGGGAACCAAAAGGCAATGTGACCAAAGAAGAGCAGGCACGTTGGAGTGCGGTGCAAAAAGTTCGCCCATTGCTTATGAATGGGGAAAATGCCAACAAGGCAGTGCTCACCGAAGAGGAAGAAAAAGAGATGCGATCATTTGCACTTTTGACCCGCAAGCCTTTCATTATTGTACTGAATTCTGACGAAGAGGCTGCTGGCCAGCCGCAGGTTGTAGCAGGATATGAAACAATTGCGCTGTGCGCCAAACTTGAAGAACAGCTTGGCGGGTTATCTCAGGACGAAAAAAAAGAGTTACTAGCTGCCTATGGGTTTGATGAGCCTGGCTTAAACAGACTGATTACACTGACATATCGAACGCTTGGATTGATTACATTTTTGACCGCTGGGGTGAAAGAAGTCCGTGCATGGCCTATCCCTTCAGGTATGACTGCTCCGGAGGCAGCGGGCACGATCCATACAGATTTTGAGAAAGGCTTTGTTAAGGCAAAGACCGTATCGTATCCTGATTTTGTTGCACATAACGGTTGGAACGGATCACGCGAAGCGGGCAAAATCCGAATGGAAGGCAAAGAGTATGGTATGCAAGAGGGTGATGTGGTGGAGTTTATGGTGAATACGACATAGCATGTCACTTCTTGGGAAGTTTTTCATACAGAGTGCGTAACTTCTGCATATCCCGTAATAATGTGCCTTTTTGATTGTTGTTATACAGTGCTACAGCTGGATGATACAACGGCATAAGAAATATGCGGCCATACGAAGCGGTGGCGGAAAAGCTGGTTCCGTGAAGTTGTGAAATAGAGTGAGTTGCCTGCGGTATATTGCACAAGTCTAACATATATTTCATGGAGAACCGTCCCAATGTTGCAATGATTCGAGGTTGCACAATCTTGAGCAATCTTTGCAAAAAAGGCGCATAGAGCTGGATCTCTTCTGGCAGAGGATCTCGATTGCCAGGAGGCCTGTCGTTGACTATGTTGGTAATAAACACGTCGGAACGGCTAATGTTCGCATTGCGTAGTAATTCGTCTAACAGTCTTCCTGCAGCGCCGCTAAAAGGGATGCCAGTTTTTGCTTCATTTTCCCCGGGAGCTTCGCCGACAAACATGATGTCAGCATCAGGGTTGCCTGTGCCGATAACCGGTTGATAATTGTGTGCCTGGCGGTATGCGTACAGCGGAGAATCGGTCAGGGAGAGTAATTCTCGCCGTAGTTGTTCTATTTGGTCGTGTTTTGATAGTGTAGGCATACTATTAGTATAAGTTGTAGTTGCAATAGGCTTGTACGCAAGGCTACAATGATCCTAGATGGCGGACATCTTACTGATCGAAGATAATCCCGATATTAGTTTCATCTATCAGGAGGCTCTTGGAAAAGCCGGCCATACCGTAGATGTAGCTACCGACGGTCAGTCCGGTATCGACAAAGCTTTTTCTCAAACATACAACCTCATTTTTCTTGATCTGATGCTGCCTGGTAAGCATGGTATGCAGGTGTTACAAGAGCTGAGAGATGATGTGCGAACGCAAGATACACCCATTTATGTCCTATCAGCGTTAAGTGATCGTATCATCATAGACCAGGCGCGCAGTATTGGTGCGAATGGTTTTTTGGTCAAGTCCGAAATCAATCCTGGAGAATTGGTCGAAAAAGTTGAAGAGTACCTGGCGGGTGTTCCGGAACAAAGTTAAAGAGCGTATTGCCACCTCGACCTTTGGCGGGTCGAGAGATCTGGTTTCGCCAGGTGAGATCCCTCCACTGCGGTCGGGATGACAGTAAAGCTGCGGTCGGGATGACTGGTTCACACTCTTGGTATATACGGATTTCCTAAGTTGTCATCTCAAGTCATGCCCAACTTGTCATTTTGACCCTGCCCAACCCGTATCTCGAACCAGCTAAACCCGTCATCTCGAGCGGGTCGAGAGATCTGGCGGGTGTTTAGGTGTTGAGAATGACGAGTGCGTTTGTTTTGCCTGGCTCGCCCAGTCTTTGTCCGTGTACCAAGACCACTACCTCGCCTCTTTCCACATATCCTTTGGACTGTAGTTCCTCAATGACCTGGTTATACACCACTAGATCTCCAATAGGATACTCCGATTTGATCGAAATCACGCCAAAACTTGCGGCCATAGCATGGATAGTTTTTTCTTGATTACTCACGGCTAAGACAGGTACCGGCGGACGTAGGCTAGCAATGACGCGCGCTGTGTATCCGGTTTCGGTAAATGCAATTATCTTGGATACATCATGCCAGTGAGCTATACGTACAGCGGCCTGTGCAATATGATGCGTCTGGGCAGTTTGGTCAAACCGAAAATCAGGAGTATCCACTTTTGACTCGTTGTAATGGATAATACGGGTCATAGTTTGTGCTGCCAAGACAGGATTATCTCCATACGCGGATTCCCCCGAAAGCATCATACAGTCCGTAAGATCAAACACCGCATTGGCAACATCCGCGACTTCGGCACGAGTGGGGATAGGGTTGTGTATCATGGATTCAAGCATTTGGGTAGCGACAATAACAGGTTTTGATTTTTGGCGACATTTTTTGATCGTTTCTTTTTGAAAATAGGTGATAGTCTCGATGGGTGTTTCGACACCAAGATCTCCTCGACCAAGCATGATACCGTCAGCGTGGTCAATGATGGTGTCAATGTTATCAACGCCTTTTTGATTTTCTATCTTGGCTATGATTTGAGCTTTGATATCGCGCTTCTTCAACTCCTGACGCAATACATCTACATCATGCTGATCCCGCACGAAGGATAGCGCAACAAAGTCGATCCGCGTTTGGGTGGCGATATCAAGTTTTTCCAGATCACTCTCAACGAGAGATGGCAGGGGCAGATCTTTTTGAAATAAATTGAGGCTTTTGTTGTGTTTGATGGTGTAATCTCCAAGCGCACGAGCAGTCATTGTGTGATCGTGTTTTTCTACAACACGAAACTGCAAATAGCCATCATCAATACTGAATTGGTCGTTTGGCTCGAGGCTTTCGATCACCGCGGTTTGGGGAATGAGTATGGTATGGGGATCGTTCAATAAATCGTGCTCATTACTGCTAAAACGCACGTCGCTGTGTTTGGTAACAAGGACAGGCTCGCCAGCATGGGTCTGAATACGCACCTCAGGTCCCTGCAGATCGATCAATATCCCAAGCGGCATCTCATATTGTGCAGCAATTTCTACAGCCTGGTTAATCTTCTCCAGATGCCAGTCCAGGCTATTGTGTTTCATGTTGAAACGAAAAATATTAACTCCTGCGACCAGAAGCTCTTTCATGGTTTCGGGAGCCTCAGAAGCTGGCCCGATCGTCGCGATTATTTTTATCTTCTTCACTGTGGTTGGTTATACCGAAACTTGACGAAGAGGGCAAGCAACTCGCCCAACCATAGGGCATGTACACTAATCCACTGCTGATTCCCCATGAAACACAGGTCCCGATAATCCTCAATAAAGAGCGTATCGTGAACCTGGATGCTCCATGTCCTACCGAAATCAGCAGCGGGTTGGTGGCGAGGAGGGCCGGCTTGTGCCGGTCCTCCTCAGTTACTCAGGCATGAAGTCCATGATTGAGCCATAATCATGGACCTCCAGAAGCTCTCGGTCATTATCCGGGAGCTTTTCGATCATGCGCGTAACGTGTCTGCTCATCACGTCAACGCGCACGGTGGTGAACCCGCGCTCTCGGCACCGCTCAACTGCGGCACGGAATGCGGTTTCACCATGCCCCTTCCGGCGAAATTCAGGCACGGTGTACAGTCCCACGATGGTGGGAGTACCCGTACCCTGTTCGCCCTTCGGGGCAATTGATGCTATTGCGGCGATTTCTTTACCGACCAGCACTGCCACGAACTCGTCGCAGCAGCTGAATCGATCGCCGCCGAACAGCATCGCAATGGCTGCAGACGGCGGTTGTGCCTGCAGCAACTCTACCATCTCTCGTTTATCAAATAGACGAGAGATAACCTCTAGTGCCATCACGCACCTCCTTTATTATTTTTTATGTACAAACTCACCTGACAACCAGATGAGCCTTCCACAAACCACTACCAAACGTACTGGGTTATGAAAGAAGCCGGCAGAGCGTTGTTACACGCCCTGCCGGTTAATTACTTCTTGACTTTGACCCGACCGCCCATGGCTTCCGCCAACTTGGCGGCCAGATCTTCGGTCACTTCAACCGGCTCGCCGGGCACGACTTCGGATTCTTCCTCAGTCTCTGCCTGCGAGCCGGCTTTCAGCTCTTCTGCCTTGGCCTGCAGCTCAGCAAGCTGTGCCTGCAGATGGCCTTCATCGTCGCTGCGCACCTGTGGATTGACCACGATGATCGGCTTGCCGCCGACCATTGCAATCTGGAACGCAAAGGTGCAGATCCAGGTTTCACCTGCCTGTGGTTGCTCATCGAGCCAACCACAGTATTTCTTGCAGGCGAAAATAGCAGCCGTACCTTCATCGTAGTGGGTACGGCCTTCTGGATCATTGCGGTTGTCTACGTATTGGCTATTGCCAAAGGTTCCTTCAAATTGCAGCCCGTGCTGGGTCTGCTGGAAGGTTCCTTCGACGCGGCCATACGTCCGCTCAGCTTCGATGCGATCCAGTTGAGACTGGACCTCTGCCATCTGCTTGGCTAACTCGCGCTCGGCCTCGCTTGGCGGCTGCCACAGTAACGTGGTCATCGGCTGGTCATCTTCACTTAAGATAACGTTTTCAGCAACGATGATTGAGACTTCGTACTCGTTGTATCGGGTGTTGTACACCGCTTCGAGCCGAACGATCTCCTCACCGTTGACTGTTGTTCTCTTGAGTTCAACGACATAGCCGGCGGTGCCGTACTTGGTTGTGTCGCAGTAGTGAGTACGATATCTTTCGATATCATCTTCACATACAGGACACGTTGAGTACTCAGCTGCCACTAAGGCATCCAACCGAGCTTTCGCTGCCAAGATCGTTTCGGCGGTCGCGAGCACGTCACCAGCTTTTTTCTGCACAAAGTGACATTGATCCAGGGCTTCCTGGTAGTCGCCCTTGTCAAACGCACTTCGTGCCTGGCGCAGCCAGTTGTTAACCTCCTGACTGTCGCTCCGGCTGATGCCCGCGCCAGCCGCGCGTGCTTCTTCGATCTTGGCGTACGTGGCCTCGGCCTCGGCCAATGCCGCTTCTGCCTCGGGCTGACGAACTTCGTTTTCGGCGAAGTACGCCAGCGCTGCGAGGATGCGCTCTTTTGCGGCGTTCAAGGCTTCAAGCGCCTGGGTAGGCTGGGCATGGTAGTCCGTTAACCCAGTCAACTGCTTGGCCTTTTTGAGAGCGCCTGCCAGACCGTACCCGTAACCGTACGGGTCCCTACGGCCTTCCTCAGAAGAAAGACCATAGGCCTGGTATCTATCCAGGTCGATCTGGCCAAAGAGCTCCTCTACCTCTTGGTAGAGCGCCTGGGCTTCGGCTTTCAAGACGTCAAAGTTGCGGCGTTCGTTTTCTGCCGCGTCAACTTCGCGCTTTTTGGCCTCAGCCTGAGCCCGTGCGGCTTCTGCCTCGCTGACTGTCCGGAACCACCGGATGTACCAAGTGGAGGAAGCGTTTTTCCCGGATTCGTTGGTGTAGTACACCAAATCCGGGTACGCCTCATCACCGGTGACCGGATCCCAGATCTCTGGAGCCGGGAGCTGGTTGATCGCGTTTTCCAGCGACTCGCCATAGGGAACTTCGACTTTGACAGCATAGTCCCCATGGGTCGCCTTAAACGCTTTCCAAGCCAACTCGCGACGGCGAGTTTCGATCTTCTCCGCTAACTGGTCAACCGTGTCCGCTGACACATAGATATCGGTATAACCCGAATGACCTACGTGAATACGGATTTCGGTATCATCCCAGTTCGGGAGCATGTCGGCACTCAGCCGCCTGGCTACCAGAAGGGGCAGCGTGACTTTTGCCAACACTTTCTTGGTACCCCAGTTGCTGGAGTACTCTACACGAAAGCGTCGGCTCCCGATCTGGATGTGATCGGGTCGCTCACTCATGATCCGTTCGCGAAACTCGGGATAATCGTACCCAAGCATCTCGCTCACGGCTTCATCCGTGAGGAACAGGTCACACTTGACAGCGTCGCCACGTGTGACGTCACCAGCATCCGTAAGCCTTTTGACAAGCCAGTTTCGTACCGCATCCTTGATGGTGCGCTGTTCACCCGCACGGGTGGTCAGCTCATACACCTGGTCGCGGTAAAACTTGGCTAGCCATTCGGCCGGGAGGCCGGTCTGTGTGCCGACCATGGCGGCAGCCAGCACCTCGGCTGCCTTCTCACCCATCACCTGGACAGGATAGGACTTAATGACGACGGTACCGTAGTACACGTCTTCAGTCCCGTTTACCTGGCCGGTGACGGGGTCGAATTGTGCCGACCCATCGCGCAGCCTGGGCTCGCATAGCTGCGGCATCACCTCAAACAGCCATTCCGGATCAACCGGAGCAGCAGTATCGGCAAGCAAGGTATGGTAGGTGCGGCCTCGCCTACCTTGCCGGGTGATTTTACGCGCCCCACCGAGGAGCACGTATTGAGAGCTTGGAGGACAGGTTGAACTGAACGATAGCTCAACATTTACCCCCAAAGGACCGTTGAATGCACGATCACCGTTATGACGGTGGACGTGATCAACAAGTCCCGACGCCAATGCTTTGGTCAAAGCATCAGCGTCAAACTCTCTTTGTGTATAGAGCCCGTTTTCGAGCCTAAATGGTGACTCGGCAATGTCTTCTTTGAGCTGCTTAAGGCCGAAATCAACTCGACCGGCAGCTTTGAAGTTTACAAAATGCCTTTGGCACCACTCAAACAGCCGGTCTTCTTGCCAGCGGTAGGAACCCACACCGTTTGGTTGTTCACCATTGGTGCGAGCATCCTCCTTAAGCTGACGGCCTAAATCGCGCAGACGGAATTGCTCCTGCTTGAACGCGCGAAACGCATTCACGCCTGCAACGAAATCTGACCCCGTACCAGCTGCAAACTCTTGCCAAACCGCGTCGGCAATCCATTTCATTCCGTAGCGACTTACATCACTACGAAACTCATAGGCACCGCAGTCAACCTCAAACATCCCATCATCGCGTGGAACAATCCACTCAGGGAGTTCTTCAAGGTCAACTTCGTCCATTCGCGGCTTGCGCCAGACTTTTGACTCTTCGTCGTAGAAGCGTTCCGCCACTCCTGCAAGGATGCGGCGGACTATTTCTTCTACGACGACAGCAGTGCCGTCTATATCCCGAGGGCGAAACATGATGCCTTCCTCGTCGAGGATTTTGATGGCTATCATTGCTTCTGCCAGTACGCCTAGTTGATAGGCGGTGATCAGGGCACGCCCTGGCTCAGGATCGGTGGTGAACTGAACCAAGAGCCGGCCAATCTTGGTGATTGTACCGTCTGGATTCAGTGCCCCAACCTTGATGAGCCGGGTAACTGCTGTCTCAATCTTCTGAGGATTGGGGTTGTCGATAAATCCCCCATCCCGTATGTCTTGACCCATTGCAGCAACCTGCAATACTACGGAAGGCAATGCTTCGCGCAGAATAGCGGCTTGAGGCCATTTGGGGAGCTGCTGAGGGTACTCCTTTTTGTACGAAACCGGCATGTAGATACCCGGCCCCGTACGTCCTACTCGCCCCATGCCTTGATTTGCTTCGGCGAGCGAGATCTGAATCTTATCCAGGTGCGGTACGCCGTTTTTATCGACAAACGGACGTTTAGCCTGGAGTTGATCAATTAGCACGACCGCATCGCGCGGCGTGACCGAGTCGCGGATAATGTCAGTTGCGCAGACAAACCGCAAGGTATCGGGTGCTACCGATACCTGAGAAACGATGTCTTGCTGCGCATACGCCACTTGTGAGTGGCATATGACTATTTCGACTCGTTCGCCTATTTCAAGCGCTTTGGCTTGCTGCCTGAGCGCTCGTTCGGCGTTATCAATATCGTCCTTGCCTGCTAACACAAGGACGACAGCCCCTGATGTGACGACCTCACGTTCAGCGGTTGCCATGAGTGAACTGATCTCTGCTGTGATCGCCCACTCAGCGGTGTCCGCTGCACGAAGTTCGTCCTCACGGCGCATGATCTCGCTGGCAGCTTCTGTGGTAATGATGGTCAATTCGCCCTTGGCAAATTGCGCCATTACCGATTCTGCTGCTGAGATGGCAGTTGAGGCGTGATGGCCGATATTGAACTCAACCGGCTTCACCTCTACTGGCCACATGCGGCCGTGTGCCCGTACCACCGGTGCATCATCAAAGTACGCGGAAAACTTTCCGGTATCAATGGTGGCAGAGGTGATAATGACCCGAGTGTTTGGAGAACTCGGGAGGAGCTCCTTGATTCTCTTCAAAAGCAAGTCAGTCGGGATCGACCGCTGATGTGCTTCGTCAATAACCAGGAGCCCAGAGGGCAGCTTACCTCTTTTGATAAAGAGGTTCACCAACGTCTGATCGATGACCAGCAGTTGGCGTGTTATCGCCGATCTGACCGGCGTTTCTCCTCGTAGTTGCCAACCTACGAGTTCTCCCTGCCGTTGCCCCAATTCAGAGGCTATGTACCAGCCGTTCGCGCGAACTGCCGGTCGTTTCAACTGAGTCATCCAGATTCTAAGATCTGGATACCTCAGGAGAAAGAATTGCCCAATACGGCTTGTTTTGCCCGAGCCGGTTGGGGCTTCAAACACTACTACTTGGTGACCGTCTGCAAACAGCAGTTGGTCAAGCTCGGGTAGCTTTTCGTCAACGGGCCTGTGTGGCCGGTTTCGGCCGTCCGGCCATTCGAACATTTTCGTCATTTTTTTCCTAAACACGTGTGCTTTATCCTTCGATGATCTCAGGATTGCCCTTGCAAACGCGGACCGCTCCGTGCAGTCTCCCTTCGCTTTCGTTCAGGGTATGTGGGCAGGGCTGCCCAGGTTAATGAAAAAAGGGCGACGGCGAGTGCCGCCGCCCTTATCGCTATGCCAACCTTTCCAAGCTGGTTTTGCATAGCGGAATCTGACAAGTCCTACCACCTGTCAGATTCCGACACACAAAAGACTTGGGCGACTAATTCTATCAATCTCTTAGATCGTGCGTGGGGTTGTTGCCAAAAGCCAGTGATGCTATACTCCAGTATATGGGAACACGTTCTTTGTCTCAAAAACTCAACCAAGATGGCATGCAGGTCGTTCTGTCAGCAAATGGCAGGCCTGCCTTTGTTCAAATCCCTTGGCATGTACTAATAGCGCTCAGTGAGGCTGAACAGGAGACGCTCGAGATTCTTTCTGACCCGTGGTGGTCCGAACAATTACAAGGTCGTTTGGGTACATTTAAGAAAGATACCTCCTCAGTACTCAGAGATTCGTCAACATTAGACGATTACCGTGCCCAACGTGATTAAGGTACTCCTTACTAAAGACGCCCAAGAAGACTTAGATACATTTATTGTCGATGTCTTGGAACGTGTATATACTGCTTTGGACCGACTCGTCCAAAATCCGCAGTTAGGTAAACAACTACAGGCAAACCTCAAACCTGCCCGTTCCTATCGTTTTGGCACACCACAGGGTGAGTTTCGTATATGTTATCTGATCCATGATGGCCAAATTGTTGTCTTAGCTATCGGCCCTCGGAAGGAGATTTATCAATCACTGGCAAAGCGTCTGTAGTGAAAGGTAGGGGAGGCGGCAAGCCGCCTCCCCACTGGGTCACTCGAGTCGGTCAAAGGCTTCCCGCAGGGCGGGAAGCCCGAAGCGATTCCGGAGCCGCTCCAGCTCAGTGTTAGCTGCACTTACGTGAAGCCTCCACCATAGCTGGGTTGCAGCTTCTACGATCTCAGCCAGGGTTCCTTCCTGGCTGTATCCGTAGGGAATGGAGCGAAGGCCGTAGACCGGCGCTTCGTTCGTTCCCTCTCGCCACACCTGTACCGATGACATGGTGCTATGTGGCGAGCGAAGCTCGACTCCGATCCCGTCGGTCCGCCCGACGGGGACCACCACATCAAACCTGCCATCCTCGGGGAGTGCATCGATGAACTGCTGCACCCATTCCAGGACGGCCGGTTCTCGGCGGTCGTCATTCTTCTTGAACTCGTAAATGACCTTTTTCATTTTTCACCTCTTTCGCAGTGAGCGGTTACGAGAGATTACACATTGTAATCTCTCTGTCTCACTGCATTCCCCTAGGGGACATTAATTGGAGGCGGCTGTCCACGACAGCAGATCGAGTACGAATTACTTCTTTACTTCATACCCGCCCTGCTATATTGGACATGTTTTCGTACACAATTCCAAAATGGATGGAAGTTGTGGAAAAATGGTAGCAGGCGGGAGTGGTTACCCGCCTGCTACCATTTACTTCAACAGTGCCTCGGCGATCAGGATCGCCACCGTCATCACCACCGGATTGGTGGCGCGGACCTTGGATTGGTCCAGTTCGGTGACAATGCCTTTGTCGCCGCTACCTTCGGCCAGGCTTTGCTGGTCGCCTTCGAGAATCGAGACAAATTCCGCAAGGACGC
>CAZQWJ010000007.1:39761-42559 GCA_964597265.1 uncultured Candidatus Saccharibacteria bacterium
TCGGCCAGGCTTTGCTGGTCGCCTTCGAGAATCGAGACAAATTCCGCAAGGACGCGGATGCCTCGTTCCTCAAAAAAGGTAACCCACTCGGCCATGGCCTCGGGCTTGTCCGCCCTGCCGACCATGAAGGCGGTGTCGCATGCCTCGGCAATCGTGGACGTGATGTCCGTGATCTTGCCGGGCATATCCGCGAGCACCACCTCGAAATGGTCCGTAGCGGCTTCGACCATGCGCTTGGCATCTTGTGCCAACGGCATAGTCCACGGCTGCTTGAGCCGCTGCCGCTTTTCGCGCTTGAGGTTCAGTTCTGCCTCGGAGATTTCTCCCCGAGCGAACCGCTCCTCAGCGCGAATGAACCACCCGGGGTATGGGGCAGCAAGATCCGTACGGGCGCGGAAGGCCTTCACGCCAAACAGCTTGAGGGCAAGTTCAAGATTACTCATGAACGTGCTCTTGCCACTGTGGGGCAGGCCGCCGATGCCGATTGCCTTAACTTGCGAAAAGTCAGGCAGTTGGTCACCGGCCAGCACCCGCAGGATCTGGGCGGTTGCGCGAGCAGTGCGCGTGGCGTCAGGTTCCCATTTGGCGAACCACAAGAGTTCGTTGGCAAAATAGCCGTGGCTGGCCATTTCGCCGAGGGAACCATTGAGGGCTTTTTGCACCGGGAGCGCATCGACCGCTGCCCAATCACGGAACACCGTGATCAGGTCGAAGCGCTGCTCCGGCTGCCCTTTTTTGGCAGAGTTGACGTCGCGACCGACGAGAACCGCATACGTGCAGCCAAGAGACTGCATTGCGGCCTCGGAGACCTTAAGTGCCCATGAGCCAGGCAAAAACGTGGTCTCAATGATCGCGACGTTGCCGACTCGCGCGGCAACTGGGGTCGGCGGCAGGCCTTCCTCAGCCATTTGCTCAAAATAGGCCCAATCTTGGGCTTTCATTCGAACAATGGCCTCGGCCAACCGCACCCGGCCTGTGGCGAACCACTCGGGGGTAAACGCAGGCAATCGCCAATCCGGACGGACGGCGATATCAGCCCCCAGGGCAAGGGTCCGCCAATGCTCGGTCAACTGTTTTTTTGATTCGAGCACGGCCGTGTCCCGGTCGCATACCGCGCCGAGCCAGCGCACCCGCGGCAACTCGCGGCCTAAGCAGGTCGTCTCGGCCGACGACGCGAGCACCACTTTCAGCCCTTGAATTCTGACACCGTTCTCTTTTTGGGTCGTCAGAAATTCGGAACTTTGGTGGTGGTCAACGTACGTGACCGGCACCTGCCCCGCGAGCGCGGCGAGTTTTTTTAAAGAGCCCGACAGGCTTTCCTCTCCCCTCTTGGCGTCGAGGGGGAGGTCCAATATCACAACACGCTGATAGCCTGCCACATCCAGCGTGTCGATCGTCCCACCCTCACCCTTCCGACCAAGCCAGAAGTTGTCGGGGTGGGTTGCAGGGAACTCAGACAAAATGTCTACCTGGTATCCCTGCTTTTCCAGGTAAACATTGGTCGCCGCGGCCATGCACACTGCGTGTACATCCGGCCCGGCGATGACTAAGGCTTTTTTCATTTCGACCTCCTTGGTCATGCCGGGCGGGTGCCACGGCAAAAATTTTTATCAATCTAAAATTAATCCAGAGTTTCTGGATTCTGAATTAAATTCAGAATGACAAGCATTTATTGGGCGGTTTGACTTCTTCGTCATCCCAAACTAGATTTGGGATCCAGTAATGTAGGGTATAAATGTATAGTTTTAGGATGACAAAGAGTAAGTTGAAGGGGCGCTAGGCAGCGCCCCTTCCAGGTGCCAGGGTCTTGCTCACGTTTCTCTTTTTGACGCTATTGCAATCCCCTGGCAGTTTTTTAGCTCTCTAGCGCGGCAGCAACCGCGTCGAGAGCCTCCAGAAATCCGTCCGGAAGGACGGAAGTTGTGGCGGCGTGCATCGCCGCCATGTCGTAGACCGCCTGAAGCACCTCGCGGTCTACGATTATTGATGCGGCCGCCTGCCGGTCGGCCTCCGCCGCCTGGGCGCGGTTTCGAATATCTTGGAGATCTACGATCTCCGTCACATCGAAACCGGCGGCTGGGGTTCCCTCAGTCCGGAAAATCCGGGGGAACCCGCCGCTACGGCCATGGATCGCCGCGAGGACGATCATGGCCGCACCCGCGTGGCCGGGTAGGCCAACGACATACCGGCCTTCCTGCCACTGCTCGGCAGTGAGGCCAGCAGCGGCCACCTGGTTGCGGACCTGGGCGGTCAATGCGTCCGGGGTGTCCAGGCTGTACTGGACAGACAGCTCCCGAACGACAACCTCTCCACCCAATTGTTCCCCGAGTTGCTCTTTTTGGCTCGGGGTAATTGGATGGCCGAAGTTTATGACAACCGGCCCGCTATCGGCGGCCGTTTCCACCTCCGTCTCCACGTAGCGCTCAGCGCGCTCCGCGGTGCGGAGGGAGTTAAGGTCCACCGCGCCGGCGATGTCAAACGCCGGCGGTCCTCCAACCAGATACACCGCGGGGAAATTTCCGCGGCGGCCGTGGAGGACGGCCAGGACGACTGCTGCCCCCGGGCCGTACGGGGCCGGGAGCCACCCCGCCATGTCGGCGGACATCGCCATGCCGGCATCAAAGCCGGACTCGGCGACACCGCCGTCCGCGACGGGGGCGAACTGGATAGAAAACTCCCCGACCTCAGAGTCGGGGGGGAGTTGAGCAATTTGGGCCTCGCTTAACGCGCGGCCCGAGTTTAGTAAAACTGCCATTTTTCACCTCCTTTGGTTGGGCATGGCCTGCCCGCTGGTGCCC
>CAZQWJ010000008.1:0-39828 GCA_964597265.1 uncultured Candidatus Saccharibacteria bacterium
GCCGTGCCTTGGCTGCAACGGGATGTAATAGCTCGATTGGAGGTAACGTATCTACGGCTTTTGCACCAACAAAATTGTGTATCAAGCTTTTGGAGTACTCGCTGATGGTGATGATCTTCCGGGCTTTGGTGAGGACATTGCAAAACACCCACCGCTTGAGGCGAGACTGGTTAAACTGATGCAGCTCTCTTGCATATACAAACACGATATACGGCTTACCTAACAACAATGCCTCTACGCCTTGCCGAACGTGACCACAGATAATAAGTTGAGTCTTTGTGCGATACACAAGCCAACGCAATGAAATGAGCGAAAGTAAAAAACCAAAAAGTTTTCGAAATGGTACTCGTACTATCCGGTACCCTTGGGGTACAAGGTTCGTCGTGTCAGTGGAAGTTTCGGTTGGTGCGACAATTACACACTCTTTTGGATCAAAGCAGGTAGCCACATCCGCAAGCATACGTTGTATGCCTCCTTCTTGTGGCGGAAAATGTTGAGTCAAAAGCAACACGCGCATATATCGCTATTATATAACCTCTACATAGTTGATGTACCCTCTCCAGTCACGTCTTCACCTTCAACCAGGCCTTCGTCAGGAGTAGTTTCTGCCGGTACTTCTGGTTGTTGTGGTTCCGGTGCCTCTTGCGTAGGAACGTCTTCCATTGGTTGCGGCGAAGCATCTGCAATACCGCCACCAAAAAGATTTTTTAATGTGTCCATTAATCCCATGAACTCTCACCTCCTTAATAAAATATCGCTCTCTTGTATGATATCATTATCAGCATGAAAATATCCTCCCGCGATCTTACTAGAACCCTACTGTTTTTTAGTCCTACTCTGCTTTTTGTATTCTATATTATAAATCAAACCTACCATCCACTGGGTACAAATAATAATTATTTTTTATCATCACAAAAGGGTCAGTTATCTATCTCTTCCAATATTCAACTACTCAATCACCAGGATATCGATCAAAGCGGAGCGACCTATTTCGCTTCCAATGGAAACATCTTTTTAAACTTGCAGCGGGTACCAATATTCAATGAGAAAACCTTCTTGACGTATACTATTTCTCCACTTCCAGAAGAGGTGATTGAATATACAGTCTTCCGAACTGATAGATTCAATGGTGCTCACGAAAGAGAGTTTTTAGAGTGGTATCCACTAACCTTCCCCGGTTACACGACCATAGCAGAATCAGAAGAGCTTTCTGTATTAGCAAAAGATAGTTCCTATGGTCAAACTACCTCCATTGGAAATGACCTAGAAAGTTGGATTGAAGATAATATACCTGAGTTCTCTTCAATAGGTGTATCTCCAGGGATAGATATTTCTAGAACAAATTTTGCATACAATCCCACCATACAAGAAAGCTTACCCCCAATACACGTACCTTGGAAAGTCCGTGGTACGTTTGGTTTTTATATCAAATCAAAAGCCCCTGAGTTAAACCTAAGTTTTATCAAGGAAGATATCAATCGTTATGAAGGTGAAGACATCTATGAAATAATACTCACCAATTTACAAGAAGAAACTGTCGCTTATTATACGCTTTATGATGATGGAATTGTTGATGCTAGTTACGCTAGACAGCCTCAGACGATAAACTTATCTATTCCAATAGAGACAGATGGCATCTACCATCTGCAATTTGAAAACAATCTTTCTACCAAAGCAAGACAAGTTAGCTATGACAGCTCCATCCACTCGCTAGAAATAAATGCACAGGGAATAGTTTCTGATGGACAACCTATGTTGATACTAGAAGATACCACCATATATTCTCCAACTTCAGCACAGAAAATATTCTTGGAACATCGCTCCACCAGTAATTCGATTAATACAACAGAAAGTCTAGGTCAACTTGCCGCGGAAGGGAATTTTAGAGCTATTAATATACCAAGTGAAACCAAAATATCTGGATACAGTTTCAGTACAAATCCGGAAAGCTATTTTCTACCCTTTCGATACATATTTTCTCAGGTTCAGCCAGATTTTTGGATAACACACAAGGATACTGTCCTTCCGAGTACGCTTGTGAATTCGAAAGTCAGGAATCAACAGGTAGGTATAGGACTACGATCTGTTGATACTAAAGGCAATAACTTACCCTTTTCTGGTATTAACGAGATTAGGTTTCATATTACTAAACCAGGAATTCTGTCCTTCTAGCAATCACCATGGATACTTTTAACGTTTTTTCAATCCTTGTCAAGAGAAAAAATATAATCTTGGTGCTATTTTGTATTTTTTTGATGCTGTTACTCTTATATAGTGCTCACCGGTATGATCTTGGTATCCCCGGTCCTATATCTTCCTTCTTGAGAGTTGGAACAATCTTTTTCGCAGTTAGTCCACTATTAGTGTTAATCAATCGGGTATGGCCAAACATACTAACACTAGGCAGCCTTGCGATCATAGCGAATTTTTCAGTCATATATTTTATTAATCTTTTTGTATTAAACCTTGATATAGAGGTTCCCATGTTTTGGAGGTGGTTATTGGCTTTAACATACTTTGTGTCGCTTGCATACGCATTACATAAACGGCTTGTGCCTCACAAAATTCTTCAACTTCTGGTGGCAAATGCAACTTTGCTGGCACTGTATCATTTTGCTGATACCACTTTCACCAATCAGCAGACTAGCTTATTGTTTATCGTCGTAATGGTAATCATAAATATCGTCTCCTTCTTGGTTACTCAATCATTCCAAAAAACACAATTGACAGTGATTTTCTTGGCGGGCGTTGCTTGGTTTATACTTCAAATAATTTCCTTCAGCAGTTTCGGCCTCCTTCATGAGGACGTCAGTGCCTACCTTAGGTTAGCACAATATGCGTTTGTCCTATTCAGCATAAACGCCGCGCTTTTAGGGGAAAGGAAAACATTGTTTACACAGAGCGACTATTACAAAACGTTGCTAACAAACAAACCCCTCTTCTTTATTCTATTAGTAGTTACATTAGCCGCAAGTGCTATTCGTTTTTATAACTTGGGAGTTCATGATTTTTTCGAAGACGAATTTCAGGTAATTTCTGCTGCCACGGGTCGCCTGAATACAGGCGATTATTACCGCTGGGACTGGATTTCTGATACACCCAAATGCCTTGATAAGACAAACGACTGTTACTATCCTCGGGCATGGCCACATACATTTCTTATCTCTCAAGTATTTAAAGTGTTTGGGATTTCAGAATTTTCAGCACGCATCATTTCAGTACTTTTTGGAACCCTGCTAGTAATTATGTCCTATTTTCTTATCAAATTCTTTACGCAGAGTAGACTCACAGCAACACTGGGTATGGTATCTTTTGCTCTGTATCCAGCCTATATCAGTCTTTCACGATATACTCGGATGTATGTGATTTTGATTCCCATTTTCTTTCTTCTGCTATTTGTCGTGTATAAGGCACTAACAGGAACCAATACACTGCCAATCCCTAACAAAAAAATTCAACAGTTTATAGAAACTTATTGTAATTTTGACTATATCTATGTCTTTGTCGCAATGATTCTGCTTTATTTTAATTACCATATTCATATCAATTCACTTGTTATACTTCCAATAACATTACTCTTTCTTATATATTTAAGTATCGTCAAAAAGGAGAAAAAGTATCAGCTCGCAGTTCTATTGGCTACTGTCGCCACACTCTTATTGGTGATTCTCCAACTACAATTTCAAATTATACGGTTTACCGGCTTTTTGTCTTTATTTCAAAGGTTCAATCAGATATATATAACGTATCTTTTCCAATATCCTTTTGTTGTTCCTATCTCAATTGGTCTTGCAACAATTCCCTTAATTGCCCTTGTAAAGAAAAATATTACCGGTGAGTTAAGAGATAAACTTGTGTTTTTGTATATTTCATTGAGTTTCACCTTACTATTTTTTGTTTTCGTTGCTGACCGTTATGCTAGTTTTGTATACATTTCTCACCTCACACCTGTTGCGATTACAGTAATATTGTTTGGTTTCTCGCTTGTGACCAGAATGTATCCTGCGTTTTTGGTTCCACTTTTCGCCAGTCTTCTTATATTCCCTCAATTATTTAACTACATCAACACAACAAATAGATTTTACGCAATGGACACACAATATGGTAAATACTCCCAAGCGTATGAAGTAATCGTCACTAACTACAACTCAACAACGGATATCATATTTGGACAATATCCCAGAGATTACTACCTGAATGGATTGCCGCTTGATGCACACCTGATTAATATGGGTACAAATGGAGACTATACATTGGATCAATTTTTGAAAGAGCAAACTTCGTATAACAAAGTATGGGTAATGTGGGAAAGTAGAAAACAGGGGCATGTAAACGCTGAGCTAGAACAGTATTTACTTCACAATTACGAAAAACTCCATGGACGGGGAGTCGACTCTACAAACGTAGAAGTATTTATACTTGATAAAAATCAAACCACCGAACAGATGTCCTTATGAAAATTTGTATTATCTCAAGTCAAATACTGGGTTTTGGGAAAATTGGCGGGTTTGGGAGTATGACCAGAAAGCTCGCGACAGCTTTGGCCAAAAGTGGACACGATGTAAGCGTTGTTGTACCTCGCAAAGGACACCAAAAATTTATCGAATACATTGATGGCATCACCATATATGGTTTAGGCTTTAGTGACCTGTTCAATATCAAAAACATCTACAAGCAAATAGATGCCGATATCTACCACAGCCAAAATCCCAATATTCTGTCATTTTTCGCTACTATTTTTGAGCCTAATAAAAAACATGTTATCACGTGCAGAGATCCTCGAGATTTCAAGGATTGGGTTGTAGAAACAAAATATGCCACCTGGCCTCGCAGACTCAAAACTCCGTTAGTTTTGCTTTTAGAAGCTGGTCCACTTATTTCATATGCGGTAAAAAAAGCAGACGTCGTGGGAACACCAGCAAACTTCTTGAGAGATAAGGTTGCCAACATGTACGGTAGAAAAGATGCTATCTTGTTACCTAATCTAGAAAATATTCCCGATACATTGCCACAAAAGTCAGATACACCCACAGTGTGTTATGTAGGGCGATTGGACAAGAGAAAACGTCCAGAGTTAGTGTTTTATGTAGCAAAAAAATTCCCTAACGTGGAGTTTTTGATGGTAGGCAAAGCAGAAGACGCCACACATCAACAATCATTAGAGGCAAAAGCGGCTACACTCCCAAACGTCAAAATGCTAGGGTACATCGACAAACATTCCTCTACAAAAATCGAAGATGTCTATAACAAATCATGGATTCTCATCAATACTGCAGCACGGGAAGGTCTACCGCTCACCTTTATAGAAGCAGCCGCGCACGGATGTGCTATATTAAGTCAAGTGAATCCAGATGAGTTCGCCTCAAACTTCGGTTTCTGGGCACAAAATGGCAATTTTGAAGAAGGCTTGGAATGGCTATTAGAAGACAATCGCTGGCGAGACCAAGGGGAAAAAGGATTTAAATATGTTACTCAAGTGTACGATGAGGAAAAAGCACTCAGTACGCATGCAAAACTCTACATCCAACTGTTACAGAGCTAGACAACCTTTTGCAATTCGTTCCTGACTTCCAACCAATTGAGTAATACATAAGGAAAATATGACACAGAGGTCGCTATAGAAGCCCCCGACGGACCATACTTCGGAATCAAGATCAGATTCAATACAATATTGGCAAAAACACTCACAATTAGGTTTACTGCCCGTTTTGAAGCCTTACCTTGATAATCCAAAAAAAAGCTCAAAAATACTGAATAAGAAACCTGCACCAAATAGGGTAACAAAAGCAACGCCGGTATTACTGCCTGTGCATATTCCTGTCCATATAAAAACGGAATGAGAAACCACGCACTAGATATAATAGCAAGGCCTATTGCACTGTAGACGAGGGCGTTCAACTTTAACAACCTATAAAATAAAACCTTGAGGTCTTTTCGCTCTGCATTAAATTTTGCAAAAACCGGCATTACACCTAAAGCGATCGCAAATGCAACGTGAGAAAATTTTTCAACAGGCTGTTTGGCAACGGCAAAAACTGCTACCTCTACATCACTGGTGAGAATTCCTAACATAACGGTATTTAATTCCGTTGACACCACAAACCCTATGCTAGTAACAAAAAAAGGAATACTGTACCGAAACATCTGCCCAGTCAAACTTATTCGTGGATCATCATCTGCATTTTTATAAAAACGTGTATACAAGAAAAAAAATCCCGCCAACGTTGTCAAGGTACAAGCAACTGTAAAAGCAACAATAACTCCTTGAATACCAAACGACTTAATCAGGTACACGGCCAACATTATCTTCAAACTATTCTCTAAAATGGTGAGATAAAGATTGTACTTTAACTTATGTAGTCCCTGAAAAAATTCATTTAAGTATGCGAGAAAGCCCGAAACAAAAAGCAACGGGATAGCAATCAAGAATAAGCCATTTAACTCAGGACGACCGGCGGCATCAGCCAATATTCCTCGAAACAGATAGAAAAGTACAACCGACAACAAACTAACTACAAACCTTAATTTGAGAGAGGCACGAAGAACATTAGGCAACTCAGCCGAACGGTTATATTGAGCCGCATATTTTCTTGCTGATTTGTTGATACCGAAAAAAGAAATTAGCTCGACAATGGTAAAAATTGATAAAAAGAAAGAGAATAGCCCAAATTGGTGAGGCCCCAGGGAACGAACTAAAATGATATTTAGTACGATAAAAAGTAAAAATACAACACCTTTTGTCGCAAAACTCCACATAGTTTCTTTAAGCAATTTGCCGTGGAATACTGACTTGAGAGGGTGTATGAACGGGATATTTTCAAACATTAGATGCGATGGTACGTACGTTGAGATCAACATCGGCGAGGTGTTGATCAGTTTTTTGCTTAACCTGTAACATGATCCGATGCTTTTCTTTCCAAAATTTAGCGATCATCTTGAGAAGCTTATCAGTGGTAACCTGCTTATACGGAATAATATAATCGCCTAATCCTATCTTCTCCAAAATCCCCCACTTTCCACCACTATCATAAGCAATAGCGATCACGGGTGTACCTACTGTTGCAGAAAAAATCGCAGAATGCATGCGTGTAGCCACTAACAAATCTAGGCCTAAATAAATATCTTGTAACTCTTCTATCATTGGTTCCCCTTCTATAATAGTAATTTTACCTCTTTGTTGAGGATCTAGTGTATTCAAAACCTCTTCGTAAATTTCCTCAAAATTCTCCCATTTCTTTGTAACCTGTGGTATCAAAAATACTTCCGAGCCGTTCTCTATCAACCGTTGAATACATTCACTCATAACCTTTTTGTAATTTTCTCGTATCGCACTACCATCTGATCTCCAATCAACCAACGTGATACCCACTTTCACAGGATAATTAGTGTCAGATACATTTACCTTTCCTGTAGGTTGGCGAGTAACTGTCTTCATCGCCGCAAACGACAGATCTGGTAATTGTTGCATCACCGTGGATGTGTTGTTACCCATAAGCTTCTGCGCCACCTGAAATGATCGCTCTTCGCGCATAGAAACAAAGGTACAACGTGCAAAGACAAATCGTAGCAACCAACGAGTTATAGCACTGTTCAAGTTCCATACTGATCCTCCGATACAAACCATCTTTTTGGATAATGCTATACAAACAAGTGGATGAAATAACAGATTATACATGCGATAGAGTTCCAAGAGTGGATTCTTTCTGGATCGAAAATTGCGACCGTTCCAAATTATCAAATCTGCCTCATGCAACGTGAGAAACGTCTTTTTGAAATTCATAGGTAACAAAAAAGCAACCCATGAAGTAGGCAAAATTCTTGCAAAGAATATTACTAATACACTGAACAAAAAAGCAGTTGCGTTCAATAGTTCTATAGCCAATTCTGACCTTGTTGTACCTTTTTGCAAAGGATAAAAGGTAGGCTTGAGTCCTCCCAATAACGCAACATCTGTAGTCAATGTGTGATCAAATTCATCACGAATATCTTGTACTTGATTGGCGCCAAATACCGTAACCACCGCTACTTGTGCGTTTTCAAAATACTTTTTCACAAGACGAATAAGACCTATCTGCATAGCTGCATCTCCCCTGTTTTTTTCTGAGCAGAAATCAAGCAAAACTATCTTTTTAGACATAAAAATGGTGGGCAGTAAGTAAACCTACGTTACAACTGGCATCGGTAGAACTTCCGTCTTAATGTATCAGTGTATCCAATAAAGTCTATTTTTGAAAATATACTTCTGATCTGCTCTGGCATATCATGGCCTCGATGGCACTCAAAATATACAACGCTTTTGATATTCTGTTTGATGTTTTGAGCTAACACGGCATCATTCTTCACATGAGCATCCAACGAGAACACAAAACCGGTATCAAAGGTACCGATATTGGTCACTTCAGCAAAGCTTTTATACGTAAACTTACAAGGGAGGCAAAACAAAGCAACATTTAATCGAATGGCGGTTGTAATAATCTTAGGACTTACATCGACACCAACGACATCCGTTGCACCAAATTGTTTGGCTAAAAGGGTAGAAGATCCTATATTACAACCCATGTCTAAAACAGTCTTATTCTCCAAGTCACCTCTATACATAAGTTTCATTCGATCTAGAATATCTCGCCGCCGACCAGTAAGGATCTCTTTCTCATTTAAGAATAAACTCTGATATGGCAAACCCTGTTTTCTCGTTCCAAATGTTTCTTCTTTATTCTGAATGACTTTCCTTGTCAAAAACTGATACAAGGGTATCTCGATCGCTGGAATTTTTTTATTCTGTAGGGCAAGTATTGCTGCACGATGGTTCCCGTCTAAAATAATCTTCTTCCCATCCAGACGTGTTGTAAATTGAACTGGCTCTCTACACTCAGCACGTTCAAGTTGTGTTTTCAACTTTTCAAACTTACGTACTTGGTTCTCAACCTCTTCATCAATATTTTTGCCTACTCTCGTGACTGAAAAAGAATTACGCAAATACTGTCGATAATACTCTGTGTCACCCTGTAAGTATTTAACTTGAGGAAACTCCACCATTGGTATTGTCCAATACTCTGGCCCTAAAAAACCGATCGTGCCTGCATGTTGCTGGCCAAAATATAGTTCTTCAGCATCCAAATAAGTTCTCTTATTCCTGAATATCCAATAATGTTTTGCTCGCGCGTAAGTGTTTCTTAAAACCGGAAAATTATATAGCAATTTGTACATACGTAAAGGCTAGTTATTTTAGTACCAAGAAATAATGGTTACCATGCTTTTTTAATATATATGAATCAACTACAGTATACCCTACCTCTTCTAATTTTTGTTTATAATCACTAACCGATATTGAACATCCCAACTCCCAATAATGCCGTTCATCTACCATTCCTTTCTTCCTAATAATCGGTATTTTTATACAGAAATCGAATTCCGGCAAAACAGGCACTTTCAGTGAACCTCTGATAGTAAATGCTTTATACGGAAGGCTTATTACGGCAAATTTCGTGATGTTGCGAATATGCTTCATCGCATCTAACGCCTGTGCAAAAGGGATATGCTCTAACATCTGGCAGCACACCACCACATCATACTTTTCTTGTACGATAGTATTGATCTCAACGATGTCTCCCACATACGTAGGATTGAGGTCAGCTGCGAAATCAAACGTATCAATAACCAAATCTAACCCGAACAATTCGCTATATGCCTCCAGTATTTTAGGGACCACTCCGTCGCCCTTACCAATAACCAAGATACGCCGCGCACCATCAAGCTCTATAAACCGGAAAACATTTTTAACTTGGTGGTAATAGCTAATAAACCGCCTCTCCGAAGAATACGTCTGAAATTTGTAATGAGTGTTATCTACTTGAGTTTCCCCTGTTTTTCTAATCATAATATACAGTAGGCAGATTCTTTTACAAAAATAGTCGTAACCTCACTATCCGTCAATAACGAAAATCTATAAGGTTAGAATCTGTACGTACTTTTCAACAATCTTGTTCCAATCAAACATCACTACCGTGCGCTGACGTGCACGCGTCGCATATACATCTAATAGAGATGGATCACCAATCAATTCCTTCAATGTTGCGCGCAGCAAATCGCTATTCTCCGGGTGTATTGCCACACCACTATCGCCAATTGTCTCAGGACACCCTGAGATGTTGCTGGTGACAACAACACAACCAGCACTCATGGCTTCAAGTAGTGCAATGCTTGAGTTTTCACGCGACGAAACAAGGCAATAGATAGCAGCTCTGCCTAGCAAATTCTTGTACTCGTCACTTTCGTTGTTAACCCATCCATGAAAAACTATTTTTGTGTGGGATTTTTGGGCAAGTGACTTTAGTTCACCCATCATCGGCCCATCTCCACAGATATGCACCTCGTAGCCCATATCCTCGTCAGAAACAGCTTGGATAAGATATTGAAACCCCTTACGAGGTAACAAACGACCGGTGGACAAGATGATCTTTTCTTTAGTCAACGGTACAAATTTTGAAGGATCAATACCGTTAGGTATGACAATTAAGTGGTTGTCATCAAATCGCTCAATATTTTCTTGTATCAATTCCTTAAGATATGCAGAAAGTGCTACTACCTTTTGGGCATTTCTACAAATTACTCGCAAAAATGGGCGAGTAAACTTATGTAGCAATGTGAAACGGTCGGGATTATAGCCAGGTACATCACTGCCATGTACCGAGATAATATACTCAAGGCCAAATTGTTTTTTCAATACCCACGCAAGCGCACCAGTAGGGATAATAAAATGGCAATGGCAAATATCATATTTATTTTTTCTAAGAAGCTGCCAGGCTTTGAAATATGCAGTTATCAGATAAGTCGCCTGCTCCCATGGCTGGCAAATTTCTTTCCTCTTACGTAAACATTTGACACGGTGTACCCGAAAACCGGTTTGTAGCTCCTCATAAGCCGGCAGATCGCCAAATCCCATCGTGACGACGTCAACTTCATAATCACCAGTTTCAACCAACCGCTTCGCAATTTCATAACTAACCGGTGCTGCCCCACCCCCCACCGGCGGAAATTCATAATTGAGCAATAATATCCTCACCCCACCATTATACACACCCCGCCCCTTGAAGGGAGCCTCCTTTAAAGGTAACTCAACCCGACAACAACACATTGACAAATATATACCAACATATACAATTGTTGTAAATAGACACTACCCCTTGTAGGGAGGCTCCCTTCAAGGGTACAAATATGCCACAAAAGAATTCAATAAAAACATATGTCGAGGGCGGTTATTATCACGTATACAATCGGGGAGTTGAAAAACGAACTATATTTATGGACAGCCAGGATTACAAAGTATTCTTAAAATATCTCAGAGAATACGTCTCTCCTCCTAATGATGTCAAAAAACGCACAATCACTATCACCGTTAAGGGAGCCTCCTTCAAAGGTGTCCCAAAACCACCCAAAAACTACCACGGAAAAATTGACTTGATCGCATACTGTTTGATGCCAAATCACTTTCACTTACTCGTACGCCAAAACTCACAAACCGTTATTGAAGGTTTCATGCGTTCCCTTGCTACCCGCTATTCCATGTACTTCAATAAAAAATACAAACGGGTCGGGAAGTTATTTCAAGGACACTACAAGGCAGTTCTTGTTCAATCTGAAGCGCAATTACTGCACCTCAGCCGATATATTCACCTCAATCCGCAAGAATACACAGACGATCTGCTCGGCGGTTATTCGTCGTATGCTCACTACATTGGCTCACAAAAAACTTCATGGGTGAATGCCGAACTCGTGCTTGCACACTTTCACAACGTACATTTACCCCCAGAAAGCACATTTGCTATGTACAAAACATTTGTGGAATCAAATGTACACAAACCACAGGAGGTTGATGAGTTGCTCGCCCAACTGACCCTAGATGACACCCTTGAAGGGAGCCTCCCTTCAAGGTGTGAAAAGGAGGAGCAGTATGACATGAATCGTTTATGGGATTACCTTGATGAACGGGAGTCCCTTACCGCCTGATCACTTCTTTGACGGAATACGGTACGCTGTTGGTGGAGGCATAGTAACCACGGATGGCAATGTCCGCGATAATACCAGCAACAAACAGCTGTAAGCCAACCAAAATCATCAATGCGGCAAGAAGTGGCCAAATACTGTCAGCCAATCGAATCATGCCAAATGCTCGCAGAACAAGCAGGCCAATCAAAAAACCACCACCCAACGCAGTCATCACAAATCCCAATCCGCCAAACATATGTATGGGCCTGGCAGAATACTTGCGCCAAAACCACAGATTAATCATATCCACCTGGCCTTTGAGCATACGTTTCCAGTTATACTTGGTCTTGCCGTGGATGCGTGGACGATGATTAACCTGCTTCTCTCCGACGTTAAACCCACGCCAGCGCAGGATACCCGGTATAAACCGATGCATCTCGCCGTACAGACCAAACCCACCCTCTGTGAAACACTCAGCCCGATACACTCGTAGCGTACATCCAGAATCATGAATCTTGTCGTCTATCAGAAATTTTCTTAATAACGCCGCACCTTTTGAAACATACCGCTTCATGGAAGGGTCTTTGCGTTGCCACCGCCAGCCGCATACCACATCCAACCCTTCATCCAACCCCTGCAAAAGCAGCGGAATATCATGTGGATCGTTTTGCAAATCTGCATCCATCGTAATTATGATCTCCCCTTGCGCTTGCTTAATACCAGCATCAAGCGCGGCAGTCTGCCCGTAATTTTTGCGAAAATTAATGATCGTAACAGGCGATAGTTTTTGTAGTTCTTGTAATGTGTTATCAGTACTCCCATCATTGACAAAGATGATTTCAAACTCCCCGCCTAACGCGCGCAATACTTCTGTTACTTCTTGGTGAAGTTTGCCTACATTTTCTTCCTCATTATATGCTGGCACGACAACTGAGTATTTGATCATTGCTAGTTACTGCACCCACCATTCTCTATGGCTCTGGTACCAGAGTACTGTTTCCTCTAGACTCGTGTGGATATCCTTGGTCTTTTGCGGTGTCCAGTTGAATGTTTGTATCAATTTGGTAGCATCCAGCCCTCTGACGCTGGCAACCGGCTCTTCGCGAGGCTCAAGGTTGATTAGGTTCTTTGACCGTTCCAGTAGTGCTAGGATGGTTTCGGCAAGCTCAACCAGTCGGGGTTGCATGCCGGCGCTGACATTAAAAATTTGGCCGTAGGCCTGTGGTGCCTCAAGTACAATCTCGATGACATCAATGAGATCATCTATGTGCATAACATCGCGAGTAAGGCTCTCCCCACCGTACAAAGGGAATGTCTGGTTTTGAATTGCATGGGTGATCATCAGCGGGATAAGCCGTGTGGGATATTGATATGGGCCAAACAAATAACTGGAACGCAAAATCGTAATCGGCAGACCATAGCGCACATAATACGACCAGACTAGAAGGTCCTCCGCAGCTTTTGCCGCCTGCTGGGGAGAGGCAGGCAGTAGCACATCTCCTTCGACCAATAGACGATGCGCACCACTGGACTGTGTTGGATCAGTAGTGCCATACACTTCGCTACATGAAAGATGCAGGTAATGTTTGACCTCAAAAGACTTGGCAAGTTCTAAAAGGTTAGTCGTGGTTAACGTAGAAATCTCCAAAAAATCTGGATCTCTGGTGGCATCTATAGCGTTGATAATCACTCCAGGCGCGTGCTCTTCGAAAACTTGTCGCAGGTCCTTGCTGTTGCGTACATCGATTTCTATCAAGTGCAGCCTGTCAACATCGGTAAATGCCTGCAGCGGCGGATTCTGCCCATGGCCCAAATTATCCAACACAAATAGATGATACTTGGGAAATTTTTTGAGCCAGCGTATTACTAAGTTAGTTCCCAAAAAGCCAGCTCCACCAGTAATGTAGATGTTCATAGGATTGGTTCTAATTCTATACCAGCTTGTCCACCAGACTGAGGCGCAAATGCACCAGTAACATCAGTGAGTATATTGGCAATACTTTCGGTATCAATAATACGTAAAAGGGCTTTTTGATACCAAACCTGTTCCTCCAAACGGCTGTATCGCTGCTCTTGTACCTGGTGGTCAGAAACATCCTGTATGGCGGTTGTGGCTTGGTTAAGCTGGCCTTTGTATCGCTCCAAATTAGCAGCAGCCTGAAGGATATTCTCCTTTTCTAATAACTTCATAGTTTCGGCCAGCCGCTTTTCTGCAAAGGAAAACAACAATTCACTCTTTTCCTCAGGAGAGTCGGCAATGAATAAGGTAAGGGATTCCCAAAACTTCACTATCCAATAGAGTGGTGAGTCGGGTAGGATATACGCATCCGGCAATGCAACAGCCAAAATCGCCCCTTCCGGGCGATCCATCCGAATAACCACGCCAACATGCTCTAACTGCTGATTAATATTGCTCTTCTGATCCAGATCTACTTCCATCAGTGGTTCCTCATGGGCCTGCGTGGGCGTACCTAACCAGACTGTAGTAACAAGTAATAAGCAAAAAAGAATTCGTACTGTCATAGTCGTACCCGTATTATAGTGTGATATTGGGCGGCGCGCCATAGTGTGGAGTGACCGACCGTTTGCCGTTAACCGGAATACCCAAAGCATAGCCCAATGCGTTGCCAACCGCAACCCCGATCCGCGTCCCTGTAAAACTCCCTGGCCCGGTATTGATCTGAATTCCAGTGAGCTGATCAAATGGTACGCCATGCTCGTGACACATAGCGACAATATGCGGAACCAATTGCCGCGTTAGTTGTTTGCCGGCCGGCAACGAGACCTCAGCTATTTCCTCTCCCTGTTCACCATGTAGCGCAAGTGTGGCAGTATGAAAATCGGTTGTGTCCAAGACTAATGTCATGATGTTTTGACCCAGACTATATCAGGGTTTTTGTGTTCTATGATAGTTCGTAATGCTTTTTTGGCGCGATATATTTTGCCTTCGATACTTCTCTCGGATGTATTCAAAACCTCAGCCATGCGCCGATACGAATACTCTTTGACATAACGAAGTTCCAGGATGTGCTTGTATTCATCAGGAAGCAGTGCGAGGCATTCGTAGGTATGTTTGCGTAATTCAACAATAGCTGCCTCTTCTTCCGGCGTTAACTCAATGCTCAAACACGCGTTGATATCATCCAAAAATGGCACAAGCCGTCTTGAATCATAATGAATATTTTTGCGATAGTAGTCCGCGATTTTGTTTAGAGCAATGCGGGACAACCAGGTCAAATACTTGCTTTTGTGCTCAAACGTATGCCATCCACGATATGCAGCCAGCATGGTCTCTTGAAAGATATCTTCGACAAGCTGCGGGTCTTTTCGAAGACGTTTGGTTATGAATAGACGAAGCGGGCCCGAACTCATGTTGTATACCTGTGCAAACGCAGCTTTTTTATCCACCTACCGATTATAACGTGAGATGCGCACTCAAACAAATTACCTCGTGGGTTTGTTGACACATTTGCGACTAATAGTTAGGCGTGATATATTTTCACTAATTTTGCACATACGTGTATGGAAAAAGCACTTAATTATCTAAAACGGTACAAATCGGACATAGACCCAGTAATAGAGGAGGTATTCACAAAACTAGAGCACCAGGCAGATTCAATTTCTCCTATTATTCACGATGTAGTTCGGCGCTATCACGCATTCATGCAAGGAGGCAAAAAACATCGTGGAGCATTGACGGTATTTGGCTATGAGGTGGTTGCAGGCGAGTATAACAAAGAGGTCTTAAAGGCCTCTCTGGCTATCGAAATCACCCACGCGTTTGCCCTTATTCACGACGATGTTATGGATCAAGATGACGTGCGAAGGACCAAACCTACCATCCACAAACAGTACGAACAGCTGCATGCTGCTACCCTCAGCTCTGACACTAACAGGCATTTTGCCGAAAGCATGGCATATACTGTAGGTGATTTTGGTGCATACCTTGGCCAAATTTTGCTCAATGAAGCCAACCTGCCGTTGGAATACAAAAACAAAGCCATTACCCACTATGTCAATAAAATTATGGAAGTTACCTGGGGACAGATACTGGATCTTGCCACCGGCATAGACCAACCCGCCACAGAGAAAGACGTTCTTCTGGTGCACCGTTACAAAACTGGCGACTACTCAGGCTCTCTCCCTCTTATGATTGGTGGTATGCTCGCAGGAGCGTCTGATACAGTACTTGATGCTATGTTTGAATATGGTTGGCGTATCGGTACTGCCTATCAGTTGCGTGATGATGAGATCGGCCTGTTCGAAGAGACAGAAACCATCGGCAAACCCGCAGGATCAGACATCAGGCAGAACAAAAATACATTGTTGAAAGTCAAAGCAATGGAGAACGCTTCTTCTGAAGACCAACAGTTTCTACTTGCAACATATGGCAATCCTGACATCACTCCCGACGCGATAGAAGAAGTACGTGCAATCACCATCGGAACCGGCGCACTAGAGCACTCTCAAATTATCAGCCGTGACTACGTGGAACAGGCGAAACAGTACATCCCTTCAATTACCGCCAACCCAGAACACCAAGCAATATTACACGATGCTGCCGAATTTATGATTCTGCGGGACAAATAACCATGAGTACCCCCACGTTACCTGCATTACCCACTGACATTGTTGTTCCAAACCACATTGCCTTTAGCCCCAATGGCAACAGACGCTGGGCAGTAGAACGCAACATGTCCTCTCTGGAAGGCCATCAAGCTGGCGCTCAGGCAATGCTCCGACTCATAGAGGCAGGCAAATTTTATGGCGTACACACCATGACGTTTTGGGGGTTCTCCACAGAGAACTGGAACAGATCTAAACAAGAAGTGGGGTATCTCATGAAGCTATTTGAGTTCTTGTATGACCACCACAAAACCGAAGTGATCGGCAATAAGGTGCGGGTTATCCATCTTGGACGCAAGCATAACCTCCCTTCCTCATTGGCCAAAAAGATCGCTGAAATCGAAGAAGAAACCCGAAACAACACCGATCATGTCATTAACCTTGCGGTTGACTATGGTGGACACGATGAATTACTCAGGGCTATAGGTAAAGCAATTGATGATGTGGTAGCAGGAAAAATAACCAAAGAACAGCTCGCAGACATTGATGGTTGGTATATACAAGACAAAGTTCCCTATTACTTTTTCAAAAACTACCTTGACACCACCGACCAACCCTACCCTTACCCTGATATTGTAGTCAGAAACGGTGGGGACAAACGTACCAGCGGCTTTTTGCCATGGCAGTCAGTGTATGCAGAGTATGTGTGGCTGGATGAATACTTTCCTGAACTAACTGGCGAACACCTGCATGCCATTATTAGTGAAGCAGGTCAAAGAGAACGCCGCTTTGGCGGAGATAGCAAGAAGTATTAGCTAACTAGACATTGACGGTCAGCTATTGGCTACTAGTTACTAATGTCTAGCATCTACCTCTATCTCCCGCACCTCATCGTCTACAAACCCAAACTCAATCCACATCGTACGCGGTGGCAGTAGTGTAGTCGCCCGATCAGCCCACTCTATCACCGTTATCGCATGTGGGTCAGTCAAAACATCCTCAATACCAATATTTTTGATCTCATCAAGTGTTTCGAGCCGATACAGATCCAGATGGTTGAGCACATGAAACCGAGCACCAAACCGCTCATTGGTAATTTCGTACGATTGCAACAACACAAACGTAGGGCTGGTAATAGCCTCTGTTACGCCCAATGCCTGCGCTATGCCCTGCACGAAGGTGGTTTTGCCAGCCCCCAAGTCACCTACCAATGCCAATACTGCCCCTGGCTCCAAGCTTTCCACCAGCTCTCTTGCTATTTTTTTGGTTTCTTCATCAGAGTGAGTACGTACGGTCATGTTTGTGGATTTTTGGAAAACCTTCTCGCATACCAGGTAGCAACAAAAAGACCAATCACGATGCCGATAGTATCAATCACCACATCTACCCCCGAACCAGTTCGGCCGGGCACAAAGTATTGATGTATCTCGTCCGTCATGGCATATGCTACTGACAATATTCCCGCGATTTTGGCATCTTTGACATTCGCATACCACAACATTGCCAAGATAGCGTATTCGGAAATATGTGCCAGTTTCCGTAGAACCCAATTCAACGGCGCCCATGCACCAGTCAGTTGTAGATCGGGAATACTGGAGAGATAAAAAATGAGAGCCATCCAACCTAGTAACAACGCTATTTTGACAAGGCGATTAGTAATCAGTATCTCCAACCGAAGAGCAGCGATGATATTAGACATACACAATTATCTTTCATTATACAAGCAAAAACAGTTACAATAACACCATGAATTATCGAAAATTGTTACGCATTACATTAGCCGCCACAATCGCCTGGTGTATCACGATTTTTTTTGCCTATCAAGCGTTTCAGACATGGACACTGCCCTCTCAACCTATTACACCGCAGAAACAGCAAGCGTTTGGCAATATACCACTGCGCCCTCTGCCCCCGAACGAGCGGCAAACGCCGACTAATCATTTCCTGTATGAAGATAACGAGTTTGTGCAGCTGTTTTATGCAACCTCGTTGCCCAATCTCCAGGACCTGAACACACCTCCTATCATCACAGGCAATGCTGCGGTTGATGCGCATATCATCACGCTCGCAGAAAAACGAGGGTATCGCCTGCAACGGCAGCCTGTCACTGCACTGTCCGCCATAGAGGGCGTTTTTTTACAACAACCAGCTATAGATGCGTGGAGACAACTTACCGCGACAGCACAGCAAGAAGGCGTCACGTTCAAAATCGTTTCTGGCTACCGCTCCGTCACAGACCAGCGGACGCTCTTTTTGACGCGTTTTCGGGCTGCCTCATTGCACGACATTGGCAGGGAATACACTTCAGCGGAAATCGTGGCAGGCAGCGCAGATGCAACCATAGATACAGTACTCCAGTACTCTTCAATCCCCGGCTTTTCAAAACATCACACTGGATACGCCCTAGACATACATGATGGCGCTGCGCGAACCGACTTTACACTTTTTGCCGATACACCAGCGTATACGTGGATTTCAAAAGACAACTTCGCCAATGCCAAACGGTTCGGCTTTGTCCCAAGCTATCCTGAAGAAGCAACCAACGTCGGCCCCGAATCCGAAGCGTGGGAATTTGTCTGGATCGGTGTCGACATTTTTACTACTTCTCAAACCTTGCCTTAATAAGTCCCTGTCACTAGTAGACGCTGTTAGAACCTATTTTATCAATTCAAATACACAAAATATCTATGCTTTTAAGGTGAGTTATTAAATATCCATCACGATAAATGATATTATGGATATACATGAACATCATGGAAGCACTCAATATATCACCTCTAATTTATTGGCTTATTTTATTTGTTGTTGCTCTCTCTGTTATTGGAAGATGGAAAACTACTCTAAAGAGACACTCAGCATCAAAATTTAGCTATACAAAGAAGAAATACTTCATGACACGTGCTGAAAATGAATTTTATAATGCTTTAGTTACTGGTGTTGGAAATGATTTTTATATATTTGCACAAGTTCATTTGCCAACTTTACTAGATCACAAAGTCAAAGGACAAAACTGGCAAGGAGCTTTTTCTCATATAAATAGAAAGTCAGTGGATTTCGTTTTATGTGATAAGTCATACATATCACCAATTCTCGCTATTGAACTTGATGATAAATCTCATTTAAGTGAGGATCGACGAGAAAGAGATGGAGAAGTCGAGCGAATACTTTCTGAGGCTGGAATGCCGCTAATAAGAGTTGAAAACCATGGCAAATTTGATCCAAATATAATCGCTTCAAGTATTAGGCAAAAAATTTCTTCAGCCTAGTTTTTGATGAATTCCATCATTGCTGATTAAAAGTAAATAATTCACCTATTAGTATTCATCATTACTCCTAATAACAAAGAGTCTTGAAAGAGTTCCTAGCCTTAAACGAAAAGAGTGTGAGTAATTGCTCATATGCTGTATTTATATCTCTGCACAAATATTCATTGGTACCCTACATAAGCTGAGATATTAACCAGCATAGGTGCAACTTTAGAGGCATCGAGCAAAATTGGATATAATGCTTCCATGTAAAATGGCAGCCCCCATCAAGTAAAATAGAAATGAGAATGAAAATTGCTGACAATAAAGATTTGCTGGACTTAAAGATAGACATCAAGTGCATCAATGACATTGCATACATGGATGTAGCATTACTTCTTGATAAACCAGAGTTCCTGAGACTACTTCCTGAATACCGTAAGAAGCATGGCATAACAGAACTCGTGCCATATATGAAGTTCTATGATTGGACTGGTAAAAAGATGAATGAGGACTCAAAGATAATGCGTGATGATGTGTCTAATGCTCAGGATTTAACAGAGCTTAAATTGCCATTCATGTTATTTGAAGAAGACGCAAAAGCACTATGCAGACTATTTAAAAAGCCTGGATACTTTGTTTCAATAATTGAATTTGCCATTGTGCGGCGCATCTGCCGCTCCGGGTGGGTACATATCGCGCTAACATCACGCAACGCGTGGCGTATAATCTCTTTATCCACGGGATAAAACTTCGCCTCATGTTCGGTAGTCATGTACGTGATGATACCATACGAGATCGTTGCTCCACCAAAACGAGTGCAACTTTCATTCCGAGGCCGAACACGATGAGGGTTATGCCGATCAAGGGTTTGGTTGCATGGCCTACACCAGTCATAGGTAGCTGGGTAACTGCACCAAGTACTTGCGCAGAATCTATCGGGGTGTCTGAGACGATCACGTCTTCCTGTCTGCGTGGCAGAATCCGATAGTCATCAAGATACTGACTCAAAATACCAAAGATTGCAGAATACATCCCCTTTCGCATCCGCGGTTTTTGGATATTGGTATCAGGTCTGATATACACTTTGACCGGCCCTGATCCATCATCGATATAAAACACATTGCCGCTGGTCGACACCACCTGACCATTGATAAACACCAATTGACCCTCATGTTCTTCCCCCAACTCACCTGTCGGTACTTCAAGCGGACTGGGTGGTTCTTCGTACCCGATAACTTCAATATCGTTGATGGTGTTTACTTTGATATAGCGCTCTTTATACGCCTCGCCCATCGTGCCAGTAACTCGTACCCGTGCGCCTATGGTTAATGGATCCCCTTGGTCAGTTTTGACAATAACTTTGATCCCACCGGACGCGTCCTGCACATACAACAACCCTGACCCCAAAACATTATATGGCGCGGTGACTACACCTTCGACCACCACTGCCACACCATTTGCCAGTTGCTCCGCGTCTGCAATAAAGATACTCTGACTCTCCGAAGATTGCGTATTCGTGCTGGCACTCTTGACTGATGATTGCGGGGTTGGTTGTGGTGAAAGAACCTTAATGCTTTTTGTAGTGGAGTCAATATTTTTGGTACCGGCCACCTTACGTATCCGTGCAAATATTTCGTAATCGCCTTGATCTTCGTGTTCATTGACTCGTGCCTGAATCGTCACCTCAGCAGAACCACTAGCATTAGTCGTGAATGTCGGAAAGCTACCCCACGCTGCATTCCACGATAACCAGGTTGCCGAGTCCTGTCCTAAGGTGCGCACCGCGTTAGTCTGCCCAGAACCGGACGCACCAGCCAGAAACTTCACCGAATACGTCGTATGCGGATCTAGATATTTTGCAGAAAGTTTCACGGCCAACGGCGTCCCCGCATGTGCTGTCTTTGGCAAGGTTAGAGTGATAGTTGATTCAGTGTTAGAGGTTGGCGTTGGTGATATAGTCAATATCGGTGTTGGCTCGGGATCAAACTGATTCTCTTCGCCAGGCGTTGCGATTGAGTAGAGCACCCACTCCCTTTCCTCATCACGTGCCCACACCATACCAGACTGGGTAGCAGGGAATTCAAACTCATCTACTATAACACCTGTAGGATCAAGTAGGCGCACCATATCGCCGGTGTTGTTCAATCGCGATCCTACTTCTACAACAACATATCCCTCGGCTAAAATAACCGTGCCGGGTGCAATTGTAACCGGCGCACTGCCGCCTTCGATATCATCTACCTGCCAGCCGCTCAAGTCGATAGATTCTAAAGTTGGATTAAATAACTCCACCCATTCCGAACCGCTGGCTGGTGCAGGCATAAACTCATTAATAATGATTGAAGAATGAGGTAACGCATCTTGCCCAAACGCAAACTTGGTAAAAAATATAAAGAAAATGGTAACAAAGAATCCTATATGTCTAATCCGCAACACGTCGTCAAACCTTCATCCTCAACCTGATATGTATCAATATATAATGCTTACTATTTTTTGCAAGGGGTAGTTTTTATACAGTTTATAGAAGAAAACCACTATGGCTGAATATGCCAATAACTTGTCGTGATGCCGTTATCGTGCTCAACTTTGATCCCATATCCCACTCCGTTATATGGATAACCCCAGCTCCTACACGTAGCTGCAAAGCTCGCTGGGTCTTGCACCAAATATGCCTCTCCATCATCCGAGGCATACACCCAACCATCGTCAGACACTACATCGATTGCTAAATGATTGGCCCAATACGATTGTGTCAACCGATTACTCCCACCAGCAGGGCTATAAAATGCTCCACTTACTACACTTCCACCCGATACAGGATAATTGCCGGAACTGCATGTACCGCCTGCCACTCCGATATAGTTGCACACCGGCATTGGCGCCAGATCTGCAGTTCGGTGTACAGAATAGTGTATATGCGGGCCGGTAGAACAGCCGGTGTTCCCCTGACGGGCAATTGCCTGTCCTTTTGTAACTCTTCCAAGGCTAGTACCACTTTGGCTCAATGCCTGAATAATCGCAGCTCGCTCTGCTTCCAATTTTTGTAACTCTCGCTGGTACGCCGCCTCATCATTGTTGGTAAGCTGAATGAGATACCGTCGTGCCGCCTGGTCCTCTCTCAGTCGTCTCTGTTGTTGTTCGAGGGAAACTTTCTGTTGCTCAAACTGACGCTGCAAAGCATCCTTCTCTGTACGGAGATCCTGCAATTCGACGGTTCTGTTTTGATACTCACCTACAGTGTCTTGCAATTGTGTCAGGAACTGTTTGTCTTCATTCTGAACCTTACCCAAATACGCATATCGCAACACCGCGGTCTGAAAATTTTCGCTTGCCAAAAATACGCTTAACGTCGGCACAAAACTTGCCTCATACGAAGACTTCACCCGCGCATGATACGCTCGCTTGAGCCTCTCAGCACTTTCGTTGAGGATACCTAATTTCATTTGTAGTTGCTGTATACCCTCCTCAAGCGAAACCAACAACTCCTGCGTTTCTACTATGCTTGCCTGTGTGTCTTGTATGGCTAAGGCAGTTAATGCTTCACTGTTCTGAAGTAATTCCAAATCTCTCTGCAGTGATTTTGCCTGACTCTGTAGCTGTTCTATCTTGGCACGTATTTCCTGCTGCTTTGCCAAGTTCTCCTGTAGGTCATTGACCGCCTGCCCCATTGAAGAATGTACATGGTTATCATCACCATGCGCCCACACCGTCACGCTCATCTGTGCAAACGCAACGATCAGCCCACACATAATCAGGCTCACAACTAACCCTACCGATGGAAACAAAGCATTACGAGTCATGTTCATACAATACAATTTGGTGGGATATTACACCCGCAGGTGGCGGTAAATCGCAATAGTACTGCCGATAATACCCAGCAGCATACCCAGCGCGGCATTTCCCACCAAGGTATACAGTAAGATTACCGTAACATTGGGGAACAAATCAACTCCACTCACCAACTGACCTACAAACTGTTCAATATATGGAATCAGTACATACACACCTGTCGTTGCTATAACGGCAGAAATCAGGCCATACAAAAGGCCATCAAGCATAAACGGCCAACGTATATACCATGTAGAAGCCCCTACTAAGCGCATAATCTCTATCTCTCTACCAAAATCAGAGATATTCAACGAAACCACAACTAACAGGATAAGAATAGCCACCGCAATCAAAAAACCAGAAAGCACCAGCCCCACCAACCGAATACGATTACTCCACACATTGAATGCCGAAACCACATCCTCTTGGTAAATTACTTTTTCCACCCGCTCATCATTTGCCAGTCGTTCGGCCAAAAAACCCAACGAATCAACATTAGTCGCAGAAACGCTCAACGATGCCGGTAGAATATCTGCGGTCACAAACTCAAGCAATTCGGGAGTATCGGTGTTCTGTTGGCGATAAATCTCGAGGGCTTCTTTTTGCGAGATGTACCGCACTTCTTCTGCACGAGGATCTGCAGCTAACTCACGCTGCACGTCCAAGATATATTCTTCGGTGGTATTTTCTGTAAAAAACGCCGTTACCTCAAGCTTATTCTCCAAGTGGCTCAATATCCTGTCAGAGGTAACCAGGATTAACCCAAGTAAAGACGCCATAAATAACGTTAACGCCATAACCAATACCGCCGTCACACTATGCGAGAAATTACGGCCAATGTGCTGCAGCGAATTACGAAACACTCGTTTAAGAGTAGTAAAAAATGACATATCAGTATTTCCCCACCTTATCCTTAACTACTTGTCCGTCTTCAATCTTAACGACTCGCTTTTTGAGCCTATCAACTATTCTATCATCGTGTGTTGCCATGACAACTGTCGTGCCCCACTCATTGATTTGCGTGATAAGCTCCATGATCTCCCATGCATTTTGCGCATCAAGGTTTCCGGTTGGTTCATCGGCCAGCAATACAGCAGGTTCATGCACTAACGCTCGGGCAATAGCAACCCGCTGCGATTCTCCCGCAGAGAGTTCTCGCGGAAAGTTATGCTCCTTCCCAATCAAGCCAACCTTCTCAAGCATGAACGGCACCAATTCGTCTATCTCATTGCGTGGTTTGCCAGCAACCTCAAGGGTAACCGCTACATTCTCATACACCGTGCTGCGCGTGAGCAATTTGAAATCCTGAAACACCACACCGATACGGCGACGCAACCATGGAATTCTACCTCCGTGAAGTTGGACAATACTTTGATCTTCAAAGATAACATCGCCTTCTGTCGGGGTATCTTCTCGAATGAGGAATTTGAGTAACGTGGTCTTGCCGGCGCCAGACGGCCCTACCAAAAACATAAACTCAGATGGTTCGACAGTAAACGAAACGTCTTTGAGTGCTTCAAATCCTCCCGGGAATACTTTGGTGACATTCTCAAACACGATCATATAGTAAACACAAAACAAAATAACGTCAGTTTATTTTGTTTTCGCCTGCCCTCGATTTATTGGGGCGTTTTCTTAATACTCGATGTAATCGGTATACGTACATAATAATACAGTACTGATGAAACAGCAAAGGGAGGAGTACCCGTCATTCCGAGCGCAACGGAGTGGAGTCGAGGAATCTCTTAGCATAAAGTAGGGATCTCTCCACAAGGTCGAGATGACAAATGCGAGCTGCCTCGAATAAATGTGAACGGGTTGGCATAACGGGTTCGCTTCTCCCTACCTCTTCAAACTCGCATCGATGAACTCGTCCAAATCCCCATCCAACACTGCAGCAGGATCGCTGGATTCAAACTCGGTTCGGTGATCCTTCACCATCTGATACGGATGCAGGACATAGCTTCTGATCTGGTTTCCCCATGACGCTTCAGTATGATCACCTTTGAGTTCGTCAAGCTCACTGGCGCGTTTTGCTTCTTCTATCTGTATCAGTTTTGACTTGAGCATCTGCATCGCAATCTCACGATTGCGCTGCTGGTTTCGTTCTTTGTCCACCCGGACGGTGATACCAGTAGGTTTATGTGTAAGCCGAACCGCAGTCGCAACCTTGTTGACATTTTGGCCTCCAGCCCCTCCTGACCGTGACGCCACAAATTCCAAATCATTTTCATGAATCTCTATATCTACACCATCCTCGATAAGTGGCATTACTTCAACCAGTGCGAAGGAAGTTTGGCGCAAATTATCAGCATTAAACGGGCTAAGCCGTACCAGGCGATGCGTCCCCGCCTCATGCCGCAAGAAGCCGTATGCAAACTTTCCCGTTATCTGAAAAGAGATTGATTTGTACCCCGCTTCTTCTCCTCGTACCTCGTCCAGCTTCTCAACTTTCCAACCCTTGCCCACTGCATATCGTTCATACATTCGCGCCAGCATTGTCACCCAATCCATGGCCTCAGTACCCCCTTGCCCGGCGTGAATGGACAAAATTGCAGGCAAACGATCGTACCTGCCACCGAGGTAAATCTGTGTTTCCAGGGCGTCTATTTGCTTAAATAATGCTTTTAAATCATTCTGAAGGTTGGTGGTAATCTCGTCATATTCCGGATCAGAAGACTGTTCCTCGCGTTCTACAAGATCAATAAATGCGATATTTTCTTGAATCTTGCCCTCGATATCGCTAATAGTGGCAATTTCGTGTTGTAATTCAGCCAGCTGTTGGCTAACTTGTTGTGCGTGCGGGATATCGTCCCAAAAATCAACCTTGAGTGTCTCTGCCTGTAACTCTCGAATCTCTTGTTCTTTGTGGGGTATATTGAGTTTCTGTTGGATATATACCAACCGCTCACTGAGGTGCTTATATTGATCGTTTAATTCCTGCATGGGGTAATTGTAACAGAGGTAGACTAGCAGCTATTTCAAAACGTTACGGTTTGAGCGTCATGTCAGGCAACCGCATGTCATCCCGCACTTGATGCGGGATCCATACAAATGCAGCTGGATCCCCTGCCTCTGCCTACGCAGACAGGTGCGCAGGCAGGCAAATCAAGCCTGTGTCGAGCACAGCCGAAACGTTTGGGATGACACCACCCTAGCCAAACTTAAACCCGCGCGTTCCTAGGTGCATCAATGTTCCACCAATGATCAACCCAAATCCCGGCACAATAAACGCCAAAAAACCTGCAGATGTACCCGGCAAGCTATTAGCCCCAAGAGAAGAGCCTGTGGTGGTAACTCCACTCACCATACCGTTTTCTAGAATCTGACCATCTTCACACCCACGTGTCCGCACAAAAGCGGCCTTGACGTTGGCATCTTCGCCATCTTCGCTTTGATAGCCAAAAGGCTGTATTTTGACCATAAAATACCCACACTGTTCCGAAATCCACGAAGCGGTATAGACAACGCGTCCATTCTTCTCTAATGTAAACTCCTCGCTAATATCTACAAACACCGGCTTGCGTTCCAAAACAACTCCACCATAGGGGTGATTTTCATCGTTTGGATTAGTATCGTGATAGCATGGGGCATCATCGCCGCAGCGACTGTGACTGTACACGATATTACGTAATTGTTCTTCTGAAAAAACCATTGCTTCGTTCCGTGGTTGACCTTCAATATACACTTGCCGGTCGGCATAGGGAATCTCGTGTGTTTTGGTATCCCAAAGTTCGATGATTTTGTATATTTTTGTTTCAAATTGCCCGGTAGTTACCTCGTTTTCATTGTTAACAATCAACGATTGGATTTCTACAGTATCTAATTGAGCATTGTAATACTGAGGGCTTGGACGATAGCCATATATACTCTCCAGGGTCAACTTGTTCACATACTCGTTTTCACTATCAGAACCACCAAAATCAATACGTCCCAGGAATGGCAACGTCAGCGCATTCGCATGCGATGGAGATGCCAACACAACGACTCCAAAAAGAAAGATACAAACAAAGAGAGACCTGAGTATGGATGAGAAATGTCGATTCATTGAATACATATTATAGGCCAAATATAGCATATTGTCCACTGTGTGCTATACAATAAGAAAGAAATATGTTTACATTCATAAATTTGATGAAGAGAGGTGCCGCGCCATTCCGACAAGAATCGTTTCGGAGGTATTTGATCATTGGCGTAGGAACATTTGTCTTAGATAACGGGCTGTATTGGCTGTTTATCAACAGCTTTGGCCTGCACTACCTGTGGGCTAATATTGCAGAATTTCCATTCGTCTTTGCTTTCAACTTCTTTGGCCACAAGCAGTTTACGTTCGAAAACACCTACCGTCCTCATGAACAACTCGTCAAATACGTTCTGCTTATTATCTTTAATGCCGTAATTGGCAATGTGTTGCTCTACCTGTATATTGATATTTTCGGACTGCATTATATGGTTGGTAAATTTGCCATGATCGGGACTATTCTGACGTGGAACTTTTTGGCGCTGGACAAATTTGTATATAGCGACCGGCTTATCAAACAGAAAACTGCCCCCATACAACGCGTAAACCCCGCCGAAGCGGGGTTCACACATAATCAGGGAGATGATTCCCAATCTTTACCGAAGTAAAAATTGGGTATTAAAAAACAGGCCGATATTTTGTTAAAGTTTGATCCTTTTTTCAGACAGTTCTTTAATACCTGCACCAAGGAATACCAGTAACCCACTCAACATCCCAATTAGTTCGTATCCTGCACTCGTCTCTGGTAATACCGCTGCCAATACCTTCCCTCCCTCTATCACTACACTCGCCTCTGCTTCTAACTTGATCCCCTCGTATGTCAAGTCCGCTCGGTTTACCACTACTTTCACTCCTCCATCTCCTACTACTCCCTCTTGCGCCTTTGCTACTATCTTGATCTCTTCTACTTCTCCAGGACCAAAACTATTGATTATCTTATTAATATCTCCTGATACATACTCTAACTCCGTTGGCAGGAAGTCGCGTACTCGTACACCATCTACCTTGACTGCTCCCACATTCTTCACCGTCAGGGTAAATTCGACGGTTTCTCCTACGGAGATCTTTTCTTTGTTAGCTGTTTTTATGAGGGTAAATGCTACTTCCTCTACTGGACACTTGATCTCTTGCCCATACGTCCCGTAACACTTCGCCTGTGCTTCCACTGGCAACGCTATGGCTGAAAACAAGGCAAATACAGTGATTGTATTTACTAATACAGATATAGTGTTTTTCATAGTACCAAACTATACACTATCTTACACCTTTTGTCAATACTATAAGATAGGCAATTTAATAATCCGAAAAATATTCTCTTGAGACTCAACAAAAAGGCTTAAGAGAGAGGCACCGGCTGGGTACCTCTCTCTAGTTTAAGCCGTACAAATCGTGCCGCCTTGGCCCTTACCAAGAGCCAAAACGGCGTTTTCCAGGTTTACGGATTTGCGGTAAAGCCCCACCTGGAAGGGCTAACGCCGAGCGTGTCTAAAAAGGCCTCATTCAACCCCGGTGCAACAGGCACACTGTGCCAGTTGCCCGGAGTCAGAGGCCAGAATGTTCCTCCGTTCAGGTAGACCTTGGGGTTAACCCAGAAACTGAGCGTTGCGGATTCCGCAAGCTCAATCTCTCCAGGCACCCCTGTAGCCTGCGCGGCAGCGTTGAATTCATCGCCGCCGCAGAAGTAGTCTGGCCACGGATCTCCGCCCGCCATGGTCTGGGTTACCCCAAGCCACTCAGGGCAAGCATAGACCTCAAACACCTCGCTGGCCGACGCCTGACCGAACTGATTCTCAACCGTCAGTGTGACCGTATACGGCCCACTCACGGACGGTTTGATCTCGAAAAACTCGACAGGGCTTGTCGAGTCCCGAACGATCGGCTCGGCATCAGGCAACCCGACCGTATAGGTTAAGGGCCAGGTACCCTCCGAATGTGCCGTGATCCAGCATTCGTGCAGGACCAGGCACTCTTCAGAGAGCTCAAGGCCAAGGTTGCTCGGCGGCGCGCCAACCTCGATCCAGGCGACCGCCGGCCAGTCAGCCGGACCGAGCGTATTTTCGGCCGAAACCTCGATGTACTTCCACCCAGGAGTAGACCACTCCAGGGTGAACGTAACCAAGGTCGTTTCAACCACTTTCACGATTGAAGACAGACCGTCTGCCTCCAAGGTGAATGTGATCGGCAGGGTGGCGTCATCAGGGACCACCCACGCCTCGACAGTCACCCCCTCACCGGTTACTGCGGAAGTCGGCACCGCGGCCTCAACATAGGCCAACGGTACCTCCTCTACAGGCGGCGGGGGAGCTGACTGTGGCGTGCAGCCGAGACAGACCAGCGGAAGGAATACATGCTGGTCCAAAACCGGTGGAGGCGGGTCACACGGACCCAATCCCCACACGCCGGTGTTTCTCGGCAGGGCAAATCTGCCTACCGATCCTACCCGGGTGCATTCGGATATTTCCGAACCACCCAGCTGGTAGAAGGCGTAGCCAGGGGCGGAGCCTGCATTCGGACTGACCCAAATGTCAACCATCGGATCAGAAGATCCGGCAGTGTTGACCTCGCCTGGAGTGGCAGTCAAGGCCGCCGTCCAAGCTGGCCCCCGGCAGAAGCCGCTCGACCAGCCCTGGATCTGGACATACCCCTGAGGGCAGTCCAGATTTGAGGCTGCCTGTGCAAGCAGCCCGCCACTCAGTGCCACCAACGCGAGCAGCGCCAGCGGCAGCAAAAAGACAAAAATCCTTTTCATTTTTTCCTCCATGGGATTTTTCCTCGAGCACACTGCAGCACTCGAGGGCCGATATCAAGCGACGCGTCCAAGCTGCCCGTATTGGGCAATTGTCGCACCGCGACAACGAGCAGCTTGGATAGTTTGAAAACATTACGCTGCTCGCGTCTCAAGAAAATACTTTTCTTTTATTAAAGGGCAAAAGTGGTTATCTAATAACCGTCGCATTGTAACATACTATGGGATCTATTGCAATGTATGTATACATCGTTTTTGTTTGGTATAAAGCCTAATAACAGAAAAACCCTCGTTTCTTAGGGTAACTTCCAAGAAACGAGGGTTCCTCGCGATATCTGATACGTGAGGTTATATTTTAACCTTTTTTTCAGACAGTTCTTTAATACCTGCACCAAGGAATACCAGTAGTCCACTCACCATCCCAATTAGTTCGTATCCTGCACTCGTCTCTGGTAATACCGCTGCCAATACCTTCCCTCCCTCTATCACTACACTCGCCTCTGCTTCTAACTTGATCCCCTCGTATGTCAAGTCCGCTCGGTTTACCACTACTTTCACTCCTCCATCTCCTACTACTCCCTCTTGCGCCTTTGCTACTATCTTGATCTCTTCTACTTCTCCAGGACCAAAACTATTGATTATCTTATTAATATCTCCTGATACATACTCTAACTCCGTTGGCAGGAAGTCGCGTACTCGTACACCATCTACCTTGACTGCTCCCACATTCTTCACCGTCAGGGTAAATTCGACGGTTTCTCCTACGGAGATCTTTTCTTTGTTAGCTGTTTTTATGAGGGTAAATGCTACTTCCTCTACTGGACACTTGATCTCTTGCCCATACGTCCCGTAACACTTCGCCTGTGCTTCCACTGGCAACGCTATGGCAAAAGCAAGGGCAAACATGGAAGTTAAGGCCAAAAGTTTTGATGTGGTTTTATTCATGTTGTGCATTATTACATACATTACTACTTTTGTCAACACTATAAGACCAGGCACTTTTATTCCGTAATAACCTGGTATTCACTGCGTATTCTCTCGAGTATATCTTCTTTGCCTCGTACTGCATCCAACCGTACAAAATCGCCAGTCAAGCGATCTACCCTATACGCGTTTTTGATAAGCACATCTACCTCTGAGTACAGCGGAGTATAGTCTTCCAAAAATCTGCTGTCACTTTCAAAATACGTAATATATGAGAACCATCCATGCACATGAATAAATGTTGGCTTAGCCTCGTCAAAAATATAGTTATTAAGCGCTGTTGGGTGTTTTTCCAGCGTTGTAGCAATCGTGCTATCTGTCAAACCAGCTAGATCATAAATCTTAAGGTCAGAGTAATATAACGCGCCTCCCACATCGGGCGTAAGCAACGATCCGTTTGATACCTCAAGCCATTGTGCGTAACGGTTAAACCGATGCCCAAAATGCTCACTAACATATGCAAACGGCGCTGTTGGGGATTGGGCAAAAGCCGTAGAGCGATCGCTAAAAGACCCTAAAGCTACCACAACATACGTAAGCAAAAGACCTGTGGCAGCGGCATATATGAACGTACTTTTTGAAACATAGCTTTGTATCAATGTGATGATTGATACAGTAAAAGCTAGATAAAAGAACGGAAAAAAGTTGGTGGCAAAACGATATTCCGGCATCCAGTCGAGTGGCAACAGTACATAGGCTGCCAAAGCCATCAGAGCAGCTATTCCTGCCACTCCTACAACCGGCGGAATCTGCTTTCTAACATACAGCACTGCCAGACATACGGCAAATATCACAAGCACAATGGCCGCGATGCTGCTTTCATACGCAAACATGCTGCTGACCAGATCAAATGCTTTGGTAAGGCTCTCTTCTCTAAGTGTTAACAGGGAAACCACCCCTTCTTTGGAAGGGCCACCCTTAACAACATACGTGTTGGGATAGAGGCTTCCAAAGTATGACAACCGGAACACAAGGTAGCCTCCAAATGTAGCTGCCGCCGGAACTACGTATGCTATCAAGGATTTGGCAAAAAGTGCCGGTTTCCTCTGGTGTATATATTGAATGACCAAGAATAGCGGGAACAATCCCATAAAGATCAGCCCATCAGGCCGGGACAAAGCAGCTATGCCTGCTACTAAACCAGCTAGAATACTTACACGTCTCATACGAGGCTCATCCGCAAAAATGCGAGTAGTAAGATACAATAGCACTGCCACGCATGCAAAATACAAGGGATTTTCAAGTCCTGAAGTGGTCCAAATAACAAATGACGTATTAATAGACAACATACATAGTGTGATTTCCCCCATCAACAAGCCATATTTCTCGCCTCGCAGGCTTTTCATTATCGCAACATATCCAATACCAACCAACACGACACTAAGCATTTTGGTCGTAGCAACAGGCTGGAATATGTTAAGAAGAAAAAATAACGCGATGAGACCTACCCATGCGGGATTAGAATATCCCTCTACCGGAGGATCATCTGATTGTGCTACTAAACCATGACCCTGCGCCAGATTACGAGAATAGGCAAAAGAAATACCTGCATCGTCAATAAGCCACTCCCCAAACAGTGACGTATGCCAGACAAATATGCTCAATGGGATGACTATTGCCAAACTGTATACGAGTATCGTTGTGTATTTCATCATAAATTTAGACAGTTGTAAAAACCTGATCGTATAGATTCTCTATAATAACCTCCCAATCAAAGTGCTCCCGGACATGTTCCTGTGCCGACGTGGCTAATCCTGCATATTGCTCAGTATTTTCAATGATTTCAAGGAGTTTGGTACTCAGTGATTCGACATCATGCGGCGGAATCAAAAAACCAGTCTGCTGATCAATGATAATTTCGCGTGTCGAACCAACATCAGTAGCAATCACAATGCAGCCTGCAGCAGCAGCCTCTAAGACAGTACGCGGCAGACCTTCGTTAAATGAAGGGTTTACAAATACATCAGTTCCTTTGAGCGTCTCTGCTACTTGGGGATACGTAAGCTCACCTAACATCACGACTTTGTCTTGCAAACCATCATTGGCTATTTTATCTGCTAATTCAGCCCATAACGGGCCAGTGCCGCCTATATTGAACATGATGTTATTGGTTGGATAATCAGCAATAACCCTCTTCATGGCTTCGTACAAAACCCAGATGCCTTTTGCTTCAATCAGCCGCCCGATATACGTTATCACCACAGCATCTTCGTTTCTTTCTCCGTCACCACGATCAAACAGAGCTGTTTCAAGACCGCCATAGATTAAGATGGTATGCTTGATCTCCAGGACTTTTTCGAAAAAGTCCTGCGTGCTTTTGCTAATCACTACATGATAGTCATAGAAACGCAACGCGATCCTGGCAATAGTCAGGTCAATGAGTTTGGCAAAAAAACGTACATAGCCAAGATGATGTGAGACAAAACCCGTTCCGTGCCCAATAAAAAGTGATTTTGCTCTTATTAACTTGGCATATATCCATGTCCACCACGTAGCATCAAAAAACCTTGTTTGCGTTCCTACGAGGTCATATTTATGCTTTGAGAGCCTCCATAACAGAGGTATCAGACTAAAAGGATTGGGGAGATAAAATTGCTGCTTTACCACATCAAATGCCCCAACGCGGTAGATACGCATCCTTTTGTATTCTTCATAAGACGAGGCATTATTGGTGTTGTAACAAAGGATATCTACAGTAATATCTGGATATTTTGTGATAATGTGAGCAAACAGTTCTTCCGCGTATCTCTCCGCACCGCCACTATGAGGATAAAAGAATGGGGTGATAAATAACAGCTTCATTTTTATACAACTTTATCATACATGAAGCCAAATCGGCGGTAGCAAACTTGCCGCAAACGGCCTACTACTAGGTTTTTGTACCAATATTTGAACACATAGGCAGCATGCTGTAAGCCGGTCTTCCAGAGGATTTGTTTACTTGCACCGTTCTCACGTACTTTAGAAACAATAGGAAATTCACCATAAGTGATACACGGATGAGCAATAGCCGCCAACTTGATCTGCGGGGATAAATCCCAGCCTCCTTCATTGAGTTGTAATGCATCCACTACATCCTTACGCACCATCCACATACCTGAGATAGTATCTTGTATCGGATATCCATACAAAACGCGCACTTCTGTGTTAAGTAACCACATCCCAAACTCCCTCACGCGAGAAGAAAACTTACTAGAAATACGATGTGTTCGATTGGCACTTACTACGTCATAGCGGCCATCGATAAAATAATTCATAAGCTCGGGAATCCGTTCAATAGGGTGTTCGCCATCAGCATCTACAGTAACGATATATTTGCCTTGCGCAGCTTGCATACCAGTCATGAGCGCATAACCATAACCAATGCCATCGTGCTTACGCGGCTCCAGAATTACACGAGCTCCAGACATTTTTGCAACAGTCAGACTCTGGTCCGTAGAGCCGTTATCGACTACAATGATTTCATCAACTACATTTTTAAGACGATCGATGATGGACGGAAGAGCTGTTTCTTCGTTATAACAGGGGATAACAGCTGTAAGTAAAGGTTGTTTTTGCATACAACGTATTATAAATTATCCTATAGTTTTTGTCAATCAGCTTATGCTGTGATATGATTGGCAGCACTACATCACTTATACGTATGATTAAAGAAATACGTACGGAAATAAAAATCAAAAAAATCCTCGCTCTGGTTGTGTTTTTAACAATTTTGACATTATCCGTTGTGTCATTGCCTATTTTTAACGAATCTTTAGAACTACGGGTCGGAGACTTCTCAGTATGGACGTCTCAATATGCGCTGGGAGTCCGAAATGCTACACCTCCCGGAGCTTTTTATACGATTACCCCCTACGACGATATACTGGTTTTCGCTGATGGTACTGAGGAAAAAATTGGATCTAGTCCTGACACGCAAGAGGCGACACAGACAGGCATATTCAGCCGATTAAGGCAAGGGTTAGAGCAACTGAGGAGAGATATTTACTTACGATTTTTTCAACAGCTACATGCGTATTTTGCCAACACAGAAAGCGGTCATACCATCTCATATATGGTACAAACCCTCGAACACAACCTCGTAATCAATCGTACTGTTACTACCAATTCGGACAAACCAATTATTGCCGTCGGAAAGAGTCTTATTTTTAATCGGTCGGATGAGGTGTACATTGATGGCATACGACTAGAGGATGCGGAGGGTGTGCGGCAAGAAGGACGGTTGCTCACTCATCCTGGTGCGCAGTATGTAGATCTCTTCAACCCACAGCTCAACTATAAAATACGGATCAACACCACACCAGCTCAAACGATCGTTATTGACCCCGATTTTCGTGTTATAACAATCAAAACGTTCTTTGATGAAGCAAAAAATCACCATATCGACACAACACAGATTTTGGAGATCATAAAAAATGAATAAAAAATACCTCACTTTCATCAGTCTACTCATCGTCTTTTGCATTGCACTGATTATTTGGCGCAGTGATAGCCCATATCCATCTGTCATGGGTTGGGATATCTTTGCACACCAGAGCTTGTTTTTTGCAATGCAGGAGAACGGGTGGCACGTGCTACCATCGGAAATCTCTGACACATTCTTGGTAAATGCTTATTTTCCTGTTTTCGCGATCTTCTTAGGCATGTTTCAGCCGCTTTCGAATCTTGTGTCCCTACCTGGATATTTTTATTTATTGGACTCTTTGCATTTCCTGTCAACAATTATCGTATCTGCTCTGCTAGCCTGGGTAGTGACCAAAGACCACCTCACTACGTTCCTTGCTGGTGTATTTGGAGCGTTTGCGTATGAGGCAGTAGTGGCTCAAACATCGTTATTTGCCATACCTCAGAACATCGCCGCCACCCTCGTGATTCTCTCGCTGATCTGGTGGTTACAAGGGCATCGCAACCGAGCACAAATCGCGATTTTTCCGACCATGTTGTTGCATTTTGTCATTGGTGGGTTTGGCTGGATTGTCCTGGCAGGAACTTGGTTTGCTCAAATCATAGAAAAAAATCTGACTGACAAAAACAAATCGCTCTTTTGGCTAGTGATTATTGGTATTCTGGGGTTTGTAGGTGCCATTGGCATTGATTACATTTTGACACTCAACCCTCTTGGCACCACAGAGAGTATGCAGTTTACCTTTACATTACAGGACAAATACACATACCTCCTGCGAACGTACTCGTATACCTGGATATTTTTTGTCTTGGGCATTGGGTTTATTTTGATGAAAGCCCAAAAACCTGTCTACGCCAGCGCGGCCTTTTTGGCGTTACTACTGGTTGCTGCGGTTGTATTACCATTACCGTATTCACTCAAGTTTTATACTGTTGCCCGCTATCCGGTACATCTGATAATGGCGATTGGTGCTGCTCATTTGATCTATCGTCTCAAGGCATCAACACTGCGTATTGGGATGATCATATTGCTTGTTGCCACACAGGCGCTTGTCTTTTTTTATAACCAAAACACATTCAAACATGCCTTAGCCTATGGCACTATCCGAACCACTGCCTCGACATACGAATGGGAAGCAGCGCAGTTTCTGCGTTCTACCTACGGAGATCATCCGTCTGTACTATTGGTGAGCGATCCAGCAACGCAGCATGTACTGGAAGGACTAAGTGGCATCAATACGCAGGGCGGCGGATTTGCCACTACTGCAACCCGCGAAGTTGTTGATGCTGCATTCCCGTTGACCGATGCAACTCAAACATACCAAGAATTTCTAACGCTCAAAGATGTATTGTATGAAGATTATCCTGATATGGTGCTTTTTGCTGTAAGCGGGAGGTTCATGAATTGGCAACATTTGGAAGAAAAATTTCGATACGACGAAGGCTATAACATCTGGTCCGCTCGAGATCTGACACCAGAAGGGCAAGGGTATGCCAATCAGCTAGCACAACAGGACGGATTTAAACAAGTCTTCTCCAACCCCGCCATGGTTATTTTTGAAATCAGGCGGTAGTTATTACATTACTATTTGACTCGACGACCTATATAGTACGTTTTGACCATGGTATCCAATACTATCATCTCTACTTCAGAAGCAAGAAAACATTTGTATTCACTCATTGAGCAGGTTGGTACCTACGGTCAGACTTTCACCCTTACCAAAGGTGGCAAAGCTATGGCCATCCTCATCAACCCTGATGAGCTAGAATCCTGGATAGAAACAAGTACCATACTACATGACAAACAACTCATGAATCAAATACAATCAGGTCTACAGGACATCGAGGAGGGCAATGTGTACCCGCTTGATCAGGTACGAGATGAAATACTCACATAAGTAAAGACTATTCCTCATAATACACAGCAAGTTCCAGGCATGAAAAAACCCCTGATCCGAAGACCAGGGGTTCTGTTTTTTCAGTAGCCCGAAGGGCAGTGGTGTTACCCACCACCCCTCGGGCTGATTCGTTCGCCTACGGCCCGACCTGCGGGTCGTACTGCGGCGGAGTGCCCAACCCCCACCACATGACCCACTCAGGGGGGACCTGATCAATCGACGTGCCTGCCGGCACAACTTCGGCCGGGAAGCCGAAGAGCGTGTACTGGGTCCACTCGGATCCACACGCTACCAGACCTTCACCATTATTCGTGGTGATAGTCCGGTTGTACCATGCGGCCACGCCGCAGAAGTCCGAATCCGTCAACCACTCCTGCCACGGGTAATCGTGGTACTCATGGAGGGTTGGCCCCGGCAGGATCATGACCTCAAAGGTCAGTGTCTGACCGGGCAAGACGCACATCTGGCCAGGAGTCGCGCCGTATACTTCCTGGCACAACTCCAGCTGGCGAAACCCAGCTTCATCAATCAGTACGGCTGGCGATGCATAGCGCATCGGCCGCATGCCATACTGCTCGGCGTAGAGCAACTCAAAGTCGCTCACACGCCAGCTGATGGCTCCGCCGAGGCCGACGTGTACAGGCCGGGTCGGGTCCGCGAATCGGACCACCTCGTTCACCGGCACGGTCTGTTCGTACCGATACCGGTGATCCCGGTGGTAAAGACCAGGATTATCCCCGTAATAGCCATTGATATAGCTATATGCGGGGTTAATGTAGAGGAACGTTTCAGTCTTGCCCCGAGTTGGGTCAAGACGAAGTTCCCCCTGGCCAACCACCAGGTCGAGGTCGCGTACGCAGACCCCCTCGTCCCATCCATCGGGAGACTGCATACTGAATGTGTCAACCTCGACACCTCCAGCATACACCCCGACTATCGGACAATCGCCGACCATCAGTTTGACCTGATAGACGCGATCGTCCGTAGGAGCCACGGGGCGGATTTCAAAGTTGGATGGCAGACGTAGCGCCGTCTGTGTCTTGTGAATGGTATACGCGGCAATCGCGTTCCCATCCATCTCAACCTCGTAGGCATGAGGCCGAGATACCACAGACGTCTGGCCAAAGGCCACCGTTCCAAGCAGACCGCTCGGCAGTTCAATTGACTGAACTGCGACAGGGCCTGTTGAGCCGAACGCCTGCTCTCGCAGGGGTTGGCTGATCGAAACCGGCAGACGGCCTTCGGTATAGGCCTCGTAGATCTGCCGTTCGTCCCAACCCGCCGCTTTGAGGCTCTCAACCTGGGCGCTCAGATTAGCACCCATAGCCTCGAGCGAGGCGCGCTCGAGGACAATCCCCTCACCAACAGCCGGAGCAGGTACGAAACCCTGCTCCCACTCGGCGGGGTCGATTATCTCGGGCGCACCAGGCCCGTCGCCATCGGCAGGTACTGCTGTTGGCAGTGCCGACTCAACCGGCGTGCAGCCGGCTGGCAACGAGCCATCGGGAAGGCGATACGAACACCCTTCCGCGATGCTGGGCACGGGCCCGGCTTCGCCGCAGGCGGCGAGGACAAAGGCCACCACCAGGATGGCCAGGAAAACGAAACTCCGCTTGTTCATTTTTCCTCCAAAAGCTATCCATCAACCCGTAGATCGATGGTGCCCTCCGCGAGGAGGGCGAGGTGAATAAAAGTGCCTAGCGCCCCTTTCGGGGTCTGCGCAACACCTCGAAAGGCTGGCGCTGGTTTCGATACATGGGTAAGGCGGTCATCATGTATCTAGTTCCCTCAAAAAGGAAAGTCTCAAGATCCAATTTTGGCCTTGCGGCGTACCGTATTTTTCTCCCCGGCTCGGGCTTGGTTTCTTAAAAAGCTTTCTACTTGCAGGAACAAGATGAGAACAATGGTATTCTGAGGACATATAGACTTGTCATTCTGAACGTCTCGGCTGTGCTCGACACAGGCTTGATTCAGAATCCAGGTAGTATCTCTTCTGGATGCCAGCCTACGCTGGCATGACAGAAAACAAACCACCACTATCGTGGTATCCATTCTTCCCATTTCGTTCCTGCAAGAGAGGGTACATTAAAACTGAACGAACTAGTTTGAAAAAGTGCTAATAGAAGCTATTGCAAAACTGAGTAATGG
>CAZQWJ010000009.1:0-28637 GCA_964597265.1 uncultured Candidatus Saccharibacteria bacterium
TGTGGGGGCTAAAATTTTTATGAGCAAGATCGAAATGACGACAATACAATGTCATGCATCGTCATCTCGAGCCTACCCCACCTGTCACCCCGACCCACCAACCTGTCATCTCGAGCCTGTCGAGAGATCCCGATGTCCTGATAAGATTCCTCGACTACGCTCAGAATGACAGGCAGAATCGGTATCTCGACCCACCAACCTGTCATCTCGACCGAAGTGGAGAGATCTCTACGTCATCCGAATGAGATTCCTCCATAAAGTCGGAATGACACTGACCTTCGAATGTATTCGTCATCTCGAGCCTGTCGAGAGATCCCGATGTTCTGATAAGATTCCTCGACTACGCTCGGAATGACGAGGCAGAATCGGTATCTCGAACCCACCAACCTGTCATCTCGACCGAAGTGGAGAGATCTCTACGTCATCCGAATGAGATTTCCTGTCTGCGCAGGCAGGCTTCGCTCGAAATGACGAAAAACGAAAAAGATTGAGAAGGCACGGAGATGTGAATCTCCGTGCCCCCTGATTAAGGCCGGGGAGGAGGGGTGGGCGTCGCCTCCTGCAGCATCTCAAGCTGCTGGCGGGCGCGCCACGCCTCAATGGCGTACCGAAGTACTGCCTCATCCCCTTCCAGGGACTCAGCAGGTACCTCACCCGCAATCACCGCGGCCGCCCGGGCAAGCACCTCAGCTCGCCCATCAGCACGGCCTTGGTGATAGGCCGTGGTGGCCTGTTCCGCAGCCTGGGCACGGCCGGCAGCCTCACCCTCCTCAAATTTCTCCCGGGCCATATCCTGGACGAGGCGGATAACCTCCTCATCCTGGCAGGCCTCGAGATCATCGAGGCAGGCGAGGACAGCCGCTTCACCTTGGGCCAGAAGACGGCTGTGCTCCGCTTCTGACCTGAACGTGGCGTTGAAACCAGCCACTAGCAGATATCCCCCTGCTCCGACGAGCAGGAGGATAACGATCCCCCAAAAAATCCGACTTTTCCAGCTCCTCCGACGAGGAGCGATCGGTCCTGCCATGAAAACCTCCTTGGCCTATGGCCAAAATAAACCTGCTCACAATGAGCAGGTTCCGGACAAAGAAACTACAAAAGAGAGAATGGAATATGGGGAGAAAACTTCTCACTGACGTTCGAAGAATATTGCCTCCCTTGTTTGAACGGATAACCATCATTGTCATCTCGGCCCTGCCTAACCCGTCATCTCGACCGAAGTGGAGAGATCTCTACGTAATCCGAATGAGATTCCTCCATGAAGTCGGAATGACACTGACTTTCGAATGTAGTCGTCATTTCGACCGTGCCAGCCCGCCCACTGGCGGACTCAAGATGACAACACCCTACCCTTACTTGTTCTCTCTGTAATTACCTTGATCGAAACCTGCTCTCGGCAGTTTTGATAAGGTGCATAAGCCAACACGTTTATAGCACACGAGCGCGCAAAAATCAATACTATAAGTTATTACCTTAACACTCCTTAAATCTCACAAACCTCATTGTTCTAGGTCTAGATAACACAATATCGTATATTACTATCACTCAAAACAGCCATTATCTAAAGCAAACCCTTGACAAAACTATAGGTTGTAATATAATGCAACTACTTTTGTACATATAACAAAAATATTACGTCTTGTCAGAGAGACACTGTACTCACTCACACTATCGTGAGTTTTTCTATTCCGATCACTCAGGTTATAGCAAATATTACAGGCCTCTCGCAGGTCTTTTTTTTGTTAAGTAACATTGGGACTAGCCCTAAAGTAAAACACTTTTGGAGTGGTCCTAATACGGATCAACCACTAACACCCCGACCTAAAGTCGGGATTAATTCGGGCACGAAAAAGACTGCGTCTTAGGACTTGTCTTTTTCGACCCTCACCTGCCCGCTCACGCCTGAACGTAGCGATGGCAGGCGGGTTGAACATTAAAAAACAGTTCATTCAGTATAAATGTACCCTCTCTTGCAGGAACGAAATGGGAAGAATACGGATAGGTCTGGTCATCCCAGCGGAAGCTGGGATCCAGTCTTAATACATTCTGGATTCCAAATTAAATTTGGAATGACAAAGTATTGTTCTCATCTTGTTCCTGCAAGAAAGAGCGAAAGAATTTCAAAATTCTGAATATGGATCGCCGCCGGTAAAACCCGGATGGCACAAGTCCTTGATCCGAGGCACCTGAAATTCTAACGCTCACTCTTTTGTGGGAAATAGATAGTGGGTCGCCTTACCTACTATCGAAACGCGCACCCTTTTGCGGGGTAACCGCGCGGCTCCCGCAAGGGGTGCAAAAGGCATTTTTACCAACCTCGCCCTCCCCTGGAGGGCACCACCGGCCTGTGCGGTGGATAGATCTGGAGGAAAAATGAACAAGCGGAGTTTCTTTTTCTTGGCCATCCTGGTGATGGCCCTGCTCTCCGCCTGCGTCCCTGCGGGCGGCGGTCTTGCAACGGCCTCGGACATAGGGAGCAATCCCTATCGCTCCGGAGCCCAGGCAAGTGTCAGCCTCGCCGATAACGGCGACGGCACGTTCGACCCCACCCTCGGGGATGTCTACGGCCGGCTGGTCGTAGACATCGACAAGAAAGGGGTACCCTCGATAGAGGGGTATACCCCCGAACACGTCCCGGCGCTGCTGCGCCAGGTTACCGGACAGAGCCTGGATCTCGCGAACCTCGCGGTCCCGGCTGAAGCCATGGACGTGGTCAACACGTCCGGCCTGGAACACGCCCAGCTCAGCAAGAGGGGCGACACCGTCCACTTGTTCTTGGACGGCGTTGAGATCATCGAAACCACGCCCGAGGGTGTGGAAAAGATGGTCACGCTCTTGCGGGCGACCGGGTCAATCCCCGAGAGCGCTGACAGCATCGTCACGATGCTGCTCAGCATGCTTTCGGGGAGTATGCTGGAGGAACTCGACCTGGCCGTGGTGACTGCCAACCACGACCAGACCGATCCTGGTGCCGCACCCTTCGCCTGGCCGGCCAGGGCCGAGCGGGACACCTTCGCCACGGATGGCAACAGTGCCATCGTGGTTGAGGCTCCCGTGGAGCCGGCTGCCGACGGCGAGGACGTCGTGACACTCGACGTCCGTGCTGGCGAAGGTCCGTGGCAGGTCGCAGCCCGTGCCCGTGATGAGCATGGGCTAGACTTCGACTGTGCTTTCGACGCGCTGCAGGGCCACCGGGCAGCCGGTGGTGCGTGGCGCGCCGGAACACAGATCGAGATCTCAAGCGATCTGTGTTCGGCCGGAGGCGTAGAGCAGGTTGCCGAGCCGACTGTTGAAGAAACAGTCAGTGCGGCTCCTGCCCCCGCCCCGGTCACACCGCCTGTGGCGGCGGACGAGGGTCCATGCGCCGGCCTCATTGCCATCCCCGGATGGCACGGGGTATATGGCGACGAGGCTCTGGTTCGGCTGGCCGAAAACCAGCCGATTGGAGAAATTGCCACCGGCAATCAGGCGGTCCGAGCGACCGTCTGTGTGCCGGATGGCGGGAAGACCTTCTGGGCCCACACTGGAGGGCCCAACTTCAACCTGGGGGACGGTCCTCAGGAAGAAGTATTCCCCGCCGGTCACCGGTGGGGCCTCGGTGGCAGCTGAACCAACCCCCCCCGAACGCTTTGGCAAGTAGGGGGATACAAAATTGAAGAGGGGTGCCTACGGGCATCCCTCTCCTTTCACTTTTTCTCAATCTTGGTTGAGAGAAGCTGAAAGGATATATAATTTTGTTCTCTCTGACGAAAAAGTCCCGCCTTAACCAGCGGGACTTTTTCATATGTAACACCTTTTGCGCTGAAATTACGAGTCTGAAGGCTCAGGCTGATTGCTCATCAGCTCCTTGATACCGACCTCTTGAACTTTTTCCAGATACTCATGCATAAGTTCGTCACTTAACTCATTCACATCTTTTCCCGTGGTATCTTTGACCTTCTCTGCCAGATACGCTTCTATTTGATCAGGATCATCCATTTGTTCGAGGGTATCAAAATCTTCATCCGTCAATATCTCATCAAACAGGTCATCCAGCTCTCTGGAAACATACTGCATGGTCGAGATATAGAAGTATGCTTTTTCGTCTTCAGAAAAGCCCAGTTCGTTCAATAATCCTTCTATTTTATTGCCAAGTTCAGTATTCATCTTGTAGGTATCCAACCGCTATGGTTGGGGTATTGTGATTTGCTGCCCGGGATAAATATTCCGCACTGCATCAAAAAATAATTTCCGTAACTCGCCCGGATCTGAAGGAGCGTTCGACACAAGATGCCTCTCAAACGCCTCAACTCCTGCCATATTACCATGTTTAAAAATCTCATAATTCTCAAGAAAAACTCTCTGCATGTAGTCAGGATTGTACAATTGTGCGCCTGATACGCCATGGGCTTTGGCCAGTGTTTCCAATGTATCTCCTGATTGTATCAGTACCTCAGGACCTCCCAGGCTATGCAACCCCTCCAGCATGCTCTCCCCTCCACCTATCGTGGCAGACTCTACACCACTCGTAGGCAAGTCCACAACATCATATACTGTCTGTACCGCTTCTATTGGCCTTCCGAATGCATCCAATCCAAAATCAGAAGGCGGCGCGCCGAGGATAGTAGAGCCTTTCCACTTAAGCCACGACTCTGACATCTGCCAAGGTTTGGATTCGACTACTGCTTCTAACAATTCCGGACGGAACACCCCTACCAAACTCGCTGCCGTAGCTCCGGCTGTAAATCCTCTGATGAACCGCCGGGATTTTCTGTATTTCTCCAGACGCTTTTGATATTCTTCTGAAGTCTTAGACCCCCTCACCTTGCGACGAGCCCATTTTTCCCAAATAATATTGCTGGTAATTAATGTTGGTACCATCGCGAGCCTGACCGGTCTTCCAACAATCCCCAGCCCTACGCCCAGTGCATACCCCACTTTGCTTTTACCAAACGGGGTTATCGGGTCGTTGATACCGATGATGTTTTCACGAACTCGCCTAAGAAGGGACTTCTTGGGCTCTATTTCTGGATGTCGCCCTTTTTTCATCTCTTTTGCTAGCTGTTTTTGTCTTTTCTTCTCCCCTCTACGCATCTCATCAATTCTAAAGTGCGCCAATTCGACCGGATCCGGTTCCCTTCGCTGAGAGGTACGCAAATGCGCCACCCGCGCAACGCGATCATTGTCCAGCAGCTGCGCTATCTGGGCGAGATAGAGCACCTGGGCATCACGAGGCACCCGATCCACAAGAGAGCGAACAGCATGCAGTGTGGCCATGGCATCACCAAATTGTCTTGTAGCTGCAGCCCATTCCTTTGCGGCTTTGCGTGACCCATCTCGCCTTTCAATCACCTCAGAATTACTTGCTCCGACAGCTACTTTTGCCATTTCCCGTTGAGCCTCGGACAAGAGAGCGTTCACCGCTGATGTATAGTCGCCACGCTCAATCGCAGAGGCAACCCCTCCAAGTGATTGTTCTTGCGCGCTCCCGGCACCCGGAGATGGCTCTTGCACTTGTGCCTTGGTCTGTACGAACAGCCTTACTTCATCGTCAGTAAACATGGGGAGATTGAGTTCGTGTTGGGATAATATATATTGATGTCGTTGTTGCTCTTCTGGGGTTGGTGGAGTGGGGGCAGGGGCCTGCTCCTGCCGAGGCGGCCTAGTAGTTTGAGGTCTAGGGTTCATACTCAAGAATATACCACACTAGCGAAAGTGAGGTAATTTAGACATTGACAAGAAATGCATATAGCTTGTAGCATTGATAGTATCAACATATGTCTACTGCACATCTAGCAGAACAAGCCATTCGCAATCGGCCGGAGCATGCAAACCTTGAAAACGATACATACATGTACGGTGGGGAGGCTGTCGGCAGACCGGTTGAACCCCTTGATCTCAAAGAAGAATATCGAATTCGTGAACTCGTCACAACATTTGGCGCCCACGTAGAAAGAAAATTCCAGAATGACCCAGACTCTCTTACCAATGCCGAGGTGGTCCTTTTGGATCTGCGAAATAAGCCGCAAGAGCAAGCATACAGCCCACGTGAAATGGCTGGTCTTTACCTGTCACTTCGTTATATGTCTGGTCAGATAGAAGATCCAGAGTCGACTATTTCGCAAGAGCGCAAATATCATACCGACCCAGAACGCAAAGCCCAAGGCGAATCGATGTTAAAGGATATAGAAAATCTGCGTGAGAGTATGTTTTTCAAGCTGACTGGATTGGATAAGGGCAGACCAGAACTAAAATTACCCACAAAGAAAGAACAAACAGGATTCATCAACACTCTAAAATTAATTGACGGAGCCTTACGAGAGGCTAGCGCGCGGGATCCTGACAAATGGTATCGCAGACTCGCTTGGGCTCGAAAGCTTACGAAACAGGGAGATAGTCTCATGAATAGATTCATTACATCTCGGGGCGGTGAGGAAACCAAGTCTGCCGAAACCTTAGACGCGGAACATGTACTCGCGACCTCGGAAGCTAAAGATAAGCGAAAAAGCTTTTTTGAATCGCATGAAGATTTTCTGACCCTAGAGCAGGATATACAAGCACATACCAAAGGCGCGTGGAAAAAGGTAATTAATGAACTGAAAGCAGACGGTCAACTTTCGACTACTGAGGCTAACGACATTCTAAATGCTGATGATCCTGAAGCAGAATTACGAAGAAAAATTACGGGTAGAGGCAGTGGGAAAAAAAGGGAGGCCATCATACGCAAAGTAGGACGGGAGGCAATCGCTCCAGCCATGGAAAAACGATATACCAAAGAATTAGATGCATTGGCAGCTCAAGCGGCAGAACGAGAATTGCCCATAGATCAGGTAGAATTTGAAGATAATCTAATTGAAATTGAAGAAGCGATACGAGCAAAACAAGTACAATTAGATGACGAGCAAAGCAAACGCAACCCTAACAGGCAGGTCGTTACCAGGTTACAGAGAGAAATTAATGCGCTCGAGAAGAGAAGAAAAGCAGCAGAGGCTGCGCTTAACCTAGCCGATCCTACCATGGAGCAAAAACTAAGAGAACCTAAAAATCGCTCACTTCAAGCAATTTCTCGACTCATGCCCGGCATTCCGGAGGCTGATATCGAAGCAGAGCTGGCAAGCGCATTGGATATTACCGGTCCGCCTGCAGGCAGAAAGGCAGGCATTGAGCGTGCCCTAAAGAACAAAAACTCAATCAGTATATGGGCATTAATAGTACAAATGCTTTTTGGTATGTCCAAGAAGTAACACGTTTTCATATATGGCAACTAAAGCAAAAAGTGACAATTTACTTATCTCATTGGTGGACAAAGTCATCCTGGATGAACAGCGCAAAGAACTGTATACGCGGGCAATTCCTCGTATGACTGCGGAAGAAAAAGTCCAAATGCTCGTTGGACTGCTGGAATACGGGGCGATACAGCTGGAACATGAGTTTGAAGACAAATTAGACGAGAAGCTCGAGGAATTGTACGACACCATGGACGACTCCTTTACTACTGAAACATTTGAGACGCTGTCTAATGAACTTCTGGCTCAATTCTTAGAAAATATAGTGGAAGGGCAAGTCGAGTCTATGGCGAAATCAGATACTGACATTAGCCGAGCCAAGGCACAGGAAGTAGCGCAGCGACTACGTGATCTTGCTGACGAATTACATACCCACTCATCCTAACTAATCCATCCGTTCTTAAGGCTTTGAAAATCACCTGCATCTATAGCCTCACGTATCAAGCGCATCACATTATTAACGTACTGTATGTTGTGGATGCTGGCCAACGTGAAACCCAAGAATTCTTTTGATTTGAATAGGTGGTTAAGATACGCGCATGAAAAATTGCTGCATGCATAGCAGGAGCAATTTTTGGCTATTGGCTTTTCGCTATCTGCAAATTTCGCGTTGCGCAGATTAACACGAAACTTATTGTGTACATTCCCTCCATCCTCAGGATAGATAAACAGCAGTCCTGCCCGTGCCATTCGCGTGACTGAGGTGTTATCAAACAGATCTATCCCTCGCTCTACAGCCGTAAAAATACCCTCAGGTCCACCACCTAGCCCCAACGCATGCAATGGCTTATCAAAATCCCGAAACTCGTTGGCCGTCTCAAGCGCAACACTCGTTTGGATAGGGTCGGACCCGATAAATTCCCCGCCTATCGCCATTCCCGGAAAATCTAATTCCCGAATTAATTCGGAGGAACGCTGCACCATATCACTATCAGCACCACCATGGATAATTCCGAACAAGGCCTGAAATGCGCCCTGTTTGCGATCTTCTTCCAACTGTTTCCATCGACGATATGATCGCTCCTCCCAATCCAGAGTGCGTTCAAATGCCTCTACATTAAATTTTCTCAACTTTTCTCTTTTCTCCTTTACATTTTCACTCCGTAGCGGTTGATCAAATGCCATAATAATATCCGCGCCCAGGGCATGTTGGATCTGCATGGATGTTTCCGGGGTGATGACATGCGTGGAACCATCAATATGGGAACGAAATTCTGCACCTTGGTCCGTGATTTTGACAGAATGCGCCAGCTTTTTGGAAATCAAGCCGTTTTTTGTTTTTGGCTCCCAGAGAAACGAAACCTGATATCCTCCACTATCCGTGATGGTCGGGCCGTGCCAGTTCATAAACGGCCCAAAACCACCAAACTGCTCTATAACATTGACTCCTGGCTGCAAATACAGATGATAAGTATTGGCCAATACCACCTGCGCGCCCGCTTTTTTGAGGTCGTCAACGCTCAACGCCCGTACTGACGCTCGTGTGGCAACAGGCGAAAATGCCGGCGTCTGTATGTTGCCGTGCGGGGTGTGAATAATGCCGGTACGTGCGTGAGATCCTGTGTCTTTGGTTATGGTCGAAAAAGAAAATTGCATGTGACTATTTTTCATACGCGTATTATGTATGTTTTTCTAGCAACGCCACGAAGAATCCGCGGAAACCACCTTGCGGCAACACGCGCCGCGCAAGGGTGACTGACGAATCAAGGTGTTTGCCTTTGTACTGCATTATACCTGGAATTAGGCTCAAAGTACGCCTCGTTGGAACATGGCGCATCAAGCCATAGATATAGTAGTTTTGTGGTAAATACCTCGTAATGTGGCTGCATCATGGTGTATACTCTTTAGTGTATACAATAGAAAGAAGGTGATTGCTATGGCAAAATCAACAACATCCAAACCAGCCGACCAAAATCTGAATGCAGCGTTTACCTATGTGTTTGGGTGGGTCACTGGTTTGATCTTCCTTCTCACAGAAAAAGAAGATGATTTCATTCGATTTCATGCGGCACAAAGCGTTATTGTCTTTGGGGTGCTGACCGTTATCAGCTTTGTACCAGTCATTGGCTGGATACTCAGCCCTATCGCGACAGTGGTTGGGCTGGCATTGTGGGTTTTCCTCATGTACAACGCGTATCAAGGTAACCGCTACGCGTTACCTGTTGTAGGTCAATATGCAGAGCAGCTCAAGGACAAAATCGGCAAATAACCGATTATGTTATTGATTTAGGTGACTTTATACCGGCGCGGACCAGACCACGTATGTTGGCAAGCTGGGAAGCGCCGGTCGCGTCTGGTCTGCGGCGAGCTTGATTGAGTTGAGCTTGTGTTGAGTCGATCGTAGGAGTTTGTGACGATAGGCGTTCCACCACCTGGTGTTCACTAAGACCTTGTTTCTCCCATTTGTCTATGTCTTGCATAATATCCGCTACCCATAACGGGTAATGATCAACCATGCTACCGCCTGATCCAGGCCTGGAGAGTCCGTTTGGTACGGCGCCTTTGCGAGCATAATTGGATAATTTCTGGTGTAATTCACTTTCACGGCCGACTGAAATCCCTCTTTTTCTCAATTCTTGGAGCAATTCAGGTAACGGAACTAATCTGTGGAGATCAATAGAAGCGCGCCGTTCGTATTGCTGGGTAAGTGTGGTGTTCACTCCTTTAGCATACCATACCACTACGGTGACATGTTACATTACGCAGATTTCGCGGCAAATTCTTGATGTTCGGGAGTATTGAGCAAACCGCAGTGTTTGTACTTTTTGCCGCTGCCACACCAGCAAGGGTCGTTGCGGCCGATTTTTTCATGTTCTGATTTGACGACCGGCTCGTGTACAGGCGCTGCCTCTCCTGTTGGTTGCGGAGCCTGGCGTAGATCAAATTGCGCTACCTGCTCGTGTTTTTCCTGAGCTTCCTGCAGAACATCCTGCTCAGTCTGCCGTACCTGCTGCACGATTTGTACCTTAAACAACCTATTGACCACTTCATCGTCAATCGCTGCCAAAAGCTGCTCAAACATACGAAACGCCTCGTTCTTGAACTCTACCAGTGGATCACGTTGTCCATACGCCCGCAACCGTACACCATATCGTAACTCATCCAATGCATCAATGTGCTCCATCCAATAGTAATCAATCGTCGAAAGCATCAACATCCGCTCCAGTTCCCGCATGGTTTCTGTCCCCAGCTCCTGCTCTCGCTGGGTATATACAGCCTCGACCAACTGCTGAATATATTCATGAAACGACTCGTTTTGGTTGTCAAGGTACTCTTGCACCTTGGTAGCCAGCTCCTGTTTTTGTTCTGCATTCAGTGGCAATAATGACCCTGCCTCGTCAACTACCGGCGCAACCGAACCATCGGGAGAACTCAACGCAACAGTAGCAGCGTTGTGTATGTGTTTTTGAATTTTTTGCACCAATTGTGTACGCAGTGTATTGACCTGTTGAGAATCCTTATCACGATGCAGAAGTCTCCTACGGCGCTCATAGATTATTTCGCGTTGGCGGTTGATAACATCGTCATATTCCACCAAATGTTTTCTTATATCAAAGTTGTGCGACTCCACCTTTTTCTGAGAACTCTCAATTGTTTTTGACACAAGCCCCGCTTCTATTGGCACATCATCGGGCAGATTAAACCGCGTCATTACACTAGCCACTCTGTCTCCACCAAAGATACGCATCAAATCATCGTCCAATGCAACAAAAAAACGGCTCGCGCCAGGATCCCCTTGTCGTCCTGACCGACCACGTAGCTGATTGTCAATCCGGCGTGCTTCATGACGCTCGGTGCCGACAACAAACAACCCACCCAGTTCACGCACACCTTCTGCTAGCTTAATGTCAGTACCACGACCCGCCATGTTGGTGGCGATAGTGACTGCGCCTTTTTGTCCCGCGTTGGCGATGATCTCCGCCTCTCGTTGGTGGTTTTTGGCGTTAAGTACTTCGTGAACAATACCCCGACGCTGCAGCAAATCACTCAGCAATTCGTTTTTTTCCACGCTGGTGGTACCAGCCAAAACCGGCTGTCCTGTTTCATATATCTGAGCAATTTCGTCTACAATCGCCTTCCATTTGGCGCGTTGATGTTTGTAGATCCTGTCGGTATGGTCAATACGTTGAATCGGCCGGTGGGTTGGTACGGCTACGGAGTTGAGCTTATAGATTTTGTAAAATTCTTCTGATTCGGTCATGATGGTTGCACTCATACCGGAAAGTTTTTCGTATAGGCGGAAGTAGTTTTGGAAGGTAATGGTTGCGAGGGTTTTTGATTCTTTTTGGATGGCGACATTTTCTTTTGCCTCCAAGGCTTGATGTAACCCTTCGCTATAGCGTCTTCCTGGCATGAGCCGGCCGGTGAATGAATCAACAATAATCACTTCACCATCTTTGACCACATAATCACGATCATTAAGGTATAGATGCTGAGCCTTGAGTGCCTGATCAAGGTGGTGAGCTAATTGAAAATCCTCATACAAATTAGATACCTCCAGCCAATTCTCCATCTTTTTTACACCAAGGTCGGTCAAGTGTGCACCTTTCGACTTTTCATCAAGGACATAATCTTCGGAATTGAGCCTTTTGATAAGTTGGGCAAATTTTACATACAGTTCATTACTCTCCTGTGCAGGTGCAGAAATAATCAGTGGTGTCCGCGCCTCGTCAATCAAAATACTATCCGCCTCGTCAACAATGGCAAAATAGTGCGCACCCATTTCTTGCAGAGAGTTGGTCTGCACCATTTGTTCAGGCCGCTGCACCATGTTATCTCGGAGGTAATCAAATCCAAACTCGTTGTTGGTGCCGTACGTTACATCGCACATATAGGCTTCGCGACGACTAACCTCGCGCAAAAAATTACCATTACCGATTTGATCCTTGTATTGTTTGGAAACAGGAAACTGATGTGAAGCGACTTCCTCGGGCGGGTTGTACACAAAGGACTGTCCTTGGGAGTTGATAATACCAACCGACATCCCTAAAAGATGAAACACCGGCCCCATCCACTCGGCGTCTCGACGTGCCAGGTAATCGTTGACCGTCACAAGGTGTGCACCCCTGCCGGTCAGCGCATTAAGATATAACGGGTGAACTGCAGCGTGAGTCTTACCCTCTCCGGTCTTTTGTTCGGCCAGACCGCCTTGGTGTAAGGCAATACCCACCATAAGTTGTTCCCGAAACGAATATTCACCAATAACCCGTTTGGCCGCCTCACGCACCAGGGCAAACGCCTCAGGCACCAATTTGTTGAGAATGTCGGGCTGATTCCCTGCCTCTTGTACTATCTCCTTAAGTCGAGCGGTACGTGCAGCAAAGTCTTCTGATCCCAACTGTTCCATCTCAGGGCTTTTTGTGTCTATTTGGGCGACAGTACGGTCCAATTGCTTAACACGACCCTCATTGGCGTCGAAAAGGTTTGCGAGTAGTCCAAATGCCATGCGCTTTATTGTATCACGCGTTGCGGTCTGACTGTGGTGTGAACAGCATCTCCAATAACATGGCCACCAGCTGTGCAAGAAGTGACTGTTGCTTCTCTTGATTCTTCTGTTGTTCAGGGGTACGTGTTTCATCGGGGAAGGTCAATGCTTGCATGAGTTCGTTGATAAGACCTTGTACGTTAGCAATCTCGGCCTTTTGCTCAGCTTGGTTTTCTTGAGCCGCAAGGGTGTCCTGCGCTTCCTGGTTGAGTGCACTCTGGGCTTCAATAATTTTATTGATGATAGCGACTATCTGTTCTTTGTGATCATCGGACAAATCAGCAACTTCAACCACACTCTTGAATCGTTCCATCATAACAATCAGTTGCTCACCACGTCTGATGTATTCTTTGATCTCAGCGACTGTCATGCTTTCAAAATTTATCTTTTCCGCCTCGGCCAATGTTTCTGCTTGGGGCTGTGCAGATTCTTCAAATTCAATGGCAGGCTCTTCCTCTCCGTCCGTTTCTGCAGCAGCATCGGTCTCAGTTTCAAGAGTGGCTTGCTCTTCCACCTCTTCTTCAGTGGGTGCCTCTTCGGCTACAGGTCCATCCTCTGACACTACATCCACTGTTTCGTCAGCTACTGCTGTTTCTTCTACCTCAGTTTCTGCCAATGTTTTGCTATGACGTGTTTCGTATACTTGAGCTGCTTCCATAACGCCCAACGATCGTAACTCTGCTGCAGTATAAATCCCTTCAAATCCTTTCACCGTCCAACCCTTGTGTGTTTGTACAACCACTTGACCTTCTTCACCGGATCGGATGCGGCCTATCAACCCGTCACCGACTGCAGTGCGCAAGGCACCCAAACGTGCGTCACGTTGTGATTCGCTCTCGTCCCCGTAGAGGCTTGCACGTTCACGTGCATCCTGTGCGGCAAACAGTCCCGCACCTTCTAGGTGATCAAATGCATAAGTTCCTGCAGGGGCATCTTCTCCTTGGAATGAAAATGTTCCATCACCGTTTTCGGTGATATTAAGATCACCAGTGGCAACGCTCTCTTCAAATGCCGCTAGTTCTGTAACGGCTTGTTCATAGCCTGCTTCGTCAGTTGTATCTATAGTCTTTGTTTCTGCTTTTATTTCGAAGGTCGTCGTGTCGTATGCCTCTCTTGCGTTGGGGTTGTTTGCCGCAAACTCCGCCGCCACATCCAGTCCATATTCACGTAACTCTGCGGCTGTAAACACACCACCTGCACCCTGTAGCATCCCTTCGCCAACGAGACGAAATCCTCCATGGCCCTGCGAAACTTTCACATTGCCCGCTCGGACTTTTTCTGCAAGACCATTGACTATTTCACCACGCAACCAAAGTTGACGGTTGGTTTCCTGTACCAGAGACTCCTCTCCAAGTGCCTCCGCTCGAGCTTGGCGGCCTTCTTCTTCCGGCTGTTCTCGCAGTCTATGCACAAGAGTGAGTTTCTCATTCTGTAGAGCTTCTGCTTGCTGAGGTACTAGACTTTCATCTACCGGTAGTTCGAAAGTATCATCCACGGCAGGGTCGCTTTCACTAGATGCACCACCTGCAAAAAGCTGCTCACCTTCCGGACTATTGAAAAAGTCGTTGAAAGCACTGGCTTGTGAACCTGGGAGCTGTTCAGCTGAATCTGCTTCCGCCAACTGTTTCAAAATATCCCGTGGAGGTACCCCATCAGCTGTCTGTTGTTCTAACCGCAGTCCAGCAGTCGCTGCCTCTGCTGTTGCAGCAGGGGAAAGTTGCGATTCTGCTGTTTCTGGTCGGTGTAGTTGTTCTCCTTTTGTTGGCGTTGCCATATGTTGATAAATCCTTACAGAACTTGACGTGCAAGTTGGGCCGCTTCTTCTAATTTACCTTGTCGTATCAATTCTTCTACCTGCGACTTTAACTGTTCTTCATCGTGCTGTTTTTGATTCATCTTCTCCACTAAAACAATGTCAGCCATCTCAGGTATCTGCTCAGAGATGGTCTGCAAATTCTGCTGTAGTTCTTCGTGTGTCTGTGCCTTATCTACTGTGCCAGTATAAAACCGTGCAATTTCTCGAGCACGATCGAGAGCGATCGTACCCGACTTCAAACCACGCGAGAGGATATCTACCATCATCTTGCCTATATTCGTTATCCGTTCTTGTATGTCCATAGTATCACGAGCTAGATCCTATCGTACTCTGCGAGCAGATAATCCAAGACCTGTTGCAATTTTTGTTCGATTGGTTCGGATTGAGCTCGGGTCTTCAGATTGCGCAACATCCCAACCGTGGCATATATTCCCAACCGCATCGCAACACTATCCATATCCTGCTGGTCGTCCCACCGGCCTTCTGCAAGGCGTGTCGACAACAGGGCAAGTGCGTCTTTTTCTATCTCCCGATACATGGCTGTTTCACTATCCAACGTGGTTACATCCTCCTGATCTATACGTGCAATAAGTGCTCGAAAGAGTTCCTGTGCCAATCGCATACTAGCCTCGTCTATCGGAAGGCTGGGTTGAGCTTCTTGTTCACGTAGTCTTTTGAGTTCGTGAAGTTCTTGCATGGTGAGTTTGCCATCCGGTTCCTCTTGCAATGTCGGGGAAACAGTCGTAGCAACTTGCACATCAGAAATCAGCGAGGCGGTTGGCGCGTTAGGTGTCTTAGGTGGCTGCTGTGGGGGAGATGTTGACGTTTGTACTGGCGTTTCTCCAAGTGTTACTTCTCCTTCGGCAATGAGTTCGTGATGAGGTACCTGTTCTTGAGCCGATTGCTCAGGTGTAGGAGGTGTGGAGGTATCCAAGTCGGCAAATGTTTGTAAAATCTCCTCTTCTATAGTTACTGCTGCCTGCACATCTCCTGATTGAGAGGCGTGTTGCGCTTGTTTTTGGCCTTCTGAGGCTTTGGCCAACATATCTTTGACAAACGGTGGCTGCTCTTTGTTTGATTGTGTTTCAGTCTTGGGTTGTTGTTCTACAATAGGCATAGCTTCCGGCTGGCTGCGTGTAGGTGTCTGTTGCGCAATCTGATCTTGCTGAGGAGTGGTGTCAGCAGGAGTATCAAATTGCAATGGTGTGTCTGATGCCAAAAATTGCTGATCAGCCATAATTAAATCTGCGCTAAACGTTGCTGCAACTCGTTGGGTATCTCGCCGTTGTTAATCTGTCTAGCCAACTGCAACGCTTCTTCGATCTTGTCTTGTTGCAAGAGTACCTCTATCGTAGATTTTATAACAGCATCCGCTTGCTCTTTGATATACAGTTGTTCTTGTAATGACACCACTTGCAACTCCGGAAACTCCCGACTTGCCTGTTCCAATAGATCGTCTAGTTCTGCGCGGGAAAGCGCCTGATGTGCAATGGCCAACACCTCCTTGGCGATTGCTCCGATATGTTTCGGATCAACATCCGCCTTCTTGAATTGCTGCACCAATACAGACACTACATGGTCTTCGACACGAAAGGTGTGTTGGAGCATGGAAGGAGTTGGCTGATCCATACCTGTTTATGATAGCACAATTCGATCTTTGCCCACATACGGCTGCAAAACAGCCGGAATCTCCACCGATCCGTCAGGCTGCTGATAATTATCAAGGATTGCTGCAATTGGTCGGGTACTGGTCAGTGCTGTTGCAGAGATAGTGTGTGGGAATTCCAATGCACCAGTATCGGTTCTATATCGTATATTCAGCCTTCTCGTATGAAATTGCGCAAGATCAGAGTTGGAATGTGTCTCCATCCACGCCTGCTCTCCAGGCATCCATACTTCAACGTCAAACTTGCGATAGGTTGGCATACCTACATCGCCAGTACACATCTCCAACACACGATACGTCAGCCCCAGCTCTTGTAAGATCTCTTCTTCTACCTCAAGGGCTTCTTGCATACACGTTTGCGAAGATTGTGGCGTGGTGAAATAAATCATTTCTACCTTATCAAACTGATGCACCCGCTTAATGCCTCGCGTGTCCCTTCCCCAGCTTCCGGCTTCACTTCGAAAACATGCCGAAATACCCGCATATTTGAGAGGCGCATCATCCGTTAATGCCAAAATATCATCCATGTGATATGAAACTATGGCCTGCTCAGAAGTGCCGGTCAGATATAACTGTGTTCCACCTTCTACTTTTTCCTCGTCTGCTTGTATTGCATAAATGCTCGCTGCTTCCGAAGGGAAATAACCGGTTCCATACAGCGGTCGTTCACGAACAAGCACCGGTGGATACATCGGCGTAAATCCGCGATCCACGAGCTTTCTAAGCGCAAGGCTCATGAGTCCCCAATATAACAAAACCCCTTCATTTTTTAAGTAATAAAACCTGCTGCCAGAAACTTCCCCGCTCTTTTGGTTATCTATGACATCCAATCGTTCGGCCAAATCAATATGATGTACCGGCGTAAATTCAAACGTCTTCGCCTCTCCGACTCGTTTGATCTCGGCATTTCCTGATTCATCACTACCTACAGGCATAGAAGGGTGCGTAATGTTTGGCATCCAGTCCATTAGCGATTGCCATTTTTCCTGAACGTCGTGTAACTTCGCCTCTTTTTGCTGAATTACACTTTTCAACTCCGTGGCTTCTTTGATCAAGTCTGTATCCTTTGCTTTTGCAATCTGGTCAGTCAACTCATTTCGCCGTGCTCGCAGAGATTCTACCTCTTGCAGCAATTCGCGGCGCTGATCGTCTAACTGAAGTAGCGCATCCACATCACTCACCGCAGGATCCAACCCTCGGTTGAGGATGTTTTGTTTCATCTCTTGGGGATGTTCTCTGATATAGTTAATATCTATCATGGTTATATCCATTGTAATACACGACGCAAATCAGGTTCGTGTACCGTCCATAGATACAAAAAAACCCTGCTTGCCGCCGTAAACGGTATGCAGGTCACTTTCTGCGAAAAGTACGATCTATGCCCGGTGCAATGGCTATCAATCCCTATCGTTTTGCGTCACCGAGCCTACGGCTTCCAAAATATAAATCTTGATAAACAGCATCAGGATACCAACAATAATTAATACACCATACACCGCAGACATCTCCATCACCCACGATATATACGAGATAATGATTGATAATACTACCGCGCCATTTGATACGGCAATAACAAACGTCTTGCTGTAATGGGCCAAATGATACAAAAGACTCTCTCTTGGTTCTGTACGCAGTCTGAGTAGTCGCATATGCACATTGGGGAGTGACTCGCCTAATTCAACCGGCATAGCAAACGACTCATCGGTGGCAATCAATTCAATATTTTCCGGATCAATAAACGATGGCATCTGGTAATAATTCTTAACAGCCCTTACAAAATAACTGCCTGGTTTTGCGTTGAAACCAAACTCTCCCAACCGATTGGTAAATGTTGAAGCAACCACGCTGAGGGATTTGCGATCTACCAGCTCTACCACGGTCAACGGAATGCGTTGGTTGGTTTCGTCATCTTTGACCGTGCCCCATACGGGGTCTTTGGGAAGGATATGAAAATTTTGAAGCAGGCGTTTGAATGAATATTTGGGAAGATCCCAGTAGTGCCTAAGCGGCAACCGTACCTCAACGAGGAGCACCACAAACCCAATCGCCAACAGCAACAGATTAATCATGAGCAGCTCCTGCTCTACGAACGTACGGATGGACGCATATTCCCCTAAACTCCTGACCCAGGTGATGAAACTGCCAAGCTTTTCGATAATCATAGTTTTGTTTTTTTCAATTCATCGCGTTCTTTGAATACGTCGATCAAGAATTGAATATGTTCGCTAAGTTCTACATTCAGTAACGCCACCCCATGGGCGATTTCATCACGATCAACCTTAGCGGCAAACGAGGTGTCTTTGAATTTCTTTCGTGCTCCTTTGGCATCCATGCCATCAAAACCGGTTTCGCGCATTAATGAATATGCATACAAAAGCCCTGCTAACTCATCCGTCGCCACCAAGGCAAATGCTAGCGGAGACTTAGGCGCAACCCCAGTGCGATCATGTGCATGTGCCGCGATTGCGTGGATCATATCTTCGGGGTAACCTTTCTGCGCAAACCACTCCAACGACTTTGCTGGATGTTCGTCTGGGTACTCATAATAGTCTATATCGTGCAATAGTCCGGTGATATACCACAGATCCGGATTGGCACCGATTTTTTTGGCATATGCTTCCAGTGCCCACGCGACCATGTGTGCGTGGAGCCTTTGGTAGTCGTCCCGAACATGGGTGGCTAAAAGCCCCTCTGCCTCTTCCCGTGATGGCAGGCCTTCGGCTGACTCCACAGCAGGAGCTGTCTGTCCAGGATCGTCAGCAAACGTCACTACATCTGAATAAATTTTACGAGTTGTCTTATGCACTTCGGATTTCATTAGTGGGAAGAGTGTCCCTTCTCGTGCGGTAACATCTTCTAAAAACCAAAACAACCGTTCGCTATGAGCGTAACCAGAGGTTGGCGGCATACCATACTCAAGCATTTCTACATAGTCAATATCAAGCATCTGCGCTTCATCATCCCCCGCGTCTCGCAATTGTTGTTGCTCGAGGAATCGCTCCAACTGATCCTGTGGATCGTTGATTTCAGAATATCCGTTACCCAACTCACTACCTCCCAGAATAACGTGGAAACGTTCGGTAAGACGTGGATCATCAGATTTTGCTTTCGCCAGTGGAGACATGAATGCCGGTTCGTTGATCAAAAAAGCAGGTCCAGCAATTGATCTTCTGATAACCTTCCAGAGATTGTCAGCCAGGCGGTTTCTGTTATTATCGCCATCCAAGTACACGTTGTTCTCTTGTAATACCGACAACATTTTGTCTTCGCTATCTGCAAAGATGTCAACACCAAACCTATCCCTGATAGTCGCAACATAATCAATCTCTTGCCATTCGTCAGCTAGGTCAAATGTATGTCCACGAGTTGTAAACTGCGTCTTGCCATATACTGCTTGAGCAATGTGACGAAACATCTCTTTGACCATATGCATATTATCCCGATAATCAGCATAGGCCCAGTACCATTCGATCTGGTAATACTCTTGCAAATGCTCGTCACTGATGCCTTCATTACGAAAATTTGGTCCAATGGTAAAAATTTTTTCAAATCCTCCGCCAATAAGACGCTTCTGGTATAGTTCCGTGGAAATACGCATGTACAAATCCTCATCCAGATCGTTATGGTGTGTAACAAATGGCCGCGCATCCGCCCCACCTGTCACATGCTCTAGTACAGGTGTTTCGACCTCGACAAACCCACGTTCTTGCATAAACTCTCTATTGGCACGCCAAAACGCCGCTTTGCGTATGAAGCGTTCTCGATGCTCGGGATTGACGACAAAATCCAGATACCTGCGGCGATAGCGCTCCTCCTTGTTTTCTAGTTTGACGGGGATAGGCCGGATGGTTTTGGTAATGATACGGAGTTTTTTGACAAGCAAAGATACTTCGCCAGTTTGCGTTTTGGTAACAACGCCAAATGCCTCAACAAAATCGCCAATGTCCACCAATTCTAATGATTCCCAGCTCAAATAGCCGTCTGTTACATTCTCCAACTCATTAGCTCGGATGAATAACTGCAATTTGCCCGATTGATCAACCAAATCTCCAAAGCTAACTTTGCCGTGCTCTCGCCACGACGATACGCGGCCAGCTACTGTGATTGACTTGCCCTCTAGTTCTGAAAAATGATCTATAACGTGCTTGTTGGGATACTCTTTGATGGTGCGGGCGGGATACGGATCAAGGTGTGCGGCGCGAAGTTTGGCTGCTTTGGTCAATCGTTGCTGACGTTGTCCAATCAAATCGTACGCTTGGTCTTCCTGCGGCGTTACATGTTTCTCCATAGTCTTCACTATACTATATCTAACTTACCCTTGTGGAGGAATAGTGTGGATCTCAATAACTTTGTACTTTAATGTTGCGTGGGGCAATTTCACTTCAACAAGGTCAGAAGGTTTCAGGCCAAGCAGGGATTTGCCTACCGGAGATTCGTATGAAATTTTTCCTTCAATTGGATTGGCCTCAGCGGATCCTACTATCTGGTACGTTTCTGTGTCACCATCTAGTTCGACAGTTACTGTGGAGCCAATTGATACTTTTCCGTTAACCAGCCCGTTGTTATCCACGATTTTGGTATTTTCGAGGATTTGCTCTATTTCCAAAATCCGACCCTCAAGGAGCATTTGTTCCTCGCGCACCAGTTCGTACTCCGGGTTATCTTCGAGGTTGCCTTTGGCTCTAGCTTCTTTTATTCTCCTGATAACTGCAGGTTTCTCTTCTTCCAACAAAGACCGATATTCTTCCTTTAGTTGATTGTACCCTGCTTGGGTCAAAAAATATGGTTGCACTTTCATAATTGCAAATCTACTCGATTGCCAGAATCTGGTACGAGATTTTACCACCAGGGGATTCAATATGCACGACATCCCCTATTTTTTTGCCCAACAATGCCTGTCCGATGGGAGAAACTGTTGATATTTTGCCATCCGCAATACTCGCTTCGTTCTCGTCTACGATTTGGTATCGCACCTTATCCCCTTCGATATGCAACTCAACTACACTACCGAGATTAACAACATCTGATGCAACAACATCAAGTATCTGCGCACTTTTCAATAACTCCTCTAATTCCATAATCCTGCCGTCGACAAATCCCAATTCGCGACGTTTCTCTTCGTATGCAGAGTTCTCTTTGAGATCACCCAATACTCGCATGTGGTCCATATCGTGGAGTACTTTGGGGCGATTTTCTTTGAGTTTTGCCAGCTCCGATTGTATGTCATCAAGGCCTTGGGCTGTTAAGTACACTGTATTTTTTTTCATAATTTTGTGCCAGCAAAATCTCCCCTGTCTTGTGGGTGCTTGAGCTGGATATATCCCTCTATTACAACCATTATTACAATACATCCCGCTAGATGTAATTTTCTCTGGAAGTCTATCTCAAGGAGGCTAATCTGATACCACAGTATCTACTTAGGTGCAAATTGTAATGAAATAACGTTTCCTTGTCAATGGCGATGGGGCATGGCTCCTCCGCGTTTAAGCTGATACAAAACGGCACAACAGGCGATAAAAACCAGCAGGCTGATGATTTGATTAACCGTAAGCCCAGCCAACACACGTGGCTCGGTCCGCACTAGTTCACCAAAAAACCGTGCCACACTATACAGACCCAACCCAATACACCACACCCACTCAGTCCACACACCTTTTTTTTCGATAATCAAAACGACTGTCAAAATACCTACTGCTGCCAATGACTCAATATATGCAAACGGCACCAGTTCGTGATTAGCAACATTTGCCCAACGCCCAATAGCCATCGCGACCAATACAGGTGGTGTTATCGAATTGAGGAGCGTGTGAAAATTGACACCTGTGTGCCCGGCATACATAAATATAGCCAATAGCCCGCCAGCCAATGCACCCCACAAACCCAATCCTCCCTGCCAGATAAACAAAACGCGCTCCGGAGCATCTGCGTATACATGCCAGTCCGTTAACACATGATGAAGTCTGGCTCCAATCACCACAAGTGGTATACCAATGATTGCCAGGTTCTCACTATGCGACCACGCCACGCCAAACCGCGACATACGACCGCGCCACCACCCTAGCGCAATCAGCCCTGCTACAGCCAGAATAATTCCATACAGCGAAAACACACAAATAGTATACAATAGGGGTTATGTTTGACAGCAGAAAGATCAGAGAAGATTTCCCTGTGCTCTCTCAAAAAAGAAACAACCTGCCTCCTATCTATCTTGACTCTGCATGCATGAGTCTCAAACCTCGACCAGTCATAGATGCGCAGCAGGCATATTATGAGCAATTCACCGCATGTTCGGCAAGAAGTGATCACTGGTTTGCCAGTGAAACCAGTCAAAAGGTCGAACAAACCCGTACCCGTATCGCACAATTTCTTAATAGCCAGCCACAGGAAATTGTTTTTACCAAAAACACTACCGAAGGCATCAACCTGCTCGCACACCAGTTTCGGACGACAACCGACAATGTAGTGATTATCAGCGACAAAGAACATAACTCTAATTTTTTGCCATGGAAGCGATTGGAACAAGAGGGGCATACGGTATTGGTAATTATTCCTACAGACGAACAGGGACAGTTGGATCTTGGCGCATTAGAGGCAGCATTGCAGACACACGAGGCAAAGCAGCACAAACTTGTATCACTCGTTGGTACATCTAATCTTGACGGTGTTACGTACCCAATTGAAACCATTGTCGCACTTGCCAAGCGATTTGGCTTTCACATACACATAGATGCAGCACAAACTATCCCTCATCGCCCGCTTGATGTCCAGGCGTTGGGGGTAGATTACATTACATTTTCCGGTCACAAGATACTTGGCCCTACTGGCACGGGTGTCTTTTGGGGCAGACAGCAGTTATTAGAAAAAATGGCCCCCCTTGTTGTCGGCGGCGGCATGGCGTTTGACGCAACGTATGATAACGTTACGTATCAGGAACCTCCTGCACGGTTTGAAGCAGGATTACAAAATTACGCCGGCATTATTGGCCTACGGGCGGCAGTTGACTATGTACAGGAGCTACTGCACATACCTACTGTTATTGAAGAACACGTGCAATCGCTCAATACATATACCAGCCAAAAACTTCAAGCCCTTAGTGATCGCGTGCGGATCACCGGCCCGCAGGATGCGTCTGCGCGTGCAGGTATTCTTTCTTTTGAAGTCCACGGCATTGACCACCATCAGATTGCGTATATTCTGAATGATCAAGCCAATGTTATGGTTCGTGCAGGCAGGCATTGCGTGCAGGGGTATACTAATAGCCGGGATATTGCAGGCACCGTCCGAGTGTCTTTTTATATCTATAATACGCAGGAAGAATGTGATACTTTTTTGGACGTTATGGAAAAGATCATGAAATTATAACTATGCTTTGTATCGCCGCGTTCATTATTCTAGCGATTTTGGGGATCTTTTCTGCCACCCATCGACAGTTGGCCAAGGAGGCTTTTGTGTGCGTGTTTAAGCGGGTAACGCTCTCCCCATGCAACTCCGACTTTTCTACCCGTGTCAAAAGTGGTGTCGTCAACTGGCTCATGAAACGTAATATGCGTTTAGCATCGCTTTTTCAACGATACAGCGAAGTGTTTGCGTGGATGTTTGTTATCTTGTCGATTGTCTCTCTTGTCTATACCGCGTATGGACTCTACAATTATTTTACACACGGAAGTTGTACACCTAGTAACCCCGAACAGTGTACACTAAAGTCAGTGCCATTACTGGAACGATTTCGCGTGTTGGTAACCGAATAGTTGTATGCATATCAGATCGTACTTGCATTTGCCGGTAGGCAATACACATTTTAATAAGGTCGTTGAGATACTCACCTATTCGGATAGCTTCTTGTGGGGTGGGCACACAATGGTAAACACGCTGGTAGCCGTTTATCTTAGTGAAAAAATTGCAGTTGATCCGCTACCAATCATTGCTTCGGGTTTCTCCATATATTTTGTAGCCCGATCTATAGTGCAAATTCCCATCGCCCAATTTCTCGACAGTCGTAAGGGATATTTTGATGAGGCTATCGCGATTTTTATCAGTGCCATACTTATTGGTACATCGCTCATTTTATACTTGTTTGTATCAGAACCGTGGCATTTGTATGCGGTGCAAATTTTGTTTGGCATTGGTATAGCAACTAACCTTCCTGCATGGCGCAAAACATTCGCACGATTTGTTGATCGCGGCCACGAAGGTGTGGAATATAGTGTGTACGACATTATATGCAGCTTAAGCATCGCGGTGTTTACTGCATTAGGTGGATATATAGTCGACTTCACTGGAACATTTACCTATCTTTTTATCACCGCTGGGGTACTCGTCTATATTGGAGGGATTATTGCATTGCTGCTATTAAAGATTGATCGCCTCCAGCATTCACGCTAAACTAGAGAGTATATGAGTCATCAACACTACGATCTTATCGTGATTGGTGCAGGGTCCGGATTAAATGTGGCTTCTGCCGCTGCCAATCAGTTCGACTGGAACGTTGCGCTTGTCGAAAACGGTCCACTTGGTGGGACCTGCCTTAACAGAGGCTGTATTCCATCCAAGATGATCATCCATGCAGCAGACGTTGTGCAAACTATCAACAAAGCGCATAAACTAGGCATCCAAGCATCAGTAGACGCAATAGATTTCGAAGCTATCACCACACGCGCAAGTACACTTGTTGACCAAGAAGCGCAGCAAATAGAACAAAATGTCCTCGACCATCCTAAGATTGACCTGTATAAAACCACCGGCCATTTCACCGCAGCAAAAACAGTGCAGGTTGGAGATCAACAAATAACCGGCGACAGGATACTCATAGCTGCTGGTGCACGTCCGTTTGTTCCTCCTATTCCTGGTTTGGATACTGTTGAATACTGGACAAGTACCGAGACGCTCAGACAAACTAAACAGCCCAAATCACTCATCATCATCGGCGGCGGGTATATTGGTATGGAGCTAGGACACTTTTATGGAAGTTTGGGCACTGACATCACGGTTATTGAGGCGTTGGACGTATTGCTGTCGCGGGAAGATCGAGAGATTGCCCAGACATTTACTCAGCTGTTTAGCCAAAAATACCCCGTCTTTTTGAATCATCGTGTACTCAGGGTTTCGCAGGATGAGGCAGGCATGAAACATGTGATCTTTGCCCAGGATGGCGGCGAAGAGAAACAGGTCGAGGCTGAGGCAATTCTGGTTGTAACCGGCACGACCCCTAATACAGATACACTCAGTCTGGAAAACACCACGGTGCAAACCACTGATCGAGGATATATCGTCACCGACGAGTTTATGGAAACAACAGAAGAGAATGTGTGGGCGTTAGGAGATATCGTCGGCAAAGCGCCATTTAAGCATGGAGCTAATTATGAGGCACAGATCGTTTTGAAAAATTTACACAAACCTGAAAGCGCCCAGACTGACTACACCATCATGCCGCACGCAGTGTTCTCATCTCCGCAGATTGCCGGTGTCGGTTTGACAGAAGAACAGGCAAAAGAGCAAGGCATTGCCTATGAAGTGCGCAAAAAAGATTACATCAAGACAGGCATGGGGCAAGCCATGTTAGCAAAAGATAGTTTTGTGAAATATATAGTCGATCCACAAGAAAACAAAATACTCGGTTGTCACATCATCGGACCAGAAGCATCTACATTAATACACGAAGTGGTGGTTGCCATGACTATGGCTGGCGGCAACATCTCTGCGATCACCGATACCATCCACATCCACCCCGCTCTCTCAGAAGTCATCCAACGCGCACTGTAGTATGCGCCTCATCAATCATTTGTTATACTCTAAACGTGAAAGCAACGATCGTTGGCTCCCCGCAACAGGTTCATTCCCAAATACCATCGCCAATACTCTATATAATTCTCCGACTGTGCGCGTTACTCCCGTTTCTATTAAAAAAGCCACCTGAGCTCTATCTTATTATCGAACACTTTGTTGTGCTCATATTTGTTGGTACAACCTTGATTGCGCCGTTACTTGCATTTGTAGGTGTTTCTTTTTCACCGCTACTAGGATTCGCTGAAAGCCTGAACATATCTGGTGATTTTCATCTTACTCAAGATTCATTCCCACCTATAATTGCCCAAGTAACGCTTGTATATACAATTGCCGCTGCCTTATTCGAAAAAATATTCAAAACTAACATCCGTATCTCGAAGATACTTCTTCTCAAATTCTCGCTATCGCTGCATATAATTGCGTTTATCACGGGAATGTTCTATGGCGGGTTTGGGTTTGCCTGGATATTTATATTATTTGGTCTGTCCTCTCTGTTCTTCTTTGGTGTCTGGGTGGCTCTTAATGTAATGCAAAAGAGTATTGAAATAGCTTACAACACCCGACTCCCGGAGTCGGACATTGACGTGACGCGGTAAAACAAGGCTTGAAAACACAAAAGTCCTATAGGCAACTTGCTACGTAGACAGAAACACGCTCCGAATGACATCAACTTGCAAAAGTTTTTTGTGGTTGGCATAATGATAACGTGAAACGAAACGTACAACTGGCTCTTTTCATTGTTATAGTAGCAATACTCGTTGGTCTGGGCTATTACTCAGTTAGGCTCTATCAAGAAACCGGCGCCGAGCAACAAGGCTTTGTTACCTGCAACGAAGAAAGGTGCGAAAAATCAATCCACATCCACGCTGACATCGACGTTTCTATCTGTGGTGAAAAATATGACTTCCCCAAAAACAAAGGCAGCGTTACTGAACAGCATACCCACGCCGAACTCAACTACATGCATGTACACTTTACATTTGAAGTAGACCCAGAAACCCATGAACCTCTTCATACTACACTCCTTGAATTAGGGAACTTCTTTAAAAATATGGAGATGCCATTTAGTTCCAATCCCGCTACACTTGGTGACTATACTGTCAGCGATGCCTGTCCTAACGGTAAAGTCTTAACGCAGGATGATCTCAAAATGACCGTCAATGGCGAAGATAATACCGAATTTGAGCACTACGTTTGGCAAGATGGTGATGATATCCGTATAACATTTGAATAATCTGTGGCTGGAGGTGATTGATCCTATGATGTGTGCAATTTGTAATACCGAAGTTTCAGAAAACCATTCGCATTGCGAACACTGCAACAAAGTCGTTGACAAGACTACCGCTCACACCGTCGAAGGCAACGACAAACTCTACTGTTGCATTGAATGCTGTGGGGAACAAGAACAAAAGGAAGACAAGGCCGAAAAAAAATCTACTGAATGTGAATTCTGTTAGTTTTTTTGTACTAGGCATGGTAACAATACGCTACTATACCTAGTACAAGAGAGCAAATGTGTACTTGGCATCTTTGCGACAAATCTGTTACTATAATTTTGACAACTGATACAGTATGAGTGGTGATATAAGTTTACCTATTATTATTGGTGCTGGAATTATCGACAGTATTAACCCGTGTGCTATTGGCGTACTCGTTTTTCTTCTTGCCTACCTCATGGAGCAAACCCAAAAACCGATCAAACTTCTTATACACGGCTTGATCTATGTTGCTGCAGTCTTTCTGACGTATCTGGCGGCTGGATTAATCTTGCTGCCGGTCATAGACAAACTCGGTCAAATCTCTACAACCTTTTATGTAGTCATTGGGGCTATCGTTGCGTTTGCCGGACTTTTGGAAATTAAGGACTTTTTCTGGTACGGCAAAGGCCCAAGTTTGTCTATCATTCCTGGAGGTGCTGAAAGGATCAAGATGTATACCCAGCGGGTTTCCAAAAGCTACCTAACTACATTCGGGTTAGGTGTATTTGTGGCCCTTGTCGAACTTCCCTGCACCGGCGCTGTATATTTGGCGGTTCTTTCTCTTATGACTCTAAGCGGTCTTAATATCAGCAACGTTACACTCCTGATCATCTACAACATTATTTTTGTCGCACCGCTGATTATCATTCTCTTTGCTATGTACTTCGGTGTCAGCGCCGACACTTTTGAAAAATGGCGCAAGAACAACCGTGGATTGATGCGGTTGTTTATCGGCATAGTCTTGTTAGCCATGGGCCTCTGGATGATCTTCTATCGTTTGTAAACCGCAATCACACCAACAGTAACACACCGATAAACGCCAGTACTGCTCCAAGCAGTTTTTGGTAGGGAAAATCTCGTTCTTTGAGAAATACCATGGCGAACAACACCGTTACAATAACACTCACCAAACTCACACTTACCACCTGAGATGCGGATTCACCAATTTGCAGTGCGGCAAAAAACGTAACCGCAGAAACACCATAAAATACTGCTAATAACGAAATACGACTCAGTGGTCTGGGTTGAAGCAGGGACACCCCTGACAAAAGCCGCTTTGTTTGAAGCACTGCCAACACTATTGCCGTACCAAAGAAAGATAATCCCGTATATGTGTACAACTCCATTGAAGACAAGATGTATC
>CAZQWJ010000009.1:28737-31078 GCA_964597265.1 uncultured Candidatus Saccharibacteria bacterium
CCAAAGAAAGATAATCCCGTATATGTGTACAACTCCATTGAAGACAAGATGTATCGATCATTTACATTTGCCAAGCCAAAACATAATGCTCCAGCGACCGCCCATAATAGTCCTTTCTGACTCTGATTAGCTGATTGTGTAGAATAGTTTGCCACCACAATACCCACAAATATCAACAATGCCCCACCATACTGACTCAGGTTGAGCGATTCCCCTAATAGTAACCATGCGGCAACAGCGGTGAAAAACATCCGTGAGGCAAAAACAATAGTGAATTTTGAGGCCTGGATACGTTCGAGTGCCGCAAAAATACAATAATTAGCTCCAGCGTACAACAAAAAAGATAGAATAACCGGCAACCAAAGGGTACCAAAAACCTCATGCGGCAGTGAAAGAGATCCGCGAAGCCACCCAAATCCCAACACCATGATGCCCACGAGTGCTTGGTATAACACGATAAATGCGATCGGGTGGTCTTTATTCTCCTCCACCAACACACGCTGCAGCAGGATCGCGGCTGAATAGGTAATTGTACTGAGTGCGATATACCCGACCCAGGTCATTACAACATTATACGTACACTCCTTCACCAAGGGCAATAAGCTGCTGGAGGTGGTGTTGCAGTTCAGGTAAAAGAGGATTCTCTGGCCATGCACGTGCTAAGGCCTCGACCTGGTGTTGCTTGTTAAGGAAAGTTTGTTCTTTGGTGCCATTGAAATTTGACCACACATCTTGTGAGCCTGACTCAACCATATCCACCATGTCTGCCATATTGGCAAGTACATCTGCAGACTTAAGCAGGAGACTGTCACGGCTCATCTGAGGAATATGATCCAGTGCTTGCTGCTTGCGCACATCCCACGGAAGGCTTTTATCCGGCTCGGTAACTGCCCCTACCAGCTCGCTCACATACGTACCAAACTGCTCGGCAATAGCATCAAGGGTTACCTCACCGTCACTGTCTTCTACCACGTCATGCAGCACACCAGCTATGATAACCTCCTCAGATGCATCAACCCGAGCGAGAATCAGGGCAACACTGAGCGGGTGTATGATATATGTCAATTTTGGCCACTTCCTGGTTTGTCCTTCATGCGTCACAGCAGCCAAGTGTATTGCACGTCGTAAATTTTCTGAATAATTTTTTGATGTGGGAAAGGGCATGTTACTGTGCCTCAGCCAAATAATCGTAGAGTATGTTCATATTCGGCACGCCACGATGGAGTTTGCCATTGAAAAAGAACGTCGGGGTGGAGTTCAAGTTCAAATCATGTGCAGTATTCTGATCATCACGTACATTCTGATCGTATATGCTTGCAGTCATCTTTTCTCTAAAGTCATCACCATCAAGCTCCAAACTCTCAGCATACCCTACAAACAGATCTGTTGGGTCGGAAACTTGTGACCACTCGTCTTGATTATTAAATAACAGATTATGGTATTCCCAAAAGAGCCCTTCTTCCGCTGCTATCTCAGAGGCTATTGCTGCCTTGCGGGCATTCAGGTGAATGCTGACGAGTGGAAAATGACGATGTACCAACCGAACAGTATCAGGATTATCTTGTACAAACGTATCCATGAGTGGGTATGCTGCTCGACATGCAGGACATTGAAAGTCTGAAAACTCAACTATGGTCAAGATTGCATCTTCTTCCGAAGCTCCCTTGGCATGTGGTTCGCCGCCGATCAAATAGGCCTGATCAACCTCGGTAGGAGTCTGGACCTTGTTCATGAGCCATACCAAACCGACAAACGTAAGGATGGTGATAACCAAAACTGCAAGAATGATTTTGTGCTCCGACTTCATCACAATGTATTGTACACTATAATCTGAGTGCCCGCAAAAGTTCGTACAAAACCCCAAAACTAAAGACAATCATCACCAGCCAGACGAACAATCTCTTATTATTTGCACGCGAGAGCTTGAGATACATCGCGCCTATAAGCACTCCTGCTAAGCCTACCGTAATACCGCCACTGATCTCTAGGATACGCACAAAACTCACTTTACCTAGCAAAAATATAAGTAGCGGTGGATAGATAGCCAAAAACCAGCTTAGCGACTTTGACAATTTGAAATCTGCTTCATACAAATCGCGTGCTACCCTACTCAAGCTAATACACGCGGTAGTAATTGCCACCAATGCAACCGCTGCTACAACCTTGGTGGTTGTTATCCCGAGAATCGGCTCAAGTCCGCTTATGGCATCTTCGCTAGTGGCATCTCCAGAAATGCCTACAATAATAACCGGGAATAATACATACACCACTGCCACCATGCTTGTCCCTATCAACACCGCTCTCTTTAAAATCTTTCCGTCATATCTAGTTATTTCCCCTA
>CAZQWJ010000009.1:31178-36572 GCA_964597265.1 uncultured Candidatus Saccharibacteria bacterium
AAAAAAGATGAGGGAGAAATAAAACGCCGGCAGATCAGGAAACAACAGATTCAAGAAGATCCCACCTTGAATAATATACGCCACACATGCGCCATATGCGCCAATCAGAAGCGAAACTGCAGCGATAATCTTACCTCTTTTGCCAAAGTATGTACCTGCATATCCTGCTAGTTGCTTGCGCCCTTTGACATGCAACAGAACCTGAACATACATCAGATTGAGCGTCAACGTGAGCACAAACGCGAGTAACACATGCCACACTCCTATCACGATCCCACTACGAACAAACGCATATGGCAATGCCAAAATACCTACCCCTATTGTCGCGCCGATAAGGGTAAAAAGCGGAGGTAGTAGTTTCATATAACGCATGCGGATGTATTAACTGACTAGATTGGTAGGACTACCGACAATAAACTGTTTGATATTGTCTACCGTTGTTTGTAGATTGCGAAAGTGTGCCTCAGTGGTATTAAACGCGTTGTGTGGCGTGATGACAACATTGTCCATCTCAATTAGCACATGTCCTTCCAATACACTACGTACTTCTTCTTCAGTATGTTCTTCACTCAAAAACCGCAATTCATCTCGCAAAAATTCCTCTCCCTCCAGTACGTCCAACCCTACTCCGGCCAGCCGTTTGTCATGTAATGCTTTGACAATCACATCTGTGTCAATCAGGCCGCCACGTGCAGTATTGATTAAGTACGCCCCAGGCTTGATATGTTCGATAGTGTCCTCATTAATAATATGCAGCGTATGTTCGTTGAGAGGAAGGTGTAAGCTGACTACGTCGCTCTTCGCAAGTAACTGATTGAGATCCGGCTCGTATTGAAAATTATACTCTTGTGCCAACTGTGGATCAGGGTGGATATCATACACCAACACATTCATACCAAACCCATTCGCCATCTTTGCCACATTGAGTCCGATATGTCCCCCTCCCACAATGCCTATGGTTTTGCCCAACAAGTCTACCCCTTGCAATCCTTCGTACGTGAAAGAGCCATCCTGCACGCGGCGTACTGATTCTGGAATTTTGCGAGTCAAGGCCAACAGCAGTGCCATCGTATGCTCTGCAACCGTAGCAGACCCATAAAATGGCACATTGGACACTAATACATTTTTTTCTTTGGCAGCGTCCAAGTCAATATGATCAAACCCGGTAGAACGAGTAGTGATATATCTAAGCTGCGGGAGCTTGTCAAAAAGCTGCCTCGTAACATGAGAACCAACAAAAACGGCCGCTATCTCAGTATCGCTTTGCCCATGTTTGTCAATAAAATCGCTAACGGTCTCATCAACAAACGCCAATTCGTGCTCTCCCAGCTGTTCGCGAACGTATACCTGATGATCAGTGCTTGTGTAGTCAAAAAATGTAATCTTCATACTGTTGCCACCCGACGTGGTTGTAGGCTGGTATGCTCTCGTAATGTTTGTTCCATAGCTTGCGCAGACAAAAACCCTCGCGACGCTCCGGGTACTCGCATCACATGTGCGGATTCTGCCGCTCCCCACCGCAATGCCTCGGATGGTTTGTGGCTGTTAATAAGTGCCGCAATCACTCCACACGAAAACGCATCTCCAGCCCCGGTTCGCTCGACAACCTCTGTAGGAAACGGCTCCTGGTGATACACATATTCCCCATCGTATCCATAGGCACCTTGAGCGCCATTAGTAATTATAATCATTTTTACGCCTAGACCCTTGATATCTCTCATCAATTCGATGACTCTTTCCTCGTCTGGCTTGGCTGACTTTTGGAGGTCAGTACGCTGGGCAAGTGAAGTTGCTTCCTCAAGATTGACCAGGAGCAAATCCACATATCCGACAATCTCTCGAATAGCTTTGCCTTCTTTGATCTCTCTGCCACCGGGATTGTACGCAAGCATCGTTTGTGGATGTGTATCCATATAGGCACGTATCTCTTGATACATTTCGGGAAATGTATCAAAACCTGTCGAACTCAAAAAGATCCACTTTGGCTGCTCTCGTTCGATGTCGGCTACATGAAATACATACGGTTCATCGCTATGAAACCCCAGTATAGTCCGATCTCCTTGAAAATTGAGGATCACTGACAGATCTGATCGTGCAGCTGATTGAATAAACCGCATATCAAAACCCCGCCGCTTGAGGACCTCCCGCGCGTATGCCCCAAACACATCGTTACCAAGTGCGGTTACCAGCTCCGCCTTAATCCCTATTGTTTTAAGTCCGGTTGTTACATTGAGCGCGTTTCCACCCAAATCAGTATTAAGCCGCTCGATTTGATATTTTGCTCCCCACAGCATACACATCTCTTTTTGGCCGAGTACTTCGCCTTCGTGCAAATGCGCCAACGGCATGTCCATGTAAATATCAAAAATTGAATGTCCGATCGAAATAATGTCAGTCATATACGTATGCTTTTCCTGCAGAGCCAAACACCTGCATCTTGTCCTCAACTACCTTTTGTACTGCTTCGATCACTGGCGGCATTATCTTGTATGTCGCGACTTCATCTGTCGTATTGAGGATATCACGAAGAGTGTCCCGGAACGCAATCCGCATCTCGCTGTTTACATTGACTTTAACAATATTCGCGGCTTGAATTGCCGCGCGTACCTGCTCATCCGGAATGCCGGACCCTCCATGCATGGAAAGATAGCAACCCAACCGGTCACTGATCATCCCAATCCGCGCAATATCAAGCGTGGGAGGTTCAGCATACACGCCATGCACATTGCCAAAAAACGCTGCAAAAATATCTACTCCTGTCTCCGCAACAAACATTTCGGCCTTGTCCACGTCAGTATACTTGGAACTATCCAATATGTCCTCAAGCGACGTTGTACGATGATCTGCAGAGGAGCCTTGAATATGATCCATTTCCCCTTCTACCAAAAGCCCCTTTGCATGAGCTGCTGTAACGACTTCCTTGGCTGTAGTGATGTTTTCTTCTAATGGCAGCGTCCCTCCATCAAAATGAATAAGATCAAAGCCGGCGTCAATAGCTGCATTGATCGGCTCCAACGTCAACGCATGATCAAGATTGAGAAAAATAGGAAGGTTTGTTTCTTCCCGGTAGGCCTCCACCAACGCTTTGAGCTGTGGGATGCCCATGAACTCGCTTTCGCCTGGAGATGCTTCGATAATGAATGGCGAACGGGTAGACAGTGCTGCATTCGTGATAGCCTTGAATGTTTCTAGGTTTGCCACATTAAACGCCCCTATGGCAAAATTTTCTTCTTTTGCTTTTTGTAACCAATCTTTTAGTACGTGCATAAACATTATCTTGGCGCGAAAAACGCCCTCACCATCTCGGCAATTTTTTCTCCAGTCAGACCATAGTATTGTAACAGCTCGTCCGCTTCTCCTGATTGCCCGAATACATCAGGTATCCCAATTCGCTTGAGTGGAACCGGAAGTTGCTCTCCGAGTAGTTCTGCCACGGCACTGCCAAGCCCGCCGTTAATTTGGTGCTCTTCTATAGTAACCACATGCCTGGTTTTGGTAACCGAGGTCAAAATAGTTTTTTCATCCAGTGGTTTTATGGTATGCGCGTTAATCACTTCGCAGGTAATCCCCTTAGCAGCCAAGATTTCACTTGCCATCAATGCTTCGTAGACCATAGGACCACAGGCAACGAGCGTAATATCTTTGCCGTCGCGCAATACAACAGCCTTGCCTATTTCAAACGGTGCATCATCTCGCGAAAAGACCGGAGTTTTCTCTCTGCCAAATCGCACATACACCGGCGTGGGCCAATCTACCGCTGCCAAAACCGCGCGGTAGGTCTCTGGAACATCAGCGGGTGCAATAACCGTCATATTAGGCAATACTCGCATGATTGCTATATCCTCCAATGCCTGATGCGTTGCGCCATCAGGTCCTACGGATACTCCGGAGTGAGCACCGCCAATAATAACTTTTTGGTTGTTGTAACAAAGTGTCGTCCGCACCTGTACCCACGTCAACCCAGGACAAAACATTGCATATGACGATACAAATGGTATCTTACCCGCAGATGCAAGACCAGAAGCAACGCCAACCATATTAGCCTCAGATACGCCACATTCGATAAATCGTTCAGGGAACTTTTGCTGAAATGGCAATGATCGTGTTGACTCGGTCAGGTCAGCACACAACACAACCACATTGGGATTCTCCTCCCCTGCATGTACCATGCCATCCCCGTACCCATCACGGGTAGGGAGATGCTCGAGTGCTTTTCTGTCTTTCCAATCTTTTACCAAGTAGTGTTTGTTAAACATAGTTATTCATGTTCCGCCGTAATCTGCCCACCTAATGTCCGTAACTCACGCAGCGCTTCCATTGCCTCGCCCACATTGCCCTTAAGCCCTGGTGGTTTGCCATGCCATTCAAAATCGCGCTCCATATATTCGACTCCTTTGCCCGGAATAGTGTGACAGATAATGACTGATGGTTTGTTAAAAACCGCCTTTGATTTTTCTATTGCATCAATGATTGCATGAATGTTATGACCATCCACCTCTTGTACATGCCAATTAAACGACTCGTATTTATCAGTAAACGACTCAAGCGGCATGATATCCTCGGTATATCCGTCTATCTGGATACTGTTGCGATCCACCAAAACCGTCAGGTTGTATAGTTTGTATTTTGCTGCAAACAAAACCGCCTCCCATGTATTGCCTTCCTGATGCTCCCCATCAGATAGCAGCGCATACACCCAGTTCTTGCGACGATCCATCAAAAAACTATACGCCATACCCGCCGCCTGTGATAAGCCCATGCCCAGAGGGCCACTGGTTGTTTCAAGTCCGGGCAAAGACGTGCGATGTGGGTGTCCCTGCAATCGGGTACCAAATTTTCGCAATGTTAGTAACTCTTCACGAGGGAAAAATCCTGCATGTGCCATGGTCGCGTACAACACAGGACAAATGTGGCCATTAGAAAGCACCAATCGGTCACGGTCTTCCCAATCTGGATTTTTGGGGTCATATTTCATAACGCCGCCAAAATACAGTGCGGTAAACACATCCGCCATCCCAAGAGGGCCAGCAGAGTGGCCCGACCCTGCTTTGATCAACGCACGAATGATATCAACGCGTATCTGGTTGGCTCTTTGTTCTAGGGTTTGTAGTTGTTCTTCTGCTAATGTTGCCATGTGTTCTTATTGCAGTATACCGTGTAACAGATCTTCATGAAAACCCACCAAATGAGTTTCTTCACCTTTTTGGATGATTCTAGTAAATGGCACGGACCGCTGCCCTGAGATATCAATCATTTCCTGAGCCTTGTCAGGATCCTCATCTACAAAATAATTAGTATAGGGGATGTTGTGTTGCTCCAACCAGGCTTTTTGCTGTTTGCAAAAATTGCACGTATGCGTACTGTACATGATGATTTTGGGGAGTTGGTTGAGGG
>CAZQWJ010000010.1:0-11574 GCA_964597265.1 uncultured Candidatus Saccharibacteria bacterium
ACTACAGCCCCTGGTTCATATCTTCACATCCGAATCCATTATATCAGTAACTGTACGTTCCATCATTCATGTAAAGCCTTTTGGTGGAGCTGAGCGGGCGCGAAGTGCTGGATGTACTTTGCGTGTCACACGATCACGCTTTGTATGTACTTTAAAGAGAGGGGATTGGTGGAGCTGAGGGGATTCGAACCCCTGGCCTCTTCGCTGCCAGCGAAACGCTCTAGCCAACTGAGCTACAGCCCCAAATTGCCAAAGGCAATTTGCCTTTGTTTCAAAAACTTGTTTTGAAACAATCACGAATGCAATTCGTGTGTTTCCTCTCGAACATGTTTGCAGTCTTGCTTCCGCCAAGAAGGAATCGCACGAACGTACACGTTTCAAAATGTGCGGATGCCATCCACACATTAACCTGATAGCAATTATATCGTTTCTGTGCAAATAGGGGAATCTAGTCGGTTATTCAAGACGGTACGATCTTCTGAGGCTCCTTTCGCAGCACGCCAAGTTTGTCAAAGTTACTATCGTACGAAACCACTACCCACTGCTTGTGTTTGATTGCAGGAATAGAGGCAATGAGACAGTCTATGTACTTCACATTATTCTGCTCAAACAGCATTACAGCATCCTGGGTAGAATGCTCGTTGTGAAGGCTTATCTTCAAATTAAGTATTGATTTGAGTGCTAATGTGATTTCTTTTTTAGGAAGTTTATAGAAAGTTTTGAGCGTCCACACCACTTCGGCTAGCACAATGTCTGCAGTGACGGCGGTGATTTTTTGATCTCTAATATGTTCAAAGAGTTCGGTGCACTGCCTTTGGATGGCAGTATCTTGTGAGGCTATGAGTGTACGAAGAAAGACGTTGGTATCAATGAAATATATCATTTATGTGCGGGTGTAATCGTTTTCCATTGCGTTTCTTGCGTGGAGTGGGTCGGTATCGCGGTTGGCTCGAGGTTTGAGTTTACCTGCCATATCCAAGATAGTAAACGCCGGAGTTACCGTGATGGTGCCGTCTTTGAGTTGTGTCACTTTGACACGGGTACGTGTCTTGATGCCTGATTTTTCCCTCATTTTTTGTGGAAGGGTGATTTGGCCTTTTTGAGTAACGGTGGTAATGAATTCCATGTTGGTAATACTATACGATACGGTAATACTTGTGTCAAGGGTGCAATGATCTTAAAACACTGTGTAGTAATTCGCCATTTATCTGATATGTTACTGTCCCATCAGGTTGTTTTGTTTCTTTTACATATGTGATATCAATCAGGGGTTGGACGGCCGATTTATCAACTTCGGATGCAGGGACTCCGGGTGATGTTGACGTGGCAATCTGTGCGATTAGATCTTGTTCTTGTTTGCTGAGCGCCGATGCATAGACATGTTTGGCGTTGTCTTGGGGATTTTGGATTCCTGCCTCATACAAGGCATATAACGATCGTTGGGTGAACTGATCAATATCCGCTGCATCATACGTGAATGTAGGCCGTACGGATCGGAAGCTCGGTATTAGTAGGTTACGACACAGATGATTTACCTCTATGGGACGCCCTCCAGTGAATTCAAATATTCTCTGAATTGCTTCGTTAGTAAAGGTGACATGCGTACCTTCGAGAGGTCGACGAACTAATAGTGCGACTTCGTCCAGGCTTAACGCCCTGACATAGTATGTTTCAAAATCACCAAACGCTTCGGTAGCAACATCTTCAATTGGCGCAATTCTATGCAGGACCACACTAAGCCGAATATTACTCAACTGTGCCAGACTTGCGATGTAGTGTAATTTTGCAGGATCCTCATAGTACTTTATGACTTCGTCTATGGATAGGTAGAGTATTTCTTCTCGCTGTTGCAAGACGCTGTTAAGGAATTCAAAAGGCGATTGTGTGGCGGTTTCTGGTTGGTAGGATCTATCTGCGTCAAGACTGGAAAGAAAGTGTGAGACTGTCCTTGCCCCAAACTGTCTTCTGAATTCATCAATCGGGGTCGTTCGGGACACCTTGTATTCTCCCTGAGCATCAATCACCAGCGAGTGACCCTTTTCAGAAGATCGGTGTGTATTGAGGCTCTCTATCATACTGGTTTTGCCCATCCTCCAAACTCCTCGGACCAAGACAGGAGTATTATCTTCGAGTGTCTGCGCTATTGCCGCTTCTTGGTCGAGTCTGACGATGCTATCATGAATAGGGCGATGTTGTTCGTATTGGCCAGCAATGGCTACAAAATATTCGTGCACTCTGTCTTCTAAGAGTTCTTCTTGTAGCGCTTCTGCAGCTCGTTCTACATCTGCAGGATCCCATTCACCAGCTTCTATCTGTGCTTGTGTATATTTGAGTAATCCTCGTTGTAGGGCGTGTGTATGTGTCCGAGGAAAAGCAAAATCGCTGTCCAGCATCATCAGTTTCAATTTTCTTATAACCGTCTCACTCGGTGGGTCGGTCTGGATCCCGAATACGCGTTCAAATAGTTCCTGATCTTGGTATTCCTCAAGGCTGGATATTTGCTCGGCGTCGGGGTTGGCAGGTGAAGAGTGCGATCGCTCCGGTGATTTGCCTGTATTCATTAAAGTTATTATTGTACAAACCTCCGGCAAAATCAATTCGCTATGTTACAATTGCCGCATGGAGCGGTTTGATTTCAAAAACGTAGAAGCCAAGTGGCGCGAAAAGTGGGAACAGGACAAAACTTACCAGCCGGATATGCAACGTCCGACCAATCCTTTTTATAACCTCATGATGTTTCCGTACCCCTCAGCAGAAGGCATGCACATGGGTAATATGCGCACATTTGCCGGTATTGATGCGTATGGGCGTTTCAAACGCTTGCAGGGGTATGATGTGTTTCAGCCAATAGGACTGGATGGGTTTGGTATTCACGCGGAGAATTACGCCATCAAAATTGGCAAGCATCCGGCAGAGCAGGCAAAAGTTACAGAGAAACACTTCTACGATCAGTTCCGGCTTATTGGCAACGGGTTTCCATGGGATCACGCGCTTGAAACATACGATCCTTCATATTACCGTTGGACACAATGGCTGTTCATCCAAATGTTCAAGAACGGCTTGGCAGAGCGTAAAGAATCTACAGTCAATTGGTGCCCAAGCTGTCAGACTGTGTTGGCAGATGAACAGGTGATTAATGGTAGGTGCGAGCGCTGCAACAGCGAAACCACGCAAAAAAAGACTGAGCAGTGGTTTTTCAAAATCACTGAGTATGCAGAACGGCTTCTGCAAAACGTAGAGACTATTGATTGGCCGGAAAAGATCAAGACTGCGCAGCGCAATTGGATAGGGCGCTCGGAAGGAGTGGAGGTAGCTTTCAGCCTGCAGTCTTTAGCTTCCAGCATTCAAATCTTCACCACCCGCATAGATACGATTTTTGGCGCGACGTTTATAGTCATGGCGCCGGATCATCCATTGTTTGAGACCGTGGATATTTCACCGGAGGCAAAAGAATATATCAAAGAGGCACTCAAAAAGACCGAACAGGCACGCAAGATTGCAGAAAAAGAAAAGACCGGCGCGGATACCGGTTTACGTGTAATTCATCCATTTACCGGGCAGGAACTGCCTGTCTGGGTCGCGGATTTTGTCCTCATGGGCTATGGCACTGGCGCAATCATGGGCGTGCCAGCGCACGACGAACGAGACTACGAGTTTGCCAAAAAGTATCATTTGCCAATACGCCAGGTGGTACATCGGCCCGATGAGGTTGTATCTAGCTATTTGATGGGAGCGGAGGAGATTTCCGATGCCGATTTGGAAGCATTAGGCATCACTATTACCGAAGATACAGGCCCGCCTGACGGCGAGGCAGGTAGTAGTCGCAAACTACAGATCCCTGTTGCGTCGTTGAAAGATTATGAAGCGTTGATCAGCCAAAAGATGACGCCCGGATTTTGGAACGAGTATATTGGCGAGGAGACTGTATTTATGTTCAAAGACAAAGACGGGGCGGTCGAGCGGATTGTGTTAACGCCCGATACTGAGCGTAAGATACACGCACTGTCAGAGGAATATATCGAAAAAGGCTGGACGCAACACGTATCTGTGTGGGGATGGCTTGCAGATAATGATTATTATACAGACCGTATCGTTCACAACGAATATGGCGTGCTCATTAATTCAGGTGAGTATTCCGGGTTGTCTAGCGAGGAGGCAATGCAAAAGATCGTTGAAGATTTAGGCGATGCGGCTTCTATCGAAACCAATTATCATTTGCGCGATTGGTTGATTTCCCGACAACGCTATTGGGGACCGCCAATTCCCATGGTGTATTGTACTGATTGTGGATGGCAGCCGGTGCCAGAGGATCAACTGCCTGTTGAGCTTCCACATATTGACGATTACAAACCTACTGGTGATGGACGATCTCCTTTGGAAAAAGCACCAGAAGAATGGCTCTACACCAACTGCCCTGTATGTAGCAGTCGGGCCAAGCGAGAGACAGATGTGTCTGATACCTTCCTAGACAGTTCGTGGTATTTCTTGGCATATCCCAACATACCCACAGATGAGTGGCAAAACGGCCCGACACCATTTAATAGCGCCATGACGAACACCTGGTTGCCGGTTAATGCGTATATTGGTGGTGCTGAGCATGCGGTGTTGCATTTGCTCTACGCTCGTTTTGTGACAATGGTACTGCATGATTGGGGTTTTCTTGATTTTTCCCACACAGGGGAGCCGTTCCCATACCTGATCGCTAACGGGTTGATGTTGAAAGAAGGCGTCAAAATGAGCAAATCAAAAGGCAATATTATCGTGCCGGATGAATATGTAGAGAGGTTTGGTGCCGATGCGGTCCGATTGTATCTGGCGTTTACGGGGCCGTTTGAAAGTGACGGGGATTTTCGCGATACCGGCATGGAGTCAATGGCGCGGTTTGTCCAGCGAATATGGGATATGTACGGTTCTGGCGAGAAGGTTGGCGCGACAAGCACGCCGCGGGTACTGTCAGAACTGCATCGAGGTATCAAAAAAGTAGCCGAAGATATCGATCGGTTCAAATACAACACTGCAGTGTCAACCTATATGGAGATCATGAACGCTTGGAAAGAAGACGGGGAGGTGCTATCTAAGTCTGATGCAGTTGCGTTTTTACAAATAATATCACCGTTTGCACCGTTTATTACCGAGGAATTATGGGGAGTATTGGGCAATGAGGGGAGCATTCATCATTCGCGTTGGCCGGTGTACGATGCGGCTTTGGTTATTTCCGATATGGTAACGGTTGTTGTGCAGGTCAATGGCCGTGTACGCGCGAGGTATGAGCTGGAAAAAGGTACTGAGCCTTGGCACAAAGATGCATTATTAGATATGATTACACAAGACCCTGCGTTGACCACATATTTGGAAGGTAAAGCTATCAAGGATGCGATCTACATTCCGGATACGCTCATTAACCTTGTTGTTGCGTAAGCAGCGCTTCGCACAGGTGGGGGAGTTTTGAAGCAGTTTCTAATTACAGTGTCAGGTGCCTGAGAATGAATGTACGTAGATGAAACACGTACTATCGTGGGCACAATCTTCTCTTCTTTCTCTTGAAAAGCGATATGGTACAGCAATGTTTGCTTTCTGGCTGGGTGTATTTGTCGGAGGAGCTGCCTTGTGTATGTGGTTGTATGCCCGTGATCGTGTACAGGAAGATATCATCTTCGAGCCCATCGCGTTGGCCGAGGAGGAGGCGGTTGTTACAGCGCCTCCTCCGGTAGTTTCTCAAACAAGCCTCACACCTCCGGTTGATCCAACTCCTCCAAACGAACAGCAGAGTGCCACTATTGAAGACCAATCGGAAGACAAAATCAACATCAACACTGCATCTCAATCACAATTGGAGTCATTGCCAGGGGTAGGACCAGTCATTGCAGAACGTATCATTCAGCACCGCCCATACTCTTCGATATTTGATATCCAACGTGTGCCAGGAATCGGAAAGAAGCGATACGAACAAATTGCCGAACGTATCACCATCGACTGATTATGCATATACACCGTAATGTCTTGAGGATTGGTTATTTCATTTTTGGCCTTGTGCTGGTGATTATACTGGTATGGCGGCTTTATCACACAATACAAACGAGCGATAGCAACAATGCATTGCTAGGTTCTTTTGTTGATACCACGGTTTTCTTCGAAGGGAGAGTGCATAGGGTGACTGATTTTGAGTATAAAACGAGCCTCCGGCTTGTTGAAGCAACCATCAATGACGTGCCAATAGGCAACCGGCGAGTATATGTTGATCTGACAGATAACAATGAGATTGTGCCAGGGGAATATGTGCGTGGACAGGGAGTAATGGAATTTCAGCAGAGCCAGGCAGGGGAGTATATGGTCATCAAATCTGTAGAACAACTTAAGGCGGTGTTTGACTTCAAAAGCGCAGTTATCAAGCGTTTCCTATGGCTGCAAATGCAGATTACGCAGCAGTTGCGGTTGTTATTTCCCGAGCCACATGCCGCTATTGTCGGTGGGATTGTGTTTGGAATAGAAGGGCAGTTAAGTAAAGATTATTACGAAACGTTCAGGAGGACAGGCGTTTTGCACGTACTCGTTGCCTCGGGGTTTAATGCGGTGTTGGTTGTTGAATTTGTGCGTATTATCGGGCGTGCCGTGATACCAAAATACGAATTATTACTTATTACGGTCGGTGTATTGGCATATACAGGAATAGCAGGTTTTCAAATTCCTATCATCAGAGCAAGTCTTATGGCAGGAGGACGGTTGTGGACGCAACGCAGGGGAGATATTGCCGAAGGGCTTATATTTTTGATCGCAACAGCATATGTATTGCTTCTCATCCAGCCGATGTGGTTGTTTTCGGTAAGCTTTCAATTGTCTTTTATGGCGTCGCTGGGCTTGATATTTTTTGCCAGTATTGAGCACAAACTACCCTTCGGAAAAGGCATGTTTGCTGAATTAGCTCTTACGACAGTATTTGCACAATTATTTACAGCGCCGGTTATTTATTTGCATTTTCATGAGGTGACATGGTTGGGCCTGATAAGTAATCCGTTGGTTTTATGGACCGTTCCGCTGATTATGTTTGGTGGGACAGTGGCGTTTGTACTATCTTTTGTACATATCTCAATCGGCACATTAGCTGCACTGCCTGTTTTCCTTGTGCTGGAGTACTTTATTTTCGTTATAGGAGGGCTATCGGTGTGAGTAAGCGATTGTCAGCATTGTATGATATTACTTCCTACGTCGTATTTTTGCTTACGCATAGGCTTAGTTTTCGATTTAAAATAGGCGTGGTCATACTGTTGGCAATTGTTCCGTTTCACGTTGTACGTACATTACCTGATGGAAAATTACATGTGTATGTCCTTGATGTAGGCCAAGGTGATGCAATATTTATCCAGTTACCAACAGGAGAGCAGATGCTGGTTGATACCGGCCAGGATGAGGCCGTTTTAACCCATCTTGGTGCATTGATGCCGTTTAATGATCGGCACATTGAGGCAGTATTTATCTCTCATCCACAACAAGACCACATGGGAATGCTACCACGTCTTGTTGACAATTATAGTATTGGCAAAGTGTTTATTAATGTGCCGAAATGGTATGATATTTCGAATGATTTGTCTGATGTATTGGGAATATTACAAAAGCAGGCTCTGTATTCGGATGATATGTTTTCGTTACGGGATGTGTCTTTGCACCTAGTATGGCCGCCTCGACAACTGGAAATATTTGAAAATCTGGACATTAATTACAACTCACACATGTTTTATCTCACATACCACGACTTTGTTATGTTGTTCACTGGAGACGCGGAGATAGGCGATGATGCACCTTTTGACTATGATATTGAATGGGAGCGCATTGATGTGCTCAAAGTACCTCACCACGGAAGCAAAAACGCCGTAGACGCTGATTTTTTGGCCCAAGCCAGTCCCGCAGTTGCAATTATCCCAGTGGGTGATAATCGCTTTGGTCATCCAGATGCAGAACTAATCGATGGGTTGCAATCCCATGGGGCAAGGGTCTTTCGCACTGATATTGACGGCACTGTTCATATTGTTGTGGATAGACACGGCTGGCGGGTGGTGGAATAAACAGGTAAAATACATCCAATATGTCAACAAAAGAACTTCTGAAATCTGCTATTACCAAAGCGATTGCAAAGACGTATGACATGGAAGCAGACGTTTTGGTCGAGTATCCTGCGGATGAATCGCACGGCGATTATGCCACCAACGCAGCCTTGGTATTGAGCAAAAAAGTTGGTAAACAACCACGTGAGGTAGGGGAGGCACTCAGAGATGCGTTACTCAAAGAGGAAACTCTTGTTGAATATATCGACAAGATTGAGATCGCCGGACCGGGATTTATCAACTTTTATCTTAGTGATAGTTTTTTATCTAGATCATTATCAACCATCAACCAGGATATCACGTCCTGGGCGGGTGTGGATTCATTACAAGGCAAAAAGATCATGGTCGAATACGGTCATCCCAACACGCACAAGGAAATGCACATTGGCCATATGCGTACGCTGATTGTGGGAGAGTCATTGGCGCGTATTCTCGCCTCCTGTGGCGCAACGGTGTTTCGCGCAAACTACCAGGGAGATATCGGCCCACATGTGGCCAAGGCCATTTGGGGCACACAGCAGGTACTTGCAGAAAAAGGTTTGGAGTGGGATGAAGTGGAAACGTGGACACATTCAGAAAAAGCCCATCTGCTGGGGGAGGGGTATATACGTGGAAACAAAGACTATGAAACGCACGAAGAGGCTATCAAAAAACTGAATAATGCCTTGTACGAAAAAGATCCCGATGTCATGCCCATATATCAACGCACTCGGCAGTGGAGCCTTGATTATTATGATGAACTGTACACTCGGTTTGGGACGACTTATGACAAGTTGTATTTTGAAAGTGAAGTGGCACATAAGGGTATCCAAATAGTCAAAGATTCCGTAGGAACGGTGTTTACCAAAAGCGATGGAGCTATTATTTTTGACGGAGAGCCATATGGTTTGCACAAACGCGTATTTATAACTCAGGAAGGTTATCCAACATACGAGGCCAAGGATATCGGCCTTGCACCAACACAGTACGCAGACTTTGCGTTTGATCAAAACATCCACGTGGTAGCGAATGAACAAAAAGGGTATTTTGAAGTTGTTTTTAAGGCTCTTTCAATGCTTGATCCTACGATAGGGGAGCGTGAATATCATTTATCAATGGGCATGGTCAATCTAAAAGGCATGAAGATGTCGTCTCGTACCGGCGTGATAATTACTGTGGATGGATTAATTGAAAATATTAGAGAATACGTCAAAAATGTGATCAATCCAGACGGTTTTGGTGAGCAGGAACTAGATTCAACGACAGAAAAGATAGCTCTTGGTGCTATAAAGTATTCGGTTCTTAAGGTTGATCCTACTGCGGACGTAGTGTTTGACGCACACGAGTCAGTGTCTTTGGACGGAAATAATGGGCCGTATCTCCACTACACCTTAGCAAGGGCACGACGTGTCCTCACATTGGCAGGGGAGGCGGGAGCACGTGTACAGGCTCAATCTGGCTTCGTGGCACTTCCACCTGAAGAAAAAGGCATTCTTACTCAATTGGTTAAGTATCCTGAGATAGTTGCAATGGCAGGGTCTGACCTTAACCCGAGCTATATCTGCCACTACCTCTTTGCGCTGAGTCAAAAATTCAATGCTTTTTATGGCTCATCTCCTATCATTAAGGCGGAAAGCCAAGAGCTTCAGAATCTTCGCTTACAGATAGTGCAAGGGGTCTCTGAGGTGCTTACACATGGAATGGATCTACTAGGGCTTGAGTTTGTAGAAAGAATGTAATTATATTAAAGGTATCTTTAGGTTTCTAAAGATACCAAACTGTTTGTTTCCATCAAGACGATATCGTCGCAAATCCAAATTACGCACAATGTTCCTTTTTGTCCTCATTGGTGTTCTGGTGGGCGGAGTGATTCTATTTCAGAGTTTTGGGACTACCGGTGGTCAGCGCAATATACTTGCGCCATTGACAGAGAGGTTTCCCGATCAGTCGTTAGGGGAATACATCACATCGCTTTTTGGCGACATGCAGATCCCGACTGCAGCCAAGCCGCCGACGGATACACCACTTGTCGCAAAAATAGCGTTAGTTTCTGATTCTCATTCTGATGTTGAAACATTTTCGAAAGTACTCAATCTGATCGTACAGGATCGGCCGGATATACTCATCCATCTGGGTGATGTGTCGGCGGCTGGCGAGCAGACTGATCTAGAGGCGATGAAGCAACTTATAGATCAGACCAGTCTGGTGTATTATGTCCTCCCTGGAGATCACGATTACAACTGGGTGCCCCGGTATGATTTGACTAATTTTCTTAACGTTTTTTACAATGGTGTGCCAGGCAGTATTAATCAAGTTATCGAAATCAAAGGTTACCAACTTATACTGTATGAAAACAGTTTGGGGACACAGGGGGTTAGCGGACCCTCATTGTCATGGGTGAGGTCATTACTCCGTCAAGATTCTGATACTGCATACAGAGGCAGATTTGTCTTTACCTCAGCGCCGCCAATTAATCCATATTTTTCGGACAAACAGGACGTGGAGGGTAGGGAGCTACTGGATCTGCTGGCTGATGCAAATATAGAGCAGGTGTTTAGTGGGGACATGCACATCTACGCGCGGTTCACTGATGATGCCACTGGCATAACCATTACTACAGTAGGGGCGTCGGGCAGTTACAAAAACCCTCTTCCACAATATGTCATGTTGGAGCTGTACGAAGATGGTACGTTTGATATCAAGGCACGCCCGGTGGTTGATTTGGAGAGTATAGAGTAGGTTGTAATATAGTAGAGGAGATACAATGTCACATTGTGTTGTGTTGACGCCCGGATTGAGTGATGACCCTATCGGTGCATCCATATTGGCACATTGTGGTTCCACAGTGTATGTGGTGCCCTTTGGGTGGAAGCAACCGAAAGCTATGTTTGGAAAGATGCTGCGAGCGTATACGCGTGCAGTCAAAAATCTGAGTGCTGGCTACGATGTGGTCTGGTTGGTGGGGGAGAGTGCCGGCGGATCTGCTGTAATCAATGTATGGTACGATCTTGGTTGCCCCGATCACATGAAGCCAGTAACAGTGTGCAGTCGCTTGAGAGAGGGAGACGGAATGCTCTCAAGGTTGAGTTGGATGTTTTATTCAAAACGTAACCCTTTGTTTATATCGTCAGTTAGACGATGCGAAGATGTGGTAGGGCGAATGTCGCCTGCTGTTGCACTACGGATAACCACCTATTCGGGGAGATGGGATGGAGTGGTCCCTGCAGAAACCTCCTATCTGTCCGGTGCAAACAATATACAGGTGGAAAGTCGCTCTCACAGGTCGAATATACGTCAAGCCGTAGCCCGTCTGGGCGCAACTATTGTCTAAAGGAAGGTGGGTCTTTTCTCAAGATCCACCTTTTATTTCTATATGGATTGGTTGGAAAATACCATTCAAATAAATTTGAACCATGTATTAACTCGATTCTATTACACGTTAGATGCGTTAGAGCATCTAACGCCACTCAAACAAGTTTGAGCTGGGTATTGGCGTGGT
>CAZQWJ010000010.1:11674-31335 GCA_964597265.1 uncultured Candidatus Saccharibacteria bacterium
AGCCGTCCAAGCATAGCTTGGACTGGGTGCAAAGCGTGTTTGTTCTACACGCCAGATGCATTTAGCATCTGGCGCCCTTGGAGGGAGTCGAACCCCCAACCTCACCCTTAGGACGGGTTTGCTCTATCCTTTGAGCTACAAGGGCACAAAGTGCTAAATGCACTTTGTGTGTAAAAACACACAGTATATGCATCTAGCTCAAGCTACGCTTAAGTGGTATTTGTCTAAAGCCATTCGAGCGAGTTCGAACTTACTACAACCTCTGTAAAGGTATTGCGTCAAGTACATTTGGGTACTTGATGAGTCTAAGCTATGCTTGGATGGCTTCAAACACCACACAAAATTACAAAGTGCTGCTACATGGACTGAATGGTTTATCCGGCCTTGTCTTATGTTAGAATCTATTATAGCAGAGTCGTCGGGGACTGGCCCAATTGGCAGGGCGCACCGTTCGGGTCGGTGAGGTTCCCGGTTCAAGTCCGGGGTCCCCGACCAAAGGTAGGGAACCATTCGAACAAGTTCGAACCGTGTACATTTTTTGCAGTGCTACACGCGACATGCGTTAGAGCATGTCACGGGTTCAAGTTCGGGGTCCCCGACCAAATATCGAACTTGTTAGATTTAGATACCTTTAGACATTATTAGGTTGGTTTAGAGAATGGAACCATTGCGTGTACCAAACCACATTGAATTAGAACCTCACGAAACACCAGTCCTTTTGGTTAGACAACACTGGTATGTGTTTCGTGATCCGGTACTATTGTGTCTATTTGTCCCGTTTGTCTTGCTATCACTCATGTTCTTTTTGGGAGAACTGGGTGGATCAGGCAAAATGGTTGACTATATCAGCGAAGGTCTGGTGTATCTTTCGTTGGGCTGTTTTGTTTTAGGAGTCTTGTGGTTTTTCTGGAAGCTATTTTTGTGGCACAGAACCTTTTACTTGATCACCAATTTACGTATCATTTTAATGACGAGGTATGGACTATTTCACCATGATGACCGCGAAACAGCACTCTACATGATCCAAGATGTCAAAGCAGTGGTAGACGGCATACAACCATCTCTGTATGGGTTTGGCGACGTTATTGTGCAGGTAAGTTCCGAAGATGCCCAATTAGTGCTAGAAAAAGTTGGCAAACCCAGGGAAGTACAACGCGTTATTATACGGGAAGCGCATCTACGCAAAGGGTAGGGAAATGTCTTGCGACCAGGAGGAGCCTTTCGCTCGTCGAAGCGCTCTAGTGTTAGTACAGACTGATCGAATAGAGGTTCTTTTGTTCTGGATCGTTTGTGAAGTTGGTTAGAATGATAATGCGACTGCCATCAGGATGGGGGAAAATATCTCCTTTAATCACAGGGCCAGAAAAAAGAGTCTTCTTATTAGTCCCATCAAGACCCAAAATACTAATCTGTCCAACGTCGGTTGAGTCACCGGTGGGTTCAAATATCAGAAGATGCTGGCTATCCGAATACCACGTAGGTGGTACAGATCTGTTGTAAATAGTGGAGAGGTCATAGATTTTTATGTCGTCACTTCGTTGCGCCAACGGGAGATATTCTGAGGGCTTGAAATCTACTATTGTATATTTTGTACCTGCTTCACTTTCTTCGGCAAAAAGCAGTTTTGTTTGGTCAGGAGACCAGGTAGGGGATTGATGTAGGACGGGGAATTGTGCTTGCACCTCTTGTGAGAAACGATCACTCAGCACATCTAATGTTTTTATTCGTTCTTCTTCCCAGTCTGCGAGAAGCTGTTCTTTCTGGTTAGCGCTATCCATAGGGGTTGATGCTTTGCTTTGCACATCTATAACATACGTAGTGCCATCTGCCTGCTCAACCAGAATGTTTTGTGAGTCCGGGCTCCATGAAATTTTGGCAGAAGAGAGGGTCTCTCTGTTAACGGTTGAAGTCAACAGGGTGGGTTGGGATAGCAAGTTGAATGGGCGACTGCCAAGATTTAACAACCAAATACCAAAAGCACTCGTCTGGTCAGCATTTGTTGCAGTTGCCATATATACGATTTTTTGCCGATCTGGGCTTAGTATCGGGTCTGAAGCTCCGGTTATCGTCAACGGCCTGATCTCCGGAAACAGCGAAACCAACAGAGCCTGGACTTGTGTCACTTGTCCGGTACTAATTTCTATGTCTTTTTCCCATGATTGATAGCCTATTTTGTCCAGGCGGACCTTGTACGTGCCAGGACGCAGTCCGGTAACTGAGTTGTTTGTGGCGTCTTTTGGCACGTCATTGATATAGATAAGTGCGCCGTCTGGTGTTGAATTGATTGATAATATCCCTGTCTGCTCAAGGTTTTTGTTGCCAATATCAAGTGTATACCCGCGGGCAAAGAACATGATTAGCACCGAGGCAGCAATCATGACAGACAACGCGGTGATGACAGAGAGAAAAGTTTTCTGCTGCATAGGGAAAATGATAGCAAGTATGGGTGTATTTGCGCAAGCGTAACTGATCGTTGGCGTATATAATTGTGCTGTATGAAATTGTCTTTTTCCAAACGAATCGGGATTGACCTTGGTACGGCTAACTCTCTGGTGTATGTGGGGGGAGAGGGTATTGTGTTGAATGAACCGACGGTCGTGGCAGTAAATACCGAAGACAACAAGGTTGTGGCAGTAGGTAAAGAAGCCAAGGAAATGCTTGGCAGAACACCGGGAAATATCGTTGCCAGCCGCCCTATGAAAGATGGCGTGATCGCGGATTATGTCATTACAGAGGCGATGCTGAGGTATTTTATTAATAAGGTATTGGGCGGGGTTAGACTTATCAAACCTGAGGTGATGGTTTGTGCGCCTGCTGGTGTAACCAGTGTTGAACGACGTGCGGTGCTTGATGCCGCATTATCTGCTGGGGCAAAAACCGCGTACCTGATTGACGAATCCCTTGCCGCAGCAATCGGATCTGGTCTTCCTATTGCCGAGGCTCATGGCAATATGATTGTTGATATCGGCGGGGGAACTGCAGATATTGCTGTGATCTCTCTTGGTGGCATCGTGGTGCATAATACTGAGAAAGTGGGAGGTAACAAGTTGGATGAGGCAATCTCAAGCTATATCCGAAAACAGCATAATTTGATCATCGGTGAGCGCATGGCTGAGGAGGTCAAAATAAAGGTGGGGTCTGCGCTTCCATTGGAGAAAGAAATTAGTATTGAGGTAAAGGGCAGGGATGCAATTGACGGGTTGCCCAAAACAGTTGAGATTACTTCCACTGAAGTTACCAAAGCAGTCTCATATAATCTAAGCCAGTTAATTAGCGCTATCAAATCGGTGCTCGAGGAGACTCCGCCGGAATTAGCATCTGATATTGTTGATAAAGGGATCGTCTTATCAGGGGGAACGAGTTTATTGAGAAACCTAGATTCGTTGATAAGTCAACAAATCGGCGTGCCTGTGCATGTGGCAGAAGATCCATTGTTATGTGTGGCAAAAGGGGCGGGCATCGCGCTTGAGAATCTGGATAGGTTCAAGCGCAATATAGCACGGACGTAGGGGGAATTAGACCAATAAGACCTATGCATCAGTACTCAACTAATCTACTGAATATTCCGATCACACTCATTACCCATGCGCAGGCATTGGACACTGTGGAAGACTACATGCAGACGCGGGACACCAAGGTTGTGGTAACACCGTACGCGTCGTTTTGGTATTGGGCCAACAAAGACAGTTCCTTCAGACACGCGCTACAACAAGCTGATCTTTCACTTCCAGACGGGATAGGCATCATTGCTGCAATCAAGTTTTTGCGCAAAAAGGTCACTCCTTTACCGATACTCAAAGAATTACAGTTAGTGTGGCATGGTATGGTGATAGGGATTCAAATTCTTACGGGCAAGATTATGCGTTTTGGTGAGATGGAAACCGTGCGAGGTGTTGATCTGGTATCCGATTTACTCACACGTGCCAATGACAAAGGCTACAAAATTTTCTTTCTCGGTGGGTGGGAGACAACACAAAAAGCTCTGGAGGCAAAACTGCGTAATGATTATCCCGATCTCACATTTGCAATGTCGATTGGTGCAGAAGATGTACGTGCCGCAGGGTCAGGGCAACAGCTACAGCAGGCCATAGACCAAATCAATTCATTTGATCCGAATCTAGTTCTCGTTGCATTCGGCCCGCCGTTTCAGGAAAAATGGGCGATTCAACACAGATCTCATATCAAAACAGGTGCGATTATGTGTGTGGGGGCCACATTTGATTTATTGTCAGGACAGCTTACGCGCGCACCGCTTGCGATGCGGCGGATGGGCTTGGAATGGGCGTGGAGATTTGTAACGCAGCCGCACCGCATCAAACGAATCCTCTCTGCATTTCCATATTTCCCTCTGTACGTGGCGTGCAAAAAATGGCAACAACCCGATATGGTGGTATAATGTTTGCGATGGCAAGACCTTTTATTGACCAGATAGAAGATATCCTTACTCCTACTTCTTACAAAATTGCTTCTACACCGCTTAAAATTCTGTTGATTGGCGCAGAAGTATCTCCCTTTGCCACTGTTGGTGGTTATGCTCGTGTATTGGGATATTTGTCAGTTGCACTCAAAAAATTGGGGCACGACGTGCGAGTATATATGCCCAAGTTCGGGTTTATTGACGAAGAAGTATATCCAATGGAAAAGATTGTCGATGGGTTGAAAGTTCCTACCAACAATGAGGAAAATCCTGAACTCATCTGTAATGTCAAAGTGCATACCACATCAGAAAAGATACCTGTGTATTTTTTGGAAAACCGTGAATATTACGAATTGCGCGCCAATGTGTATGGATACAAAGACGATCCCGTGCGTTGGGCGTTGTTGTCTCGTTCGGTATTAGAATTTCTCAAAGTATCTGATTGGCAGCCAGATGTTATTCACGCCAATGATTGGCACACCGGCCATATTGCCAATTACTTTCATACGCAATATAAAGATTCGCCGCGGCTTCGTTCGATCGCAAATGTCTTCACGATCCACAACCTGATGATGCATGGGTGGTTTATCAACCCTATACGCGACAGGGTGTCTGAGATGGAATTTGATGATGGGCACAGCGATATTGCGCCATTGTTGTCAGAACGCCTCAACCAACAAAACTTTTTGCGACGGGGCATTATGTATTCTGATCTTTTGACAACAGTTTCTCCGACATACGCAAAAGAAATACTCAAGCCCGAGTTTGGTGAAGGTCTGGATGGTTTATTGCTTGAAATGAGGGGCAAATTGTTTGGTGTCCTGAACGGGGTAGATGCTGATCGGTTTAATCCGGCGACTGACAAACTCATTGCAGAGAACTTCACTGTCAATACCCTTGAGCAACGCGTCAAAAATAAGCTGGCACTCCAGGAAGAATTTGATCTGGAACAAAATGAGAAGATACCGATTTTGGCATTTGTCGGGCGGATGGAAGAGCAAAAAGGCGTTGACTTGATTGTAGATGTGATGTATCCATTGCTCAAAGACTTTAACGTGCAATTCATAGCTGTCGGAGGAGGGGATAGCCGTATTATTGATCGACTACGTGGTTTGCAAGAAACTTATCCAGATAAAGTCGGCGTACACTTGATGCCAGACTTCACACTGCCGCGCTTAGTGTTTGCAGGAGCTGATATCATGCTTATTCCATCCAGATTTGAACCGTGTGGTATCGTGCAAATGGAGGCCATGCGTTATGGGTGTGTGCCGATTGTACGTGCGACTGGTGGATTGGCTGATACGGTCAAAAACTATGAACCAGAAAAAGACGAAGGTTGGGGATTTGTGTTTAACCAATTTGACTCATGGGCGTTTTTTGCCCAAATTGTGAGGGCTCTCGAAACGTATCGACAAGAAAAAGTCTGGACCAAGTTGCAGACCCGTGCAATGCAGCAGGATAATTCATGGGATTCACGGGCCAGGGCATATGTTGAGCTATACGAAAAAGCAATCCAAATTCGCCAACAGGAACTAAAAGGAACCGTAGCAGGACCTGCATACAACTACCAATAGAACTGTGAAAATCGCTTTTGTACTACATATCCACCAACCGCCTACACAAGATGCAGACGTGACACGACGTATTACCCAGAGGAGTTATCTTCCGCTGGTAGACATACTCAAATCATCTCGCGCAGGTCAGGTAACGTTGAATATCACTGGCTCTTTGGCCACACAACTTTCTGCACTAGGGTATGACGAGCTATTGGCAGATTTGCACGCGTTAGCGGATGGCAGCAAGGTTGAATACACGTCGACTGGCGCCTATCATCCATTGTTGAGCGAACTCCCGCAGGACGAAGTTGTGAGGCAATTAACCATTAACAACACAATACAAAAAAAACTGATAGGCAGTTCGTTTCAGCCAGTAGGAGTATATCCCCCTGAGCTTATGTATCATCCCAAGGTGGGGGAGACGTTAGACAGGCTGGGATATCAGTGGGTACTTCTTGACGAAAGCGCGTTTCCTTCGGCAAGCTACCAGCCGGATACGCCAGCAGATCATCGTAAACTGGAACTCGGTTCGTATGTGTATACACAGCAGGGGACAAATTTGAAACTACTATTTAGAGATCGTGAGTTGTCTGGTAAGATTGCTTTTCAGAAGGATATTACGATAGAACGCTTTCGCGATCATATCGAGCATCAATATGCAGACAAGAAACCTGCGTATATAGTACTTGCTCTCGATGGTGAAACGTTTGGCCATCATCATGGTAGTGGGCATCTTACGTTTTTGTCGGACGTTCTTGACAATACATTATTTGAAACATGTACAGTGTCTTCACTGTTCGCGTTAGGTCTGAAAGAAAAAGTACTCTTGCCTGTTTCTTCGACATGGGGAGAAATTAAAATGAGCAGTAATAACACTCGCGTATTTCCGCGTTGGATCAACCCTGATAATCCTCTTCACGATCTTCAGTGGCGACTGGTTGCGTTGGCGCTGGATGTTGTGTCTGACGACACCCCTGAAGCACGGGAACTCTTGGACCAAGGACTTCACTCGGACCAATTTTGGTGGGCAGCTCACGATCCTTGCTGGCGTCCGGATATGGTAGAAAAAGGAGCACGGATCTTGCGTGATGCCGTGGCGTATTCCAGTGCTAGTCAGCAGGCAAAACAGAAAGCTGATGAATTATTTGAAAACATTATCCAAAAAGGGCGTGATCTGTATGGTGAGGTACCCGTAGAGTGTTGAGTTTTTTATCTGTATATATTGAGGTAATTTTGTGCCATTGTGGCAATTGAAAAATTCTCCAGTACATGTGTTCGGCATGCCTGCCTATCGATGGAATCTATCATGCCAATAGCTGCGATAAAACCTTCCCTATCGTCAGGTTCTATGACATACCCGGTTTTTTTGTCCTGGATAATTTCGCTCACCGAACCCCTGTCAAACGCAATAACCGGTGTGCCGCAGGCCATAGCTTCGGTCATAACAAGTCCAAACGGTTCTGGCCAGCGGATTGGCATGAGCAGTGCTTTGGCTCGTTGATATATCGGAATAATTTCATGCCTATCAAGCGCACCTAGGTATTGGATCTGAGAATCCAGATGTCGTGCTACGTTTGTTTCAAAAAATTCTCTATCATCCTCATAATAACTGCCGACAATTTTCAGTGGCATGCCGCACGTTTTGGCAAATTCTACTGCAAGATCCACTCCTTTTTCAGGCATTAGACGGCCGACAAAAAGCAGATAATCCTCAGGATCTTGGTGAAATGTGTAGCGAGAAGTATCAATACCATTGTAAACAGTGCCTGCCCAATTAAGATTCGGCAATGGCTGACGTTGAGCATCGCTAATTGATACGAGACGTAGATTTTTGAACTCATTGTATAGAGGTAGTACCTTAAAACCGTCATCACTCAATGGATCGTGGACTGTTGCTACAATCGAAACAGCAGGCTTTAGCGGAGCAAAGTTGAAAATGCTAAAAGGTCGACAATGTGTATGAAAAACGTCAAAAGAGTGTTCTTCCATATAGTTGAGGGCTTTTATCATCATGATATGTTCATACTGATAACTTGAGCCCTTGTGAGGGTATTTTTGATACACCTCTGGTTCGCAAAACGGCAGCATATCAAATGTGACGAGTGTGGCCTTGGTTTTTGTCCCAATAGGAGCAAAAAACGTAACATCTTCACCCATCTGCGCTAGGTGATCAGCCAAGTTGCCGGCAATAGCCATATTGGCATAAATCGTGCCTGCGGGTAGGGGATAGGGAATGGTATTAGTACAGTAGATGCCGATTTTCATTGAGGTATAAGTTCAAGATTAACGTACTAAGCTGACGTATAGTTTCTCATACTCTTTGGCCATTTTGTGTACGTTAAAATTGTCTTCTACGTGTTTTCGGCATGCCTGACGATCAATACGGTCTATCATACCGATTTTTTCTGTCATCTCTTCAACTGAGTTCACAATATAGCCGGTTATTCCGTCAACGATGATTTCGGGTAATGCACCACGGTTCCAGCCGATTACCGGTGTGCCGCAGGCCATTGATTCTATAGCAACCATGCCGAATGGCTCATCCCATTGAATAGGCATGAGCGTGGCTTTTGCCTGCTTAAGAAATACTTGTTTTTGCGTATGGTCCTGTGGTCCGTGGTATTGTATCTGATCATTGTCGATAAAAGGCTCGACGTGATTGATAAAATATAGATGACTCGCTTCGTCGTGTTGCTTGAGTGCGCCGGCGATAATCAGCCTCTCGTTGGTTGGTAAGACAGCCTGAATTGCCTCGGCAACTCCTTTATTCCCTGAAATATAGCCCAAAAATGCTATATAATCACCTTGCTCTTGCGACCAGTCTTTCCAGCTGTCCAAGGGGATACCATTATGAATGGTGTGGGCACGAACATTCCAGCTAGCAGCCAGCATTTTGGCCTGAAACTCACTCACGACAACTGCGCTAACCGCATCAAACTGTGTCCGAATGCGGTTGCGCATATATTGCTGATATTCTGCAGGAAGGCTTTGGGCAAACGCTATACTTTTATCAAATGGATGATGGGCCGTAGACACGATGGGCGTTTTATCCCTTACACAACGGGCAAAATGGCCCGCATTATACCATGTATGGTCATGGATAATATCAAATTGATCAGCCCGTGCAAACGCTTCCGCAACCGCCCATGTCGCATATACACTGAGGTCGAAATATGAATACTCGCGATCCTGCGAATGGCTCGTTGGCCAAATCGGTACTAAATTAGCAGAAGTCTGCGAGTCTGCTGTACCAAAGAGCGTGACCTCATGACCCATGGCAACAAGCTCTTCTATCAAGTAATACACCATCTGTTCGAGGCCGCCTTGGTGATGGGGAGGAACGGGTTCTGCCAAATTGGTTATTTGTGCGATGCGGAGTTTTCTGGTTGGCATAGCGACGTTTATACCCAGAAGTATACACCGCCATTTGGTGGTTGTATACGTATGGTCATCAACCTTCGTTCAACCAGGACAGGATGGTTTTGTAATTGTCATTCGGGATAATCGTATTGTCGATGACGAGATGATCGAGCGTGGATTCTTTGACAAGTTCCAGGTATTCGGTATCTTTTGTAAGATACCATTCTGGTGTTTGGGCAATGCGGGAATATGCAGGATTACCGGCGAGGCGGTCTGATAGTCTTTGTGTGTAGAGTACTGGATCTTGTTGAACAGTGGTGACGACTATTATAAATCCTAGTCCGGCAAGTTTTTCGTCTATCATATGGAAGGTGCGTGTGTCTTTTTCCTTGGAGTATAGATAATGTGTTAAGTGGAATTTCTCAAAGATAATGTTTCTATGTGGCAACATCTCTGCTATTTCAAGATATTTGGTTATTAATGGCCAGCCGTCGTCGGTGCCAAAAAGCCCGATATCAACGTTAAACCAGGTACAGCCATCCATAACTATTGCGCCCGAATTATATCGTTGCTCAAGGTGATTCCAGACCGGGTAGATGGAGTAACTTTTGCCGGTTAGTTCGGCTCCTTCAAAGATTAATTTATGCATATGCTTCCTTTTTAACTGACATCAGGCAGTTGCGCTTGTCGTCATAGTAGCATTTGTGCGGGATCGTGGGAGCGTTGTTTAGTATCTAAAGTATACACCTTCTTTTGGAAGGGTGTATACTTGCGTTTAAGGTACGTAGGTAATATGTAATGTTGCTATACAGATTCAATGCGCATGTCAAAGATATTTGGAATCGGTTTGTCAAAAACTGGAACAACGAGTTTGACAAAAGCTCTCGAAATACTGGGGTATTCCACTATACACTTGCCGGATAATTTGGATATGCTAGAACACTATGATGCGGCGACAGATTTACCTATTGCGTTACACTATCAAGAATTAGATAGTATATATCCTCATTCACGCTTTATTCTTACTGTGCGATCCATGAATGAGTGGCTTACCTCAATGAAAAGCCACTTCGACCGTTTACCCCCCTCCTATGTTGGGGAGTACTATGTATCGCTTCGGAGACAGGCGTATGGGAGTGAATTTTTCAAAGAAGGCAACATGAGAGAAGCATATATGGCTCATGAACATAACGTACGTGCATATTTTGCGCACCGACCTGATGATATACTCGTACTCGATATTTGTGGAGGAGAAGGATGGGATAAGCTTTGTAGATTTTTGAATGTGCCCATCCCTGCGGAAGAATTTCCCTATGCCAATCAAGATCCTATACGAAGTGTAGGGTAGTTGTATTTCTTCTTCAGTTCAGCTATGTTGGCGAGATGATTTTGTCCGTCATGGCCAATAGAAACATTCATATCATGAAAACGATGAATATGTGATGTGATTGGGATATATACAGGTAGTTGGCTCAAGAGCAAGAATCGCACAAAAAGGTCCAGATCTTTAGCAATAAATCGTTCCTCATCGTATCTACCAGCTTCCATAAAAAGATCTTTGGTGTACATGACGTTATGTTGGATAAAGTGTTTACCTTCAAAGATTGCCTGCAGCATTTCGTGAGGAGTAGAGAAGTCCCACCCATAGTAGTCTTCTCCAATGCAGTAGTGTAGTGTCTCATCCGATCGGATAAAATCGCTATATGCCCATTGAGCGGTCGGGTGGTTTTCAAGGGCATTATAGAAGTTAAACAGTGTTCGTTGCAAAATAATATCGTCGCTATCAAGCACGAAAATATACTTACCCAATGCTGCTTGTATGCCAGTATTTAGTGCTACAGAGCCACCACGGTTTTGTCTGATTGGAATGTAGCGGATATGTGTATAGGAGCGGCAAATCGCATCGGTATGATCAGTTGAACCATCATTAACGACAATGTGTTCGATCTGTATGTTCGACGGTACCATTACTGACGCCTGGACACTCCGTATACAATCGTTGATATACTGTGCTTGATTATATGTTGGTGTGATAACTGAAATAGTGGGCTGGTGCATACTATATACGAATGGTTGGTGGCTTACGATACATCAGGTAACCGCGCCAGAGCTTGTTGGCGTTGTTTTTCATATTGGGCGAAGTTTTCTTCCACTTGACCTGACCAATGAAGTTGCCACATGTTTTGTATTAACTCGATATAGAGTTTTTCTCCTTCCAATTTGACGGTTTTGTCTACGGGTAAGGCGCGTATTGTCTTTATAAGATTTTGTGCGCCTGCTTCAACAAACTCCGGATGCCACCATGGTTGATTGGATAACCAATATGGGTAACAGGAGGAAATACCTTGGTCGTAGTGTTTTTCTGCAAATGAGTAGACAAGCCCGGCATCCTCTTTCGGTCTTGGTATGGAAGATAACGCCTCAAACGAACGTTTAGCAAGCTGGTCGTACAGTTGCTGCAGCCGATTGCTAGGTGCATACCACATGGGGAATGGGTTGTTCTGTTGCAGATCTTGTGTTGTCGTTTGCCAACTGGATGAGGTAATGTTTTCAAGAACACGGGCGCGGTCATGCATACGTTCAATACCTTCTGAAACGGTCAAAAAGGTGAGTTGATCTGAAGTGATGAGCTCTTCGAACAGGTGGATTCGCTCTTCGTAGTGATGGCCAAACACCTCAACATCGTGAGCAGAAAAGATGATGGTATCCTCTGCGGTATTTTGCTCTATAAACGAAATAAGGGCTGTACTGTTAATTTGTGAGGGATATGACCGGATGATTTCGACCAATGCGCGAGACGATACCACAACATTAAGATTGTCAAAACGCGCGAGTGCTTCATGCGGTATTATGTGCAGGTTATAATCTGGCGTTACACTGCTTTCATCGATCATACACCACGAATAGTCTGGTGCGAGTGTATGCAATGCGTCAGTCGTCATGGCCAGCTCAGGCGGGAATAACCCTGCGAGCCGGTTTGTTTTGAAAAAAAACGCTACTGTTTCGCTGTTGTAGCGTAGTTGTCGGTGTATTGCACCCATCGGCGAAAGTGGGATGACTGGATGGTAGAGTGGGGAATTGGTCAACTCTATTTGGCCTCGCTGCACGAGTTCTTTCACATTGTCAAAGAAAGGACCTGCATTGATAGCCTCTAGTTCCAAAATCAAAGAGCCACTGATATTGCAGGTGACTTTAGCGTGTGGATGAGCTAATAATAATTCGGTTACCGGCAGGTAACAGGCCTCCAGAATATGTTGTGTTAGAGCCCGTTCTTGGGTGGGCGGTTGATAAAAATGTAATAACAAAGACCAATATCGCATGCCCTATTTCTTACCATGTTTGTTGCTCTGATGCAAAAAATGCGTTACTCTTTGTATCATGAATGTCCTGCATATTGCGTCGGAAGCAGCGCCGATTATTAAAGTAGGGGGGTTGGCTGATGTTGTTGGGAGTCTGCCGGTTGCACTCAAATCACTTGGTATTACAGCAAAAGTCGCTTTACCATTATACGAGTCTATTTTTACCGAGCACGAGCAGGCGTTGGAATTGCTTGGTAAGGGAGCGGTGACATTTGGCGGCAAAAAACATTGGTATACAGTTTATGCTGCTACGCTCAAACAAACGGGCATGGAGGTGTATTTTTTTCGTAATGACGAATTTTTGTCAACAGGTCTTCCATATTTTGCAGACACCATCGCTCGCAGGCACGCAAAACAGGCAGATAGATTTGCATTTTTTAGTAGGGTAGTGGTTGACTATTTCACGCGTAAAAGTTCCTGGAAGCCCGATGTGTACCATTGCCACGATTGGCATACCGGGATGATTCCACATCTTTTGCATCATGAATATGAGCAGCGGGTTGGTACTGTATTTACCATTCATAATCTGGCTATGCAGGGAATTCGCGATGTGAGCGTACTTAGAATATTGGGTCACGATCGGCGCAAGCATACCCCGGAAATAGATTATGATAGTGCAGATGGCAATATTGTCTTTTTGTTACAGGGTATTTTGGGAGCGGATGTTATCAATACGGTTTCGCCCACATACGCCAAAGAAATAACCACACCTCAATTTGGTGAGGGGTTGGACAAGGTACTAAGAGAGCACAGGCACAAGCTATATGGCATTATCAACGGTATTGATTACGCGACGTGGGATCCTAAGAAAGATACGTATATTACCCATCAATATGACGCATCGGATAGTGAACAGGTGGCAACTGCCAAGGTATTCAATAAATCAGCATTATACGAACAGATTGGCCACACACCACCTACCGACGTGCCGTTGATCGGGATTGTTAGCCGATTGTATGAGCAAAAGGGATTTCAGCTTCTGCGTGAAGTAGAGGAGAAGTTGTTGAAAAACACCGCATGCGCCTTTGTTGTATTGGGAACCGGAAATACGATTATAGAAGACTGGTTTCGGATGTGGTCTACGCGCTCTCCGTATATCACGTATATAGATCGCTACGACGAACCGCTGGCTCATCAGATTTACTCAAGTGCGGATATGCTGCTCATTCCGTCAAAATTTGAACCTTGTGGCCTTACGCAAATGATTGCCATGCGATACGGCACCATTCCTATTGTGCACTCGGTAGGCGGGCTTAAGGACACGGTACAGCATCTGCAAAACGGTATCGCATTTGATACGTTCTCGGGCCAGGCCTTATGGAGGGCCATAGAGTCGGCTATAGCCACGTATCAGGACCGCAAGACATGGCGAAAATTACTCCAAAACGCGCATAAGACAAACTTCACCTGGCAGGCATCAGCCAAACAATATGCGTTGTTGTATGAGAAAGTAAAGAATAGGGGATAGTGAAGATACGTACCACTTAGGCGTCGGGCGCGCCGATGAATGCCAACACTTGTCGCTTGGTGTAGCGCTTGTCTCCACGGTCATTGAGGCGTATCTCGGGTACGAGTTTGCCGCTTTTTGCCCACCGGATCAATGTTATCTTTGAGACACGCAACATCTCCGCGACTTCTTGTGTTGTCAATAACTCAGGGTATTCTTCAAATAGGGTTAGGTCTGTATTCATATACACATCAATAATACCACTGACCAAGTTTAAAAAACGAGAATTGGACGAGTATGTTTTTTAAACTTGGTCCTCTGTGGTTATTGCAATTCGACTGTTGCCCCAGCCTCTTCCAATTTTTTCTTGGCTTCTTCGGCTTTGTCTTTGGCAACATTTTCCATGACATTGGCAGGAGGTGCGTCAACCATGTCTTTAGCTTCTTTGAGACCAAGTTGCGGGTTGAGTTCCCGAACGGCTTTGATGACGTTGATCTTCTTGTCACCAGAAGCAGTGATGACGACGGTGTACTCTGATTTTTCTTCTTGTGCAGCTTGTTCTGTGGCTCCACCGGTTGCTGGTGCTGCAGCAGCTACTGGCGCTGCGGCAACGACGCCGAACTTATCTTCGAGTGCAGTAACCAGTTGGGATAATTCCAGAACAGACAACTGTTCAATAGATTCGATAATACTCTCCAGTTTGTTCTCTTTACTCATACGGAGCTCACCCCCTCAGATGCTTTTTTCTCTTGAAGTGCCTTAAGTGCGTAGACAAGTTGATTCATGTTTCCTTTGAGGACATAGGCCAAATTATACAGTGGTGCGTTGAGGTTACCCAAAAGTTTGGCGCGTAGGACCTCAACTGGTGGTAGTTTTGCAATTTGGCCGAATTCGGTAGCAGTGATTGCTTTGCCATCAAGAAAACCGCCCTTAACAGTTGGAAGCTCGTTTTCCTGACTAAATGTGTGCAGTGTCTTAAACGGCTCGACCATATCGTCTTTGCTTATAAGTACAGCAGTTGGTCCTTCAAATACGTCTTGGTTCTCCAACGCATACCCAGATCGGCGTAGGGCAAGTTTCAGTAGGGTGTTTTTGAAAACAAAAAATTTGGCACCAACAGCATCCAGTGATTGTCGCAGGTTTTCGATTTGGGTCGCGGTCAAGCCACGATAATCCGCAAACACGACAGCTTTGGTGTCTTTGAGTAGCTCCTGTACGTCTGCAATTTTTGCTTCTTTAGAAGGGTTTGGCATATATTCCTGCGTAGGCTGTTTAATTCTTCAGAGAAGAATGTTTCACTGAAGACCCCTACGGTCATAGGTAAAGATTAAAAGTTAAAAAAGCAAAGAGAAAAAATTAAGAATAGTTCCTTTATTTTTCATTTTGCTCTCTCATCTTTTATCTCTTAGTATTCTACCTTACTATGTCAATGCCCATGGATCGGGCGGTACCAGCGACGATTTTCTTTGCTGCTTCTATGTTTTTGGTGTTCAGATCATCCATTTTATCTTTGGCGACCTGCTCAAGCTGTTCCTGACTGATCGTGCCGATTTTTTTTCTGTTTGGTTCGCCTGATCCCTTGTCTTTTTTCATGGCTTTGAGAAGCAATGAGGCAGTAGGTGCGGTCTTTAATACAAATGTAAACGAACCGTCTTCGTATACCGTAATAAGCGCAGGTAGTGTTTCGCCTTTGCGGTCCTTGGTTTGTTCATTGTAGGCGGTAACAAATTCCATGAGGTTAACTCGATGTTGTGCTAACGCAGGCCCCAATGGGGCACCGGGATTTGCGTTACCAGCCTGTAGATTCACTTTTAGAATGGTCTTTACCTTTTTGGCCATAATTATATGTAAGATAAAAAGTAATAAAGCAAAGACAAAAAATAATGAACTCCTTTATTTTGCTATTTGCTTTTTGCGCTTTACTCTTTGCCGTCGTATTATAATTTGCTTACTTGCAAAAAGTCCAGCTCCACTGGTGTCTCACGTCCAAAAATAGACACGAGTACCTGTAATTTACCTTTTTCATCATCAATTGAGTCAACGGTACCAATGAAATCAGCAAACGGCCCATCAACAATCTTGAGTGCTTCTCCGACAGAAAACTTAGCCTTGTATTGGGGTGCTTTTTGTTCGGAAAATTGTCGGATCGCCGTTACTTCTGCCTCAGAAATAGGCTTAGGACGTTGAGTTGTACCTACAAAACTGGTAACACCAGGGGTGTGTTGTACAACGGACCACGTCTGGTCGTTGAGGACCATTTTGACGAGAATATATCCGGGGAAGATACGTTCCTTCACTTCGGTCTTTTTGCCTTCCCGTATTTCGATCTTTTCTTGGATCGGAACAAATATTTCCTCTATTTGACCCTCAACACCAAATAATTTGGTGCGATGTTGCAAATTTGCCTTGACTTTATTTTCATGGCCGCTGTAAGTATGTACAACGTACCATCTTGGTTCAGTAATCGGTTGCAGTGTACTCATATAAATCTATTCAGCTTTTACAAGAATATGGTAATTAGGTTGGTCAAACCATAATCAAGTAGCCCAATATAGCCTCCAATAATAACACATGCGATCAATATCACCACGGTCAAACGCACCGTGCGCTCTTTGCTGGGCGTGCGGGTGAGGCGCAGTTCTTGGACGACATTTTGTAGAAATCCAATTATCCCTTGAAACACGATCCAATTTTAGCAGCAAAGTAGCATTGTATCAATACGCGAGACCAGCTATACTTTATCCATACTATGCCTTTGTCACCAAAGCAGCAACCTACATTCAATACCTCGTCAGATGAACCGGTCAAACCATTATCACCGGAAGAATACCAAAAACGCCTCCGTGAGCTTATGTCGCCAACAGCTCGCGAGATCGAACAAATTACCGTTACGCCTGCTCAAGAAGTAGATCAGCTCGCACAGCAGGAGCAACAAGAAAGCGAAGTACTGGCTCAGGTAGAGCAGATAAAAATAAATACCCTGGAAACCCCCACACAGCCGGAGCCTCTCGAAGAAGTGGAACCCCCTTCGCAATCATCTACCCAAGGAGAGAATACAAAAGAAACATCCGTCTTTACCGATGAGGCAATTGAGGAGCTACATATAGAGGCCACCACAGAAGAACTGCAGGCAGGACTCAAAGCGCCGATCACTGCCGCGATACGGTGGCTGGCCCAATGGGCGCAGCGGCAGATTTTTAAGAGAGACCCCGAACACCATCCCAAGCAGCGGCGCTCACTGGAGATGGTATTTTTTGAAATAACTGTACCCAAAGATAATGAAATCGAGATAAGTGCTGCGGAAAGCCTGTATGCCAACTTAACGAGTCTGTATAAGAGCAATGGGGTGTTTAGCAACATCCCAATAGTTACTCGTTTGTATGATCCACAGGTTTCCATATCGTTTGAGATTGTGGCTGAGGCAAGTGTGATCCGGTTCATCGTGGCCACACCAAAAGAGCTTGCAAACTTTGTCGAAAAACAAATCCATGCAGCCTATCCTGTCGCCGAAATTGCGGTTGTAGAAGAATATAATATCTTTGAAAAAGAAGAAAAGGTTGCGTATGCTGAACTTGAGGTTTCGGGTCCTGGCTATTATCCCATCAAATCACACGAAGAACTCAAGACGGATGGTCTAAGCGCTATTACTACCGCCATGAGCAAACTATCAGAACACGAGGGGAGTATCGTACAGTTTGTTATCACACCGGTAAGCAAAAGCTGGAGTGCGCGAGGTAAGAGTTTTGTACATTCGGCGGAAAAGCCTCCCAAAGAAGGCGAAAAACCCAAAACCGTTGATCCCGAAAAACTGGAAGGGATCAAAAAGAAAGTATCCAAGGTAGGTCTTGGCGTTATGGTTCGGATTGTGTGTTTGAGTCAGACGCAAGAAACAGCCAAAACGCATCTTGATAATATCATCGGGAGCTTTCAGCAATTTTCGCATCCGCACCTCGCAAAATTTCAGAAGCGTTCGGCGGGTATATGGGGACTATTTGACAGACGATCGTTTGTTGATAATTTTTTGTATCGGTCTTTTTCGCCATACAACAAAAAAAGTGTGTTGAATATAGAGGAACTGGCAACACTCATGCATTTTCCCAACAAAAATATCCAGACACCAAACATCAAGTGGTTGTCGTTTAAGCGCTCTGAACCCCCTGCCAATCTGCCTACCGAAGGGTTGTATGTAGGGTATAGCGAGTTTCGCGGTGTGGCGAGAAAAATATATGCATTATCCGATGACCGCCGCCGTCACATGTATATTTTGGGACAAACCGGTACTGGTAAGTCAGAGTTCATGATGTCCCTGGCAGCCCAAGATATCATGGAGGGGAGGGGACTGGCGTTTATTGATCCCCATGGAGACGCGGTTGAGGAGTTACTTCGTATCATTCCCAAAGAGCGGGCAGAGGATGTTATTTATTTTGATCCGGGCGATACCGAACGGCCGATGGGACTCAATATCCTAGAAACCGAAACAGAGGAAGGCAAACACCAGATCATTAACTCATTCATAGCGCTTTTGTACAAACTGTACGACCCCGGACACACCGGCATCATCGGCCCGCAACTGGAACGTGCCGTACGTAATGTCATGCTAACCGCCATGTCAGAGCCAGGCAACTCGATGATCGAGGTCATGCGGCTCTTGCTGGATCCGGAATTTGTCAAAGAAAAACTCCCATTGGTTGACGATCCATTGGTCAAGCAATACTGGACTCAACAAATCGCTCAAACCTCAGCGGAGCAGCGTTCAGAAACGTTAGGGTACTTTGTTTCAAAATTCGACCGCTTTGTGACAGAGAAGATGATGCGTAACATTATCGGACAAAGTAAGTCAGCGTTTAATTTCCGTACAGTCATGGATGAAGGTAAGATATTGTTAATTAACTTGGCCAAAGGTAGGATAGGTGAGGAGAATAGCCAATTCTTGGGTTTGCTATATGTGCCACGCATCTTAACCGCGGCAATGTCTCGATCAAACATACCAGTAGAGGAGCGTAAAGATTTTTATCTGTATGTTGACGAGTTTCAAAATTTCTCCACACCAGACTTTGCCCAGATCTTATCTGAAGCGCGTAAATTCCGGCTCAACCTGATCGTGGCAAACCAGTTTATCGCACAGATGGATCAGCAAGTAAAAGACGCGGTGTTTGGCAACGTTGGTAGTATGATCACGTTACGTGCGGGCTCTGATGATGCGCAATATCTGGAAAGCCATTTTGCCCCGACTTTCACCGCAAAAGACATTATGAATTTGACTGTGGGTAACGCCTACGTCAAGCTTCTGATAAAAGGCCATCCGTCTACACCCTTTTCCATGTATTCTGATTATCCGAGTTGGAAGGCGATCCCCCGCAATGACCAACTGGCAGGTATGATCAAAGAACTGTCGCGTTTGCGATACGGCCGTGACAAGGAATTGGTCGAAGCAGAAATTAAAATCCGTGCCAGACTGGAGGATTAGCTTTATACCTATGGCAGGCCCGGAGGCGCAAAGTGCTGAATGCACTTTGCGTGTA
>CAZQWJ010000010.1:31435-35259 GCA_964597265.1 uncultured Candidatus Saccharibacteria bacterium
ATAGCGGTTTTGTCCCGTACAAACTAGCAAACTATTACTTTTCGATAAATGGCACGGCCGGCAGGGCTCGAACCTGCAGTCCTGGTTTTGGAGACCAGTGGTTTACCAATTAACCGACGGCCGCAAATCGGAATAGTTTGCGTAGTTTTACGGGACCACGTAAATCTACGTTCTGACGAGGTCAGAACTAGATTATACTGTGGGAGACCGCGGTTATACCATCTAACTACGGGCCTAGAGGATTGGCCATTAGTCTTTAGCTCTTATTCATTAGCCAATAGCTAATAGCAAAAAGCCAAAGTCTAATAGCCGAATAATAGCATACATTAAGTGGAAAGAGTAAGGGCGGCGAGACTACCGGCGAGCGCTGCTGATTTTTTTCTGCACATGCAACGTGCGTGTGCGCTCACGTGGGCAATATTTCATACGTTCCAGCTTCTCTTCAGCCTGGCGGATTACGGTCGTGGTGTAGTTTTGTTCTTTGCAGGATGTGCACTGCAAAATAACTGGTACGCGTCTATCTTTTGCCATATGATTATGTGGTTACTTCTGCCACTGGTTTGGTGTCAACCGTACGTGCACGTTTGATCGCCTTAAGGCAACGTGCGCATACTACATGGGTGGTACCATCCAGTGTAACTTTTTGGATATTTGGCTTTTGGAATCGTGTGGTTCGGCGAGGTACTCGTCGCCCAATAAGGCGTGGTACCCAGTTTCCTTTTAATCTGCTTTTACCACAACGCTGACAATATAATTTCATAACACTGCCGATGGTATCACAAAAAAGATAGGTTGACAATCAAACGCGAAATGATTATTCTTACTATAGATTCCTGCTGTGTACGAGATTACTCTAAAATATTATCCTGTACACACTGCACATTAGAGAACCAAACGTTTGAATCCTTTAAGAAGGAGCAAAGAGGTTCTCCACCTGGACAACAAACGGGTATAATACGAAGGAGTAGCAAAATCGGCATAGCGGGATGGATTAATCAAAAACGCCGAAAACAAGCTTAATTGCTTGTTTTTTGGCATATTTATGTACCGGCTTCGGCCGGTTTTTTGTTGCTTAACATAAGAACAGTTGATAAGATACACATGGATTTAAAAATCGCGGGCACCCAACGGGATCCCGTACATGTACGTTTTTGCCTGAGTAGCTCAGTTGGTTAGAGCAGCGGTTTTGTAAACCGCAGGTCAGGAGTTCGAATCTCCTCTCAGGCTCCAGGAGCTTAAAAAGGAGTGTCCTTTCCAGACTGGAAAGGACACTCCTTTTTAAGCTCGAAAAAGCCAATCGCCTAAGCGACTGGCTTTATACATTTTCGCCACAGGCCTCTCTATCCTCGTTCACGCTGTAGTGTGATATTCTTTCGCTGGGCATGTAACTCAAAGCAAAAGAGTGGACCCTGTTGGGTTTCCTCACGCCCGACATACGTGAGTATGTCTAGCGGCGGAGTGAGGTAGACCTGCCCATACCGGGCTATTCGAAACGAGCGTGATACTGTATCGCCCGGTTCGACTTCGTATTCAGAAACTTCCGCGGTGTTGACACTGCCGGGGTTTTCGGTTAACCGGATTTTCGCGTAACCTTGGTCCACCGAAGGCCCAGCACCAATTCGGAGGATCGTTCTCCCTCCATCCGTGACGCTGAAAACCGAAAGCATCCTGAGGACGACATCGGTTTCTTGAAATGGGGGAAGGCAACCGCCCCATTCCAGAATTGATTGGTACATGGCATTGACGATCACGACATCATCAATCACGGTATCGCCTTCCAAAACCGGTGTACTTATCACAGTCGGGGTGCTCGTCGGTTTAGGTGACTCAACCGTTTCAGAACACCCACGCGGCAGCACCACGAAGGACAGTACCAGAAAGAACAAAACTGACCACTTCATGCTCAATTCTCCTTTATCGTATCTGCAGTTTCGACACAGTGTTCAGAGTGTTGATTATAGGTCAAACGTTGCGAGGCGGCAATATCCGTTAGACTGATAAGGACTAATTTGATAAGATTCGGATAGTTGCCAGGATACCGAAGCGGCCAAACGGGACAGACTGTAAATCTGTTGGCATTATGCCTTCGTAGGTTCGAATCCTACTCCTGGCACCACGTAAAAACTCGCTAAAGCGAGTTTAACGTGGCGCAGCCACTTATTAAACGATGCTGAAGCGCTAGTTTTTACGTGTGACGTTAAAATTGCAACGCAATTTCTTACGTTACCTGTAGTACATGTGAGGATGAAGGAAAGAAAATGTACTTTGTATATATTGTTCAATCCAGGAATAGGGAGCTTTAGATTGGATTTACAAGAAAAATCAAACGAAGGTTGGAGGAACACAATCAAGGTAAAAATTCTTCTACCCGATACGGTGGTCCATACAAGCTCATATTCTACGAATGTTTTGTGAATAAAACAGATGCACTTAATCGTGAAAAATATCTGAAGTCAGGTTGGGGACGTAGGTCCATACGGACATTACTAAAAAATTACTTATATTCCGACTCGCCGTTGTAGCTCAGTTGGCAGAGCGCGTCCATGGTAAGGACGAGGTCAGCGGTTCAATCCCGCTCAACGGCTCCAGGTTTTTAGCAAAGCCATTCAAACAAGTTTGAACCTAGTACGTTTCCGTGCCCTTCGCGCGTCAAGCACATTTGGGTGCTTGACGTGCTCAACGGCTCCACATATGAAAACCCATGACAAGAGCGTTAGAAGAGATTTCTTGCAAAGTTATTTTGAATATTAGCCAGTTCTCAATAATCGGCCTTTGATATGACAGGTTTTGCTTTGAATGCTAAACTGCTAAAATGCGTATATGTCCGAACGCAAAACTGAACGCGAACCCAAACCCAATCCCTTCAAAGAGTACGTCAACAGTTCCGAATTTGCCTCAGAAACTGCAACAAATCAAGACAAAGAAAGCGACGAAATGCCTGCCCATAATCATGCCGCGTTTAAAGAATATGTTGATAGTCTGAATACGCAGCCTCTGCGAGATGTAGAAGATCTTACGGTATTTCAGGAGTTTGTTGACTCGCTAGATTTGCCTGATCAGAGAGCCAAGGAGGTTTTTGGAGAATTTATCGAGACACTTCAGATGCATGAGCCAGTAACTGACGAACAAGCAGCTGAAACGTACAGGACAGCGCTGGATGAAATTTTTGCCAGACGTCCCGAGCTGCTCCCTTATCGTGAACAATTTGAACAGCAAGTGGGTGAATTTCTTGATGAATTGGAAGCAAAAGGCCTGTTCCCTCGTACAACAAAAGAAACAGACCATATTCGCCTTACAGAACTAGAGAAGAATTACACGATTAATTTGGGCTATGATGATGAGTCTGGCAGGTTATCCGCATTTGCCATTCTTAAGGTTACTGAGCCACTATCAGAAGAGCAGTCTCAGGTTACAGTGCAAATCATGCATCTTTCCAAAGAACTTGAGCAGGAGATTCACCGACAAATCAAGGCACAAGTGCAAGTGGGTGATGATTTTGAATTGCCCCCACACATTACCTTAGGGGAATATCAGGACATAGCCACAAATTACCCAATTGAGATCAAGGTTGCTATAGGTCCGGCAGGAGAGAAGATTGCCTGTACACTTCCTGGTCCTGCCGAGATACAGTTGTCTGATTTTGACGCCTATACACAATTTCTCGAGGCGAGTGCCCGCGATGGAGAATAAGTAAATCCATTCCAGTACACACTAATAGTATAGTATCATCTCGAGCTTGTCTGTCCGACCTTTGGCGGGCCGAGAGATCTTTGCTGTGGTTGGATCCCTCCACTGCGGTCGGGATGACGGATGGGCTGCGGTCG
>CAZQWJ010000011.1:0-3993 GCA_964597265.1 uncultured Candidatus Saccharibacteria bacterium
TGGAGCGGGATACGGGAATCGAACCCGTCACTTCACCTTGGAAGGGTGATGTTTGAGCCACTAAACTAATCCCGCATAATCTACAACACCCTGTATGAATTATACACAAAAGACACACAACTTACCTATACATCACCTCATCAGGATAGATTATGTGAGGTGAGGACTGGTGAGGTTTGGGGCGGGAGCCTGCAATCTTGGCAACGAGCCAGCCAAACAAAAACCCTCCGATATGTGCCCACCAGGCGACGCCGGTTTCTGCGGCAGTGGCATCCAAGCTCGCGGTGCCATTGAAGATCTGTATAAGAAACCACAACAGCAAGACAAACTGGGCGGGTATGCGTGCGGTAAACAGTAGAAAAAAGCTAGGGATCAGGGTCAATATCTTATGCCGTGGAAATTGCACAAAATAGTACCCAAGTACCGCAGCGATAGCGCCGCTGGCGCCAAGTATCGGAATAATCTCCTCCACCATAAATAAGTATTGAATAAGTCCTGCGATAATTCCGCCACTGATATAAAAAAGCAGGTATTTGAAATGTCCAAGATCGGCCTCCACGTTGTCGCCAAAAATGTGTAGAAACCACATATTGGACAAAAAGTGAATGATGCCACCATGGAGAAAAATAGACGTGATAAACGGATACAGGCTATAGACATTGGCAAAATCTATCCTGCTTGGTATAAGGGCCCAATCCCAAAAGAATCGCTCAAGGTCGGGCGTGGTGAACTCCGCCAGCAAAACAACGGTTGTGATAATGATCAGCAGGTAGGTGATGTACGGCGGTTTTGGAGCTGCTTGTTCATCGCGTAATGGAAACATAGTTGTTATTTCTTCTCTAACACGCACAGGCCTTCGATGTGTGGCGTGCGAGGAAAGAAGTTGTATAGACGCGCAAAAGTTATTGTATACGCATCTGACAATAGTGCAATATCCCGCGCTTGTGTGGCTAAATCACAGGACAGGTAGATGATCTGGGGTGGTTTCTCATCAAGTAGCCTTGTAATGACTTTCTTATGTAATCCCGCACGTGGTGGATCAACAATGATGGTTGCATCCGCTGTGATCAGATCAAGCATGTTTTCTGATTGCTCGCAAAACGCGCTGGTATGTGAAACATTGTTTAATGTGATATTCTGTTGGGCAAATGCAATAGCCTCGAGGACGTTATCAACCAGCGTGGTGGTTTTCGCTATAGAAGCAAACGACAGGCCGATAGCCCCTACCCCGCTGTACAGATCAACAAGTGGCGTGTCTTTTTTCACTCGCTTGGCAATATCGGCCAACGCCTCCTGGAACATAGGCACATTAACCTGGAAAAAACTGAATAATCCAAAACGCAGCGTGATGTTTTCATTATTACCAAGTGAAAGTGTTTCGGTTAGGAAGGTATCCCCTTGCTCGTACAGGAGTCGGGTGGGTACAGAAGCAGGGCTTTTGTGCGTTGAATAAAATATCTGATACCCTCGCAGCGTATCATCCAAGTGTGGCAGGGTTTCAAACGTAAGCGGGTCTTTGACAAATAGTCCGGCAATGGCCTTGCCGTCTTGGGTGCCGCGAACGATGAGAGATTTGAGTTCGCGTGGGGTGAGTCGCATCTCATCCGCCCACTTCAAAAATGCCTTGGCTGTCTGGTTTATCCATGGGTATGCCAATTGGCTTTCCGGAACTGCGATTTTTCTTTTCTGCCCACGAGCAAAAAAAGCAAGTGACAACCGTCCCTGTTCGTCTATTGTAAAACTGTACTCCATCTTATTGCGATACCCAAACTGTCGATCCGCATTGCCTCTGATTTCAAGATCGGGAGGTGCAAATCGGCCTACTCGTTGATATGTTTCCTGTGCGATGGCTTTCTTCCAATAGAGCTCGTGCTCGTATGACATAACCTGCCATGGACTGGTGGAGAGAAAATGCTCCTCACGTGGATCAATACGATGAGCAGAAGGCCGATGGATCTTGGTGGCAATGCCTTCTCTGTTGCCCTGTTTTACTTTGGTAACCTGTACGTCTACCACTTCATTAGGCAAGGCGTTCCACGCGAATATGGGTTTGCCGTCTGGTGTGTGTCCCAGTGCTTGTCCTCCAAAAACCAGTTTTTCGATTGGGATATCTTGAAACGTCTGCATAACATCATGGCCAGATGGCAAAAACACATCCGATACATACCGCCGCCAGGATCCAATAGCCGCTGTTGATGAGCCAATGGGTGATGGGCTGTTTGGCGCCGAGCGCATACAACAACCCCGCAGGTAGTATCGTGGCGCCGGTAACTCCTATTGCGTACCCGATACTAAATACGATCGAACCAGGTTGTAGCATCTGCAAAATGATCATATGACTGATCGTTACTAATGAGGTTATTACGACGAGGAGTACAAACCCGCGTATTTCGTTATCGAGTGATTTTTTTGTCGGATCTGCCTGGACAATCTCTTCCCAGGTTTCCTTGAAAAGGACGCCATACCACACACCTGCGAGTAATAACAGAAGTGCCATGGTGATGATTATTGATACGCTGTTTGTTATATGTATCATGCCAATCGTATTGTATCGCGATCACGCACAATAAAGCCATCGCGCGTGAGTGTTTGGATAATCCGTTCAAAACGTGCCTCATCTACGTCAGTTTTTTGTCTGATAGTGTGAACTGAGTCAGATGTATGTTGCAATAATAACCGAAGTATCTGTCCCCTCACCTGCCGGTCAGAGCCTTCAAACTTGGACTGTCTGGTGTAGTGTTTACTCTTGCGATTGGGGTTAGGATGTAATTTTTTCAGATACGAACCATAATCCATGAGTGCGTAATACCACTCGCGAGGATTTGCGGTGTCCAAGGTTTCTTGTACCAACGGCAGGATGTCTTTGTCATGCACCTCGTCACTATCAGCAAAGAAGTGATGGATGAATACGGTCCTGATATTTGTTTCGATCACCACAGTAGGTTGGTCAAATGCAAACGCCAAAACAGCCGCTGCAGTGTACGGGCCAATACCGGGGAGGGTTTGAAGAGCTTGAGATGACTCTGGAAGTTTACCTTGATGGTGGTTAATAATCTGCTGTGCAGATTGATGCAAATACAACGCGCGACGATTGTATCCGAGTCCTTGCCAGAGTGTCAGTACGTCGCTTTGAGGAGCTTGAGCCAATGTTGCGACGTCTGGAAACCGCGCCAAAAACGCCTCGTATTTGGGCACTACCCTATCCGTCTGGGTCTGTTGCAACATCAACTCAGACACCAGAATATGGTACGGATTGCGTGTTTCTCTCCACGGAAAAGAACGCCTGTGCTGCTGGTAATACTGCATAATGATCGTACGAAATGCACCATGATCCATATGCGTAGTATATGTTAATATGAGCTGTAGATGGAACTGCAATACCAACACTCTGCCGGCATAGATCAAGACGACATCCAGGCCCATACACAGGCTTTGGATGAATATGCAAAGAAACTACGCGCTGCTTCGCAAGATGCAGACTATACCTCTCCCGAAAGTTCGCTCTATGTGCCATTTGATACCAAACTCTTTACACATGCCCGCGACGCGGCGAACACATTGGTCACACCCGCACTCAAATATATCTTTGTCATTGGCATTGGAGGTTCTAATCTTGGTACCAAGGCTTTGTATGATGCGTTTTACGGATACTTTGACCTTTTTGAGCAAGATCGATTCCCTAAGATGATCTTTTTGGACACATGTGATCCGGCACAATTAGCTATATCTGCTGATTTGCTCGATACACTGCGAGATACTCCTGAGGCATTCGCCATTATTCTGATCAGCAAAACTGGTAATACGACCGAAAGCCTGTTTAATTTTGAGGCGTTGGGAATGAGTGTGCCGTTTGACGTGCTGCAAAAACGACTCGTGACTATTACTATGGAAGACACCAAACTATGGCATCATGCGGAGGAAAACGGGATTCACGTCATTTCTGTACCTGAGGTGGTAGGTGGCAGGTACTCGGTATTTACACCGGTTGGCACG
>CAZQWJ010000011.1:4093-7818 GCA_964597265.1 uncultured Candidatus Saccharibacteria bacterium
CTTATGGGTGTGAATGCGTTTGACCAACCCAATGTGGAGAAATATAAAGTGGAAACGAAGAGGATTTTGAAGGGGTGAACCAGTCATTCCGAGCTTGTCGAGGAATCTCGTGTGGAACATGAGATCTCTCGACCCGCCGAAGGTCGGGCAGGCTCGAGATGACGGGTTTGGAGGCCCGAAATGACGGATTATGAAGGTCGATATGACAGCCTGAGCGTTACGAATCGTCATCCTGAGCGCAACGAAGTGAAGTCGAAGGATCTTGTTTGTAGGTACGATAGATCTCTCGACCCGCCAAAGGTCGGGCAGGCAGGCTCGAGATGACGAATTAAGTGGCTCGAGATGACGGTACAACCTTAATGTAGTATGTTACTTCTTTTTGATATTGGCGGAACCAACACCAGAATAGCGCTTGCCCATCGTGAAGAGTTGGTCGGGCAGGTATCTTTTGCTACAGCCCAGTCATATCCCGAACACCTGGCGCGTATGGTACAAGAGGCACGTGCGCTTGCGGGTGACGAAATCATCACATCTGCGGTGGTGGGAGCACCTGGGCCACTGGATGATGCCAAAACCACCCTCAGGAATGCACCCAACCTTCCCGACTGGATCGGCCAACCACTGCATGCTGATTTGACGGAAGGGCTTAAGGCATCTGTATTCTTGGAAAATGATTGTGCGCTTGCGGGTTTGGGAGAGAGTGTGTATGGCGCAGGTATGGGGTATGCGATTGTGGCATATTTGGCAGTTGGTACGGGCGTGGGTGGAGCACGGGTTGTTGACAAAAAGATCGATCGCAATGCCATGGGTTTTGAGCCAGGACATCAGTATATTGAAGGAGGGGTAACACTGGAAAAACACATCTCAGGCATGTCGTTGTACACCCAAACCGGGCAGCAGCCTGAGGATATTGATGATCCGGCGGTTTTTCGAGAGGCTGAGCGGTTGTTTTCCTACGGTATCCACAACACAATAGTTCATTGGTCGCCTGAGGTAGTAATACTGGGGGGTGGGTTGATACGAAACGGTCGATTTTCGATAGATGCCATTTCCCGTCACCTCCAGGATATTCTGCATATTTTTCCGGAAGCGCCCCCAGTTATTGAGGCAAATTTGGGTGATTCCAGCGGACTCATGGGTGCGTTAGCGTATGCTAAGGATGTATTATGATACGTACGTAATGTGGTAGATAACTCCCGACTTGTCGTCAGAAAGATACAGATTCCCATCAGGATCAAAAACCACGTCAGCTGGACGACCAAGCGTGTTGTCTTCTGAGGCTGGCAACCAGCCAGTAATAAAGTCAGAAACCCCATGATACTGGCCATTTTCATCCAGGTCATACTTCACAACCTTGTACCCTACCGGCACGGTACTGTTCCAAGAACCATGCAACGCCACCAACAGATCATGGTGCCAGTCCTGTGGCCAGTCTTCTGTGGCAGGGACAAACGCCAACCCCAATGGCGCAGAGTGTGCAGGTATATCAATGTATGATGGTTCAAACCCCAATGCTTCACATACCGTCATCCCTTGTGGAAGACGATACAGGTCTTTGTCAAAATCGGTGTCGTGTACATTATCGCCGTAGCATTGCGGCCAGCCGTATTTGCCACCCTCTTTGACAATGTTAATCTCATCTGGTGGTAGGTCATCTCTCAAAAAATCCCGTCCCATTTCAGTCACCCATACATCTTTGGTTACGGGATGCGTAGTCATGAACACTGCATTGCGCAAACCCGTAGCAAACGATTGCAAGGTGTATGGCTCTTCGCCTAGATCAATAACCTGGATGGTGCCGCGTGCGGGGTTGGATTCGTAACACACATTACATGTTGAGCCGATCGACACCAGCAGACGGTTATTGTCGTTTGGATCAAAAAGCAATGTACGCGTACCGTGCTGTCCTCCTCCTGGCAGGTCAACGATACGTTGCGGGGCGGTGAGTGTAAGGTTTTGCGGGTCGTATTGCCATCGGGTGATTTTGTCTGTTTCCGCGATATAGAGGTAGCAACCTGTTTCTTGGCAGGTTAAGGCCAATCCGTGAGGTTGGTTGAGTTTGTCCGTGAGGGTAATCGTAGTATCTGTTTGGCCGTTTTGGTCGTCATCAGGAAGTGCGACTACTCTCCCCTCCCCTGTCAGGCTGGCGATGAGTGTGCCGTTGGGATCGACAGTCAACACACGAGGACGGTCAAAGCCGGAGGCAAAGATAGTTATAAATACGCCATCGGGTGTAGCAAGTGGCGAATTGTCGTCTTTGATAAGCTGTTCTATTTCTGCGGAAGGTGTGCCAAAGGCAACCCAAATACCCCTGATTTGGTCACGAAAATACCACGCACCAGCGAGGGCAGACACAAGGAACAGAAGACTGAGAACAATAAACACTTTCTTGTACATGGTATGTATACTGATGCATTTTCACATCGAGTATAAGTAAATGCAAAAATTATATAAATCCGAATGTGGGTTCTATAGTTATGCGCTTACTATAGTATACTATGCGCAATCCAGAAATTTAAGGAGGTGTACCTTGAAAAGGACAATTGTTGCTCTGCCTGGGGCAGGAAATTGTCTGGAGCCTTGGGATGAAGTAGGCCAAGAACTGCAAAAGCAGGGATATCAGTTTGTCCTGATACCGCTGCCTGGATACAAGCAGGCCGAAACCGTAGAGGAATTGGCGGATCGTTTGCACAGCATACTGAACGCGATCCAGGGTCCGTATGTACTGGTAGGGGTGTCGTTAGGTGCGTTGATCGCCTTGGTATACGCATCTGATGATTGGGTGGGATCTATTTCGCAGCTGATCCTGATCTCCCCACCGATGGCGCGTTCCTGGCGTCAAGTCACATGGCCGGTCAGGTTGTTTCTCAAGACGTGGCCGCTGTGGCAATTGCTCGGTCGCGTCAAAGCTCGCTTCACCCCAAAAGACCTGCGCACATCAAAAGGCGCACTGGAAGCGATCAGGACGTTTGATTTCCATAACCTCTCGTGGGTAATGCGATATTGTATCGCATGCCTAACGTTTAATTACACGGAGTGGATGGAAAAATCACATGTTCCTACCTTGGTGATTACCGGGGAAAGCGACTTCTGGTGCCGGTATGCGGGCGTAGAGTTTGTGAGTGAGGGTTTGTTAGGAAACCAAACGCATGTCGTGCTTTCGGGTGGACATGTATTGACCAGTTTTGACTCTGCCGGGTTGGCGGGGCATATTGTACGGTTTTTGGATGAATAACGGGGCGCTGGTATCAGCGTCCCATTTTTTGTGGCTTGTGTAGTTCTCAGCTACACCTCGAACGGTAAGAGACCTTTCGAAACGTGAACCAGTCATCCTGAGCGCAACGAAGTAAAGCCTGCCTCTGCTTACGCAGACAGGTACGCAGGCAGGGGATCCAGGGTGTGAATCAGTCATTCCGAGCTTGTCGAGGAATCTCGTCTGGAACATGAGATCTCTCCACAAGGTCGAGATGACGAATAGAGTGGCTCGAGATGACGGCGGGTCGAGATGACGAACCCTGATTGGTCGTCATTCCAGCGAGCTACGTTAAGCATGCGAAGTGAGAAGTTCGTTCTTACGAGAGTAGTTCTCGGCTACACCTCGAACAGTAAGAGACCTTTCGAAACGTGAACCAGTCATCCTGAGCGCAACGAAGTAAAGCCTGCCTCTGCTTACGCAGACAGGTACGCAGGCAGGGGATCCAGGGTGTGAATCAGTCATTCCGAGC
>CAZQWJ010000011.1:7918-13635 GCA_964597265.1 uncultured Candidatus Saccharibacteria bacterium
CGAGAGTAGTTCTCGGCTACACCTCGAACAGTAAGAGACCTTTCGAAACGTGAACTAGTCATCCTGAGCGCAACGAAGTGAAGCCTGCCTCTGCCTACGCAGACAGGTACGCAGGCAGGGGATCCAGGGTGTGAATCAGTCATTCCGAGCTTGTCGAGGAATCTCGTCTGGAACATGAGATCTCTCCACAAGGTCGAGATGACGAATAGAGTGGCTCGAGATGACGGCGGGTCGAGATGACGAACCCTGATTGGTCGTCATTCCAGCGAGCTACGTTAAGCATGCGAAGTGAGAAGTTCGTTCTTACGAGAGTAGTTCTCGGCTACACCTCGAACAGTAAGAGACCTTTCGAAACGTGAACTAGTCATCCTGAGCGCAACGAAGTGAAGCCTGCCTCTGCCTACGCAGACAGGTACGCAGGCAGGGGATCCAGTCCTCTGTCATTCTGAACTTGATTCAGAATCTATACTGATACTATCTGGATGCCAGCGGGAGCTGGCATGACAAAAAATCAGTGAGAAGTTTAGTAGTTATGAGTGGCGCAACTTTTTTGCTATATATCGCAGGAAGAGGCCCACGGTGATAAGGCACATTGCTGCCACGAGAAAAATTGATGAATACCCTACTCCCTGGATACCTGTTTCGGGCAGATTGAACGCGCCCAAGACCCTGCTGATACTTTCTGCGAGCACGGAAGGCTCTGCTTGAGTCGTTGTTGCAGTGATGGTGAAGTCAAGATCAAAGACTACAATGGCTTGTTGATACTCGTTACCAACGTCTTGCATGCTCGCAGTGACGGTGTACGCCGTGGAACTGTGTGCAGGTATAGATCCGAGCGCTATGGACTGGCCTTTGAGTGATTCCAAAGGCACTTGGCTGATAATTATTTTGCCTGTATTTTCGTTGGTTATAGAGATGAGCATCACTCCTCCGAGGTTGGGAGTGTTTGGGTCTATGAATGTGGAATCTTTTACATGGAAGGTGAAGTCAAGTGCTGTGTCTTGACTGTTTGTAACGGTCAACGTTCGATGGAATGAGTCTAGTGGCTTAATGTTGGTTTCGTGGAACAAAGCAGTATTGTCGGATGCAACGACACAATCATTTGCGGTACAGGTTACGGTGAGGCCTGCAGCCTCTGGGTAAGTAGTATATGTCAATTGGTTTATAAAGGAGTGTCCTTTCTACTCTGGAAAGGACACTCCTTTACGTCTTCTTCGTGCGTAACTCTCGAACTGCTGTAGAGATATTCTTTAACTCATACCCGATAATCACCAGTGCCGGCACAATCACGATCAAAATAAACCCCGGGATGGTTCGAGAAAACGCTGATACATAGCCGATATACGGAATTCGTAGTACTGTTTTGCCCAAAATATTTTCATACATAACCGGATTGGTATCGAGATCTTCGTTCGCATCGCCTTTTGTTTGATAAATATGAGTTTCATTAGCGTATGCCTTGTCCACGATACGGTGGGTTACGGTTATGTCGCGATCTGTGTCCCAAAACGTGATGACGTCGCCTGGTTTGTATGTAGACGCTGGTATGGTAAATATGAGGTCGCCGGTTGCTATAGCAGGATGCATAGAGTCGGACTGAACGATGTACAAACCTGGTAGTCTGCCAGTATCTCGTTGATAAGACAGTACGAGTAATACAAGATTACATACAATCAGTACGAGCGATAGTTTGATAAGTTTTGGTATGAGTAAAGTTGGTTTCATTGTTACACAAAAAGAGAGGTGGGCAGTGCCTCTCGGTATCTTATTGGGCAGTGGTCTGACCTAACTCAAAGGTCATATCCAGCGTTACGCTGTCACTTTGAGCGAGGTTGTCGTTTGGTGTTGACCACCAGTCAAAAAGAGCAACGATGTTAAAGTCTGCTCCTGCATTGAGCGGTTCATTAAGATCAATGCTCGTTGTTAGCTCTGACAATTTGCCGTCAAAGAAGACATTGTCTCCTGTTGAGATTGAGCCGTCTTTTCCGTAGTCAACAAACAGACGCAAGTTCAACACGTCTTGTAGTTCACCTTGGCCTACGCCTGGGTTGTCACAAGTGTTGTCACCTGCTTGAATCTCCGGTTCCACACAGCCGTTCTCGAACGAGGTTACAACGATATTTTCGATATCAAGGAACCCGTTGATAGAGCCAACGTTCTCAAGATTGTAAGAATTCTTTGGTTGGTTGCCTGGGCGTAAATTCCCAAGGGTGAATTTGACGACGTTTTCATCGCCACCGTCAAGTTTGAGATCCAACGTACCTGCGGTGAATGTGTTTCCTGTGCTGGTTTCTGTGTCAAAGAAGTTGGCGATGGTTGCGCCACTGACAACAGTTATCACGAGTGCTATAGTAAACACACTAGCGAGTATTTTCTTCATTTTTTTATCACCCCCTTTGTTGAGGTCAAAAAATGAGATGAGTATCGCATATTGTGGTGTCTTAGGGCAGATCGGACTGTAGTGAGTCTTATAGTAGTACACAAAGACTATATTGTCAAGAACATACTATTAATTTGGATTAGTATAGAAGGATGTATCACGATGAGAGTACAAACAGCCTATACCATACGCTATATTGCGTGTTGACTCACTGCATCATGACAATTACTATCACGTTAAATGAAGCTGCCCAACCCCTTCATTACCACCGACCGTGAACTATTAACCATAGTATGCAAACTCTCTGACGGGAGGTGAGAAATTCATGAATACCAAAAAATTACTCAGTGCTGCGGCGTCCATTATCACCGCAGGTGCCCTCATAGTTAGCGGCACGATGGCGTATTTCACGTCTACTGATAATTCTACCGGCAATACGCTTGGCGCTGGGACTTTGGCAATAGAATTACAGGACTTAGCTGGAGAACCCATCGATGGTCCAATATTTGATGAGGAAGATTCAGACAATATGTTTCCGGGTGGGCCGTCCGTATTTGCCTGCGCCGCAGTAGCAAACGTTGGAACTTTAGGCTTTAATTGGTCTATCAAGGGTGTAGAAACAAGTACAACAACACCTAGCCTTTCTGGTGCATTGTGGGGAAAAACGTATGAGTGGGAAGGTGTTGGTGACCCTGTTTGTGATGAGGAGGCTGAAGGATGGACTCTGATTGGTGGTGATATATTTCCAAACGGGTTACCAATTGCACCACTTTTAGATGTGGAAGGTCCGCAAGGCTTACTTGCAGCAGCCAACAAAAAGTACTACATGTGGGAATACTACCTGCCTTCAAACGTAGGAAATGAGTACCAGGGCGCGAGCACCACACTCACATTCGAAGTGAAAGCCTATCAGACAAATGATCCTGCGTACGATGCGTTATAGTTTGTCCTGATGTGTCTTTGTCGGGGTGCGGGAGGGACTCTGCCTCACGCATCCAACCAAAGACTATGAACATCACAACACTTGTCCGCATCGGTTTATATATCGGGGTGTTATGCGTGGTAGTAGGCGCAGGAGCGTTAGGATTGCGCTATCTGCAGGGTGATCTCAAATTTTTTGTCGTGGAGAGTGGCAGTATGCAACCTACCCTTGCGGTAGGGTCTGTGATTTTTACCGTGCCTACAAGATCAATCAACGTGGGTGATATGATTACGTATCACACTGCGCAAGGCACGGTTGTGACCCACCGTGTGGCTGAGGTTTTGGAACAGGAAGGTCAAACCATGTACGTTACCAAGGGCGACGCCAACAAAGAAGAAGACGACGCGCTGGTCGCTCCATCTATGCTTATTGGTAAGGTGTCGCTGGCCGTGCCGGAGATTGGCAAAGTGCTTGCATTCAGCAAAACGCTTCCCGGGTATATCCTGTTTGTGATTGTGCCCGGGTTGTATCTGTTGGTACAGGGAGCTTTGAATTTGAAACAGGCTTTTTCGCCGGTAAAGGTAAAGACTGCATAACATAATATGAACAAACTGCCCATCATAGCCAAACCATTCATTGTCGGTCTTATGCTCGCGGGTGTCGTCCTGTTAGGTAATGATTTTTTGAAAGGAGACCTGCTCTCTACAGTCCGAGCGTTTGGCGATTTGAGTGTGCAGTTTGGGATTCCTGCAGAGGAGCCGCTATTCAATTTTGATAATCTCGCACCCGGGGATGTGGTAGTTAAAGATGTACAAGTTACCAATAACGGCGCACTTCCGCATTTTATTTCGACCAAAGGGGTACGCACTGGCCCTCCAGAGGAGGGTCCGTTGATCGAAACCGTGCTCCACCTTAGTGTTTTTGAAAATGCCGACGTGGTGTTCGAGGGAACGCTGGAAGAATTTTTTGACCAGAGTCAGGAAGACGACGGCGTGCCATTATCCATACTCAATCCATCAGACACGACGACATATACCTTTCAGATAGTCTTCCCTACGACCGCAGGCAATGAGTTTCAAAACAAAACCGTGGTCTTTGACCTTATCTTTGGCACGCTGACAGCTACCAAAGGCATGATTATCAACGAAGTGTATTACAATGTGGCCAATAACAAAGGTTACGACAGTCCCAAAGACCGAGGAATTGACGGAATCGGTGGCAATTCAATCTCAGTCATTATCAGTGACAATGGTGCAGGGTCAGTCAATACGGTCAATGTTTCGCTCAAAGACATCTGCCAGATAACCCAGGGCAACAATGTGAACATCACTAACGTTATTAATCAGACCGGTAACACCGGCGGTAATACCGTAGTCAACAACACAGGTTCTACGTTTATACAAACTGGTTTCATAAGCCAATTCTTTAGTCTGTTCAATTTTGGCGGAGTGAATGTGGCATCATGTGGTAGAAAACTGGACCAAAACCACGAATGGATTGAGCTATACAATCCGACTGATGAGCGGATTTCGCTCAAAGATTGGACGCTGACCGATAACTCCGGCGTATCTGTCACGTTTAAGAATAAACGGATTGACCCGGGCGAGTTTGTAGTGATTACCAGGGACTCTGATACGTGGAAACTCTGGAATGTACATAAGGACGCGGTGAAGATCAACCTTGGTGTGCAGATTGGCGATGGTCTGGATAATGATGGTGACCACCTGATCTTGCGCGATGCAGAGGGGAATATGGTTGACTTTGTCGCGTGGGGTGATGATACGGCGATTTGGAATCCTGCGGTGCCGCTGGTTTCTGTAGGCGCGTCAATGGAGAGGATTACTGCAGGTTTTGATACCGACTCCCCTACTGATTGGGACGAGCAGTTGCCACCAAGCCCAGGAATGTAAAGCAGAGATCTCTCGGCAAGCTCGAGATGACGGAGAAAAAGTTCGGGGATGATGAATTGAGTGGTTCGGGATGACGGAGAAAAAGGTTCAAGATGACGGTTCTGTCCCGTCATTCCGAGCGAAGCCTGCCTGCGCAGGCAGGTCGAGGAATCTCGTTATGGTACAAAGAATGAAGGTCGAAAATAGTGACATCTGCCAAGTCTTTTTACGTTTACATAGTAACGAATACCAAAAATACTGTTTTATATATTGGGGTAACAAGTAACTTACCTCAACGTATGTATCTGCATAAACAAAAGCTACTTGAGGGTTTTACCAAAAAGTATAACGTCACAAAGTTAATTTATTATGAAGTGTATTTGAAATCTCTAGATGCAATTAAGCGTGAAAAGCAGTTGAAAGGATGGAGCAGGAAGAAAAAAGAAGTTCTCATTACTCGTACGAACCCATATTGGAAAGAGTTAGGGGTATAGATCTCTCGGCAGGCTCGAGATGACGAATTGAG
>CAZQWJ010000011.1:13735-29392 GCA_964597265.1 uncultured Candidatus Saccharibacteria bacterium
CGAGATGACGAATTGAGAGGTTCGGGGTGACGGAGAAAAAGGTTCAAGATGACGGAGAAAAAAAAGCTCAAGATGACGATCAAACAGTAATATTTGTCGTTACCTCCACTGCTCCATGTCGAATGATCTCGATACTGCCGTCGACAATTTTGATTATCGTCGATGGTGGAGAATCACATACCCCACCATCAAGATAAAAATCCACCTGTGTATCAAAATAATCCTGCGCTTCTTTGACCGTAGTTGCCGGCGGCTGATGCTGCATATTGGCACTAGGTGCAACGATGGGGCCAACATCAGAAAGGAGCTCTCTGAGTTGCTGATGGTCCGGGATCCGAAACGCAAGAGAATTGGTACCACGGTGCAAATATTCAAATGCCTCATGATGACAAGGTAGGATAACGCTTACCTTGGCTGGCCAGAGGTTTTCCAGATATGCTGTCGTATCGGTGTCAATATCTACAAAAAACGTTTGGAGATCCTCTATAGTAGGTATGAGAATAATCATAGGTTTGTGTTCATCGCGTTGCCTCAGCTGGTAGATCCGGTCCACCACTGGCACAGCCAATGCTTTGCCTACAACACCATATTGTGTATCCGTAGGGATAACACCGATTTGATTTTTGCGCATGCCATCAAGTAACTCCGGATCGTGGAAGTTGGTATAGTGTTGCATAGTATATTATACTCATATCATGCATGATCCGTACACCAATGCGCTTGCCCAATTGGGTGAGATATCTTCAATATTACGTGAAGAGTACGAAGACAAACAAACGTTTGATCGGGTCATTGATCTTCTCAAGCAACCCCAGAATCTTTTGGCCACCGAGCTTTCGATCGAACTGGAAAACGGCACCATGCAATACTTCCCTGCGTTTCGTAGTCAACACAACAATGCGCGTGGTCCATACAAGGGTGGAGTTCGTTTTCATCAGGATGTAAGCGAATCTGAGATGAAGGCGTTGTCTGTCTGGATGACATGGAAGTGCGCGGTAGTGGACGTTCCGTATGGCGGGAGCAAAGGTGGCGTTAAGGTTAATCCAAAAGAGTTGACGCCAAAAGAGCTGCAACGATTGAGCGAGGCGTATGTCGAATTTGTGGCGGAGTATATTGGACCTTGGAAAGATATCCCTGCGCCGGATGTCAACACAAACGAGCAGACCATGGCATGGATGTTGGAGGTATATGAGAAAAAAGTCGGTATGAATGCCCCGGGAGCTTTTACTGGTAAGCCGCTTGCACTGGGTGGCTCACTGGGGCGCATCGAGGCGACTGGTCAGGGAGGCGTGTTTGTTTTGGAGTCATACGCCAAGACTCTTGGCAAGCGTCCGCAGGATTTGACTGTTGCGATACAGGGGTTTGGGCATGTGGGCTATTGGTTTGCGCGACTTGCCAAAGAAGCCGGATTTCGAGTGCAGGCGGTTTCGGACTCTTCTGCGGCGGTGTACATACCGGATGGTTTTGATATTGAGCAGATGCTCATGCTTAAATACAGGTATGGTACGCTCAAGCAAGCAGTCAAGCATTACGAAGGGCAGGTGGCCTTGCTGTCTAACGAGGAGCTTTTGGAGCAAGATGTGGATGTATTTGTCCCGGCTGCACTTGAGAATGCTCTACACGACGGCAATGCCCAGCGAGTTGTTGCCAGGACTATCCTGGAACTTGCAAACGGTCCGGTAACACCAGAAGGTGAAAAGATACTTTTGGAAAAAGGCATTGACGTGATACCTGACATTTTGGCAAATGCCGGAGGTGTAACGGTCAGTTATTTTGAATGGATACAGAATTTACATGGGTATAAATGGACAAATGAGCACATCAAGCAAAGTTTAAAGCACAAAATGGTTGAGGCGTTTGACGCGGTGGTGGCAATCAAGCAGGATAAAGGACTTTCATATCGCCAGGCAGCGTACTTTTTGGCAGTAAAACGAGTGGCAGATGCTATGATACTGAGAGGACGGTAAGCAGCTTGTCATTCCAGCGAAAGCCTGCCTGCGCAGGCAGGCTGGAATCCAGGCAGTACACATTTATGTTCAAGTCATCATTCAAAACCATCATCTTCGCGCTTTTATTTTTATCCTTTACTCAAAATGCATTTGCCAAGTCCTACTCTATTGTCAGTGATGAGTTTTATTACGAAATCCAGCAAGACAAATCCCTTAGGGTTGAAGAGCATCTAACGTATGAGTTTGAAGGTTCGTACAGTTGGGCAGAAATGTGGATACCCCTCTCCCCTACCCGCCTGGATCGTACATATGCCAACCAGGTAACTGACTTTTCTGTTACTGCCGCAGATGGTAGTACTGTCAATGTTATCTCAGCAAGCGAGCAGGGAGATCGCTTCTATGCACGGTGGGAGTATACCGCTCAGGATGAGCGCAAGACGTTTGTCATCAACTACACGGTTACCAATGCAGTACAAAAATATCAGGATGTGGCGGAGTTGTATTGGCAGGTGATCGGATCGGCATGGGACATACCGCATCACAATGTGATGGTAGAGGTGGTATTGCCAGAGGCTGTTAATTCGATTGATGAGATCCTTGTCTATGGACACGGACCGCTTAACGGTGTTTCTGAAATCATAGATACCCGTACTGCACGCTTCACTGCTCAGCGGGTAGGGGCAGGGCAGTTTATGGAGATTAGGATGGTGTTTCCTACTGAGTTGGTAAGCGGTGCGATAGACGGGCAGGTAACTAAGGAGGACATTCGTGCGCAAGAGCAGCAATACGTTGAGGAAACCATAGCTGCAGCACGACGAGAGCAGGCAAAACAAACATTGATTCTGGCAGTGCTACTTATTTGGCTACCTGCGACGCTCATTATCTGGTTGATCTGGTGGTATAGAAAATGGAAGCGGTTTGGCAAGGAGCATAGTCCGGCTGATGTGCCGGAGTATGTGCGCGAGTTGCCTTCCGATCTGCCACCTGCATTTGTTGATGTGCTACTCAAACAAATAGGCAAGCCTGATGTCAACGCGTTTACTGCAACTATTTTTGATTTGGCACGGCGTGGAATTATACATATAGAGGACGAGGTGGATTTTAATGTTGGATTACTGTCACGTAAGAAGAAGTTCCGTTCAACACTCATCTTGCAACAAGACCAACTCAATACCCAAGTATCTTCGTTGAAAAATTTTGAGAAAGATGTGATCGCATTGATATTTAATAAGGTTGGTTCTGCCCCTAGCAGTCTTTTGGACACATTGATGGGCACAAGCAAATCAGCAGAAGAGTTGACTGATAATAAAGTGACCATGGAGGAAATCACGAAGTGGCTCAAGAAAAACCCACAGCAGTTTCAGACATGGTTTCAGCGTTGGCAGGACAAGGTCAAGTCAGAGGCAGAGGCGCTGAATTTTTTGGAAACAGAAAGCGAGCAGGCACATTCTCGTGCATGGCTGGTAACCGCAATCGCCAGTATCGCCAATCCCCTTATTCTTATCCTCGCGCTGTTTCTTAACCCGTCGATTAAGCGCTGGACACGTGACTGGGCGCAACAGGTAGCCCAATGGGATGCGTTCAAAAAGTTTTTGGATGACTTTGCCCACTTCAAAGAATTGCCGCCAGAGTCGTACAAGTTGTGGGAGCATTATCTTGTATTCGGAGTCTTATGGGGTAATGCCAAAAATATCATTAAGATGCTGCCGATCATCCTGGCCAACCCAAGTGCCGCACCCGCGACATGGTATTACATGAGCAGCATGGTTGGATCACCCGGACAAGGTATCGCTGCTACCGCAGAATCTATCTCTGCATTTTCTGAGTCGCTTAATGTGTTTCAATCTGAATTACGCAGCGCTTCGACCTCAGCTGCTCATTACTCTTCGGGCGGTGGTGGCGGCTTCTCAGGCGGCGGAGGAGGCGGGGGGGGAGGCGGCGGAGGTGGCGCTGGCTAAGGTCTGTGTGTGCTATGCCCTATCTGAATTGAACCATTTATAAAGTAGCCCTACTAATATTCCAGCCAATGCACCTGCAAGATGTCCAGACCATGCTATACCTTCGGCACCAGCAAACCCATATATAACTTGTATAGCAATCCAGATACCTAGGTAGAGTTGAGCGCTAATATACTGGATTTTTCCAAGAAATAGCGTTTTGATATCGTTATCGGGAAACAGAACAAGATAAACTCCCATAAGTCCGGCAATAGCACCACTTGCACCAACATGAGGTATATTGTTATTGGATCCTACCAATAAAATACCGGCTGTACATGCCAAACCGCTGATAGCATATGTGAGGACAAACGCACTACGACCAAGACGTTCTTCCACATTGTCTCCAAATAGCCAAAGAAAGTACATATTACTCAGCAAATGGAGCATATTTGCATGTAAAAACATCGAGGTGAATATAGTGAAGGTCTGTTGGCCTTGCATGATTATTGCAGGTGTAAGACCGAAAACCGCTAAAATAGATTCTGTTTGATCAGAAATGAGATGTGTTGCTATAAAAATCAGTGTATTAAAAGCTATAAGCGACAACGTGAGAATGGGTACGATGTTTGCCCGTATGTCAGATAGTGGGATTGGTATCAGGGTAAAACGGAGTAGCAACAGTGTGGCAGGTGAATATCGTGCTTTCTGTCTTAGAAGATCACGGTGTTTGTACACGTCTTTAGCGAGTTCTTCACCAAGCCTCTGAAGGTGCGGGTTACCTTTTAGGTGCCGCGCGATCTGAAGCTCTTGCTCCTTTTTGAGCCAAACCCCTTGACAATGACTACACTGCAAGATGTGTATATTGGAATCGTATGCGTAGTTGATTACTTTTAACGGGATCAAACACTTGGGGCAAACAGGAGGAGAATCTGTCTGTGCATGCAGTGTACTATGTATTGGTGGTATGACTGGTTGGTCTACTTTGATTGAGGCTTCTTGGACTTCTGTGGAGTCGTGTATATGGCGTATCAGTGATGGAAGCTCTCCATAGTCCACCCACATCCCATGTCCATTAGGACAAACATCGATAGTGTGTTCCATCACTGATACCTGAATCAGTTGTTCGTTACACTCAATGCATGTAAGCACAGTGGTTACCGTTGATTTTGAGGTGTCATTGCCATGCGATCCATAATGTATTTGTTGGTCGAATGTACAATTTGATACAGAGAAAATAAAACCCCGGTAAAGAACAAATCTCCTAGCAATGTATTTCTAAAAAATGGAATAGCCATGGTATAGGCGCGAACGAGACCTTCGAGTGTACGTGGATACAGCCAGCCTTCCATCCAGACGCCGAAATTGCTTACGACAAAGAACAACACCGACGCGCCTAACGAAGCAGCAATTAACCGTGCCGGAGCAGCGGATCTTTTGAGTGCCACGTGTCCCAACACTCCGGTGAGTACAAACGCGCCCCACGTGTACATAATCGTGCCATGCCAGCCGATGACGAAGTCAGAAATAGCCATAATCGCAAGTGGAAGTACCAGGCCCAGTTTGGGATGAAGTTTTGCTCCTCCCAAAAGAGCGATAGCAGCAACAGGTGCGACATTGGGCGGATGCGGCAGCACGCGGAGTGCCACACCAAAAATAATTACCAGTACAGTCGAGATATATGTATTGGCTGAGGGAGAGAGTTTTGGGCGGATGAGGTTTGACAGCATAGTATTTACTTCTTTTTTTTGTTTTTTCCAAGTAGTTTTTTTGTCAGATTACGCTTGTCTTTATCCAACACAACATCACTGGCCAGACCGACAGCCAAGCCAAATGTTCCTGCAATAACTCCACCGGCCAAGCCTGCTACAACAGCTTTGCCTGTCCAGTTGGCCGCTTTGGAATATTTTGATTGTTTTGATTTCTGTTTTGCCATAGTTTAGTATGTCAAAGCAGGGCACGGATAGTCAACACGTCTTCTGCCCAGCGTAGACGCTTAAGTGGATCTTGCTTATATTGTTCAAGTGAGTCGCTTAATTTTCGCAATTCCTCTAATCTTTGTTTCTCCGACTCAGTGATTTCAAAGTTTTGAAACAACCCTATTGCATGATTCATGAATTCCGTTATACCGTTGACAGGTAATTCTTTATCAATATCCCCTGCTGCGTAGACAATCCGCATAAGATCCATTTTTATAGCATTGATATAAAAGTCTTTATCCCTCATAGCTGCAATTAGTACACCACAAGCGCGGTGTTGTTGAGATATGCCCATGTAGCTTCAAATGTAGCCCGCGTATAGGTCAATTGTCCACGCCAGGGATCGTTGGTGAGAATATGAGTCGGATTACTTGGATCACCGATAAACCCACGTACCACTTCCGAGTGCATCCCTCGATATCCAGTATAGTTGCCGTTTAGTACAAACGAGCCAGGCGGTTGGCTATAACGGTTATACAGCCAAAGAATAACCGCATTTCCGTTTTGCACTTCTTGGAGCAGCTCTTGTATGTTCCAGTTGCGTTTGATAGAGACAGAACGGTGTTGGCTGACAAAATCTGCCACAGGATCAATGTGAATGCCGTATCCTAGTACCCAGTCTTCATCGGGGTTGTTGCCAATACCAAACCCGGACTTGATAGCAGCTTCGCTCAGATTGACACCACGGTACGCAAGCGCCATCCGCGTTGCAGCGACATTGCAAGTGAAGTCTTCCTCTTGCTTGAACCACGGGATGCCCAGGACAAAGGTCTGGCTTTTGGTAGTAAATTGATACGAGAACTGTTGTGTAGAATCCAGGCCATGTACGCTTCTGACTCCGGGAGCAAGTTGGATATGGTAACGTGTAGAATACGCCAACGGCCCCTGTGGCTGAAACACCAATGTATTGTCATTCCAAACAAAACTTCCCTGAACCTGAGGTGTCATTGCAAAGTGTTGCTGCGCTGATTCGCGGTCCACTTCTTGATTGAACGTAAGCGAGATAGCATTGATGTTGGGATCTATACCACTGGCACCGGAAAACGGATTAATACCTATCACCTGCACCGCACCAATGGTGTGAAAACCTAACAATAGATCTTCCTGCGTTTCCCCACCGGCTTGATTTTGTGTGCCTTTTGCAAGGGTAATGTCGTATCGTGTATCTTTTGCAAGCGGTTGAGCTGGCGCAAAAAGCAAGGTACGATCATCCTCCCACGACCACTCTCCTTCTGTTTCAGGGGTAAGAGCCAGATGCTCTTCAACGCTTTCTCTATCCATATCAGTATCAAAAACAATCCGTACAGTCTGATCGATGAGCACGTTTTCACCGCGTGGCGAGAACGACTCGATCAACGGGGCGGTAACGGTACGAAAGCGAAATGAGTGGATTTTTTCGGTATCTCCTCGCTCAATGTCTTCGTTGGTCGTAACTTGATATGAACGGGGGGTTTGATATATGTCTATGGTGTACTCTTGATCCTGCTGAAGCCCATCGGTGAAGATGATCTCTTGCACGTTTTCCGTATTCTCAATGCGTATATTGCCGGGATCAGGAGAAATATCTAGCTGAATATCAACAAACCCGCCAATCGGCGTATCGTATGTGATGAATAAGCTACTATTAACTGGCACATCGTCTTGTTGATCGGTAGGTTGTGTTTCTGTTATTTTGGGAACGCGAGGGGCGGTATATGCGAGTGCATGTTCATGAGATTCGCCGTTATGCCAGGCTTGTCTTAGGCCGACCATATATACGACAACCTCACTACCCGGATAAAATGATTCTTGCGGATAAAACGTAACGCGCCTCTTCAATGGTAGCCCTAAGAGTCCCTCTTCCCAAACCCACTCCCCCTGTACTTCCGGCGAAGTGTAAAAAGTAATGTTGTCAGTATCAACAGGCTGGTCAAACTCGATGTAAATAGCTGGAGCAGCGGTAAGAAAACGTGAGTTTGAGGCAGGATCTGTAGTTACTACGTATGGTCGTTGTGCGTAGGTTTCTTTGGTAATAACCAGTGCATACACAATAAAGAACACTTTGGCAATGAACAGGAGATCACGATACGCATGACGAATGTCGTCTTGATGGCCAAACACATGCGTTCCGCCAGGCAGGCGGCGAATACGTCGATAGATCCGGCGCCAGTAGTGTTTGGTGAGCCAAAACAACCCAAAGCTCAACACATACATACTGATAACAATGAGAAACCGCGTTTCAAAAGGCTGATGCTTCAATAGTATATAGTCGGTGATGAGTTCTAGGGTATGCGACATGCCTGCGTAGTATTTGAATATTAGTTACTCCAAATAGTATACGCATCTTGCAGGGTGATGTACACCACCGGACCTCGGTCTTGGGTGTAGAGGAATTGGTCGGTGTGGCTAAATACTGCATCAATCTTGGGCTTGTCTACATGGAACCATTCAGGGTGGCTCAAATATGTTACGAGACGCTTTTGCCCTAGGACAGGAGAGCTATAGTTTTTGTCAAATCGCTCAATCATTTGTTCGGTGGTATAGGCCCATGAGTCACCGCCATTGTTAGGAAATTCCCAAAGGTCAAACTGCGGTGCAGCAGCACTGTTTTGGTCACTTATATTAGGACGGTATGGTTGTGTAGTGTCAGCCAGCGTCCAATATCCTTGTATATTGTTTTTGCCAAAGCTGTATGCAGTACGACCGGATGAATCCAGATCAAAGCCCGCAGCCTGCACTGCGCGTAATGTGTCTATATCCGCAAACCACCCACCTGCGCGAAACATCTTTGGAGTACCAAGCCCTTTTTGTTCAAACACCCTTTTGGACCAGTTGAGCATAGTGAGAGTCTCCTCATATGAGTAGTCGCTCGTAAGAATATCATATCCATCGTCTCGTGGATTGCCCCATTTAATGGGATTTTCATGCGGATGCACACCGGCAGCCTCTACCATATCAGGGAACATGTGCAGGTGCAGACCAATGGCATCGCCAGCCTGGTCTCTGCGATTGACTACCCAATTGGTCAAGAACTCCTGCCTGTCAGCGCTTATCTCGCGATTGGTATACAAACGAGGGTTAAAGAAGTGTGTCAATGGTAGATTGTTGTGCTTCTGGCTTATTTCTACCAAGTCTGCCAAATACTGGTCAGACACGTCATACCCCTCCCAATCCAATGTCCATGTAACATACATAGGATAGGATACGTTGAATGTTTGAGAGTTGGATGTAATAGGGTCATCACCATCCAGAATTGCGACTACTTCATAAGTACCAGGAGCCAATACCGAAGGGTCAAACGAAGCAGTATATCTATCTCCAGCAGGAATAAACACCCCGTCATACTGAGTATCTGTAATTTCGTATGTTATGGTTTGGGTAGTGTCAGTAAGTTCCCTTGCCTGGTTGTCAACCAATGTGACAGATAGCTCCAATCGCGTATCAGCGGATTGAGGATCTTCAAGCAAAAACCAGGTACGGTTGGTGGAGAGCTCTATGCCATTGACAGCATTGGTATTAGCGCCAAACACTTGCGCCAACTGTGTAGCGGAAGCTTTTTGAGTTTGGGCAATTTGTGTAGTAACAAACAAAACACCCTGTTTGATTCCAAATATGCCAACAAGGCCAATTACAATGCCCAAAAGGAAGAGAAGACCAGAATTTGATTTTTTGCCGTTAACACGGGCGTAATTACGAGAAATTTTCATATGCCAATTATACCCTATAGCATCTGTTTTGTCAAGGCTTTTGGTTGTTGCCATGCGCTATATCCCCCAATGACCACCAAGACAAAAGCCAACACAACCAGTGTTGGGAGTATAGAGGTACGATTTGTGCTGATAATCAAAGATAATGGCATGATTAGTAGGATATGTCCAATGTAATAGATAAATGCGTTTTTGCCAATGAAGCTGAGATATTGGACAAGCGGGCGTATATACGTAGCGTATACAGGAAATAACCACCACGCCACGAATGAATAAACCAACCCGTAGAGTAGAAACAATATAGTCGGTGGCCATCTCCCCCACTCCGACCAACGGGTCGCATACAAAACCACCAGACACAATAGGCTGATGGAAGCTAATCGCCTGAGGATTTTTTGATTAATCGGCTCCTGGCCTCGTATAGCTCCCCACCATAACCCCAATCCAAACACTGGCACATACGACAAAACACCAAACGAATGCATATCTTCATGCCCGACCAGTTGCGCTTTGATTGCGTTCAATATAGGGTGCCCCAAGTCGAACAGGTAGAGATATCGAGCGAGTACATACCCGATACTTACACACACTGCGATTATCCAAAAACGACCGATAATCGTAGCCAGCTGTTTTTTGAATATCGCGATTAAGCCGATATACCAGGCAAACGTGGGGATAAACTCTGTCAGTTTAGGTAGGTGTGTGAGTGTGAGGATGCGTGGGATGAGCGTAAGGGTGCGCCCAACGTCTGCGTCATTAAGGAAAAATTGTACGTATATCCCCAACCCTACATACCCTGCGAGTAGTATGCCGATGCGTCGTGTTTCCTTGGCAGTATGTATGGTATTGCGCATAATCTTTTTGCCATACAAAACAGCAAAGACAAACAAAAAGATGGTAAAACATACCGTCGCGCCCCACCACACCCACCAGTTCCAAAACGCTGAATTTCCGGTATAAAAGAGGTCAATCGCGTGCGTGATAATCATGAACAGTATGGCACTCCCTCGGAGAGTGTCTATGGTCTGGTCGCGGGGAGGATACTCTGCCATATATGTATTGTATCAAAGGTGTATAATACCGCGTATATCAGTGAGAGTTTGGTACCTATTAAAGGAGAGATCGGAAAATGGAAGATAGCGTACTGCAAGTACTTGAGGACCTTTGTAGGAAGCTCAAGTTTGACAGTGAGGGTTGGGAAGTCATTCGTAATCGAGTGCAACATAACCCTTACCTGGCGAGGCCCATTCTTGAAATACTGGTGAACGAACGGAATCTGCGGCCAGCCGCTGCCCTGGAGATGCTCGGTTTTGTAGATTTTCCAGGGCATATCATCGTCACGCGACCCGCGGCTGTCGAGGTTTTTCAAGCAGCGGGATGCGAAGGTTATCGGACTAAAGCCGGCGAGGATCGCACTCTGGCCACCAGAGCCCACTTTGAGGCGGTCATCAAATACGGCCTGCAAACCTCTGTGTCTGAGTATCTTACGTTTTTCAGACAACAAGGAGCTCTTGAGGGAGGGTACATAGGTACCCTTGTCGGTGTAATGCGCGAGTGGTATCCAGCAGAGTACTGGGAAATTGCCGAAAGGCTACTCCCGGAAGACGCGCCGAAAACGTTCTGACAACACGAAGCCCTACGCCGGTTGGCGTAGGGCTCTTCAGAAAAACCACGTAATAGAAATCCTTTCACATCAACAATCATGGTCAGCTTATGTAGAGGCAAGGTTACTTGCAGGTACTTGAGTAAGTCCTATAGTGTATGGTATACTCACACCGGTGTTGTAGTTTAATAAGTCCATTAGGAGGAAGTGTGGACCATAATCTAGAATTAGAAGTAAGAAGGTTGATGGACAACCTTCAAAAGGTTGTTCCTTCAGTCCATTGGACTGGATGGATCACTGATCTCGATTGGGGGTTGAAAAACAATAACCATGTTGCGATGGTACTGGATGTCCTCATCAACGAGGACGACTTTAGACCATCCGCAGCATGGAGACTATTAGGATTTGTCGGTTTTACCGGCGAATTTAAGATAGTCAGACTAGAAACTGTCAACCTGCTCAAAGAAGCAGGGTTCACACCTGATGAGCTGGGACATATCCAGCTTGACCAGAGCGGGTTAGTGAAGCTAATGGACTCTGGATTTCAGGTTGGTGCCCTGGAGTATATTCTATTTGCTCGCAGTGTGACTGGGAGCAATTGGGATCGGAGGCATATTTCAAGGCAGGTGTTGATGGCCATTTTTTGTGGGGAGTGGCCGGAAGACCCTCTCGTCGCCTCACTTACCACCTTAAACCAGGAGGCCATGTGGGCGTTGTCGTTTGTCTATGGGGTTTGGGTGGAGCATTCGGTCGAAAAGGTATTTAGCAAGGAATGGCGCAATTTCTTGCGACAGAACTTGCCAGAAGAATACCTTAACTCTGCTGGGAGGATGCTCCCTGGGAGGGCTCTAGATCCTAAATTCTGACGACAGTGAGCCCTACGCCGGTTGGCGTAGGGCTTTTCATATAGCAATGCCTCTCACGTCCGTTCGAAGGGTAATAGATGTAGGTTAGTGAAAGAATTACTGTTGGAGGAATGACAATACGCACAGAGGTCACGTAATCGTCATCTCGAGCATAGTCGAGAGATCTCACCCAAACAAAGCCAGATTTCTCCACCAGGATCGAAATGACTGATTAACTTTCTCAACTCGTTAGTTTGGGTTTCTTAAATTCCTAATGGACTGAAGGATTGTGGCTATTCTGCTTTCATCCTGGTGGCCTTGAGATTCTTTTTTGGCACTTTGTATTTCTTGCAGCTTTCCAGATATCTCTCGTACTCTTCCTTCCAGTTGTGCTAATTGTTCTCTTTTCTGGTCAGCCTCAGCATAACTAAGGATATTTACTTCGGCTCTTCCCATAATCTGCCCTAGGTTTTGGCCAGCATGTAACCTTTCTTTAATTATCCTATATGCCTCTCTCATGTTAGCGTCCACTTCTCCTAGAACCTGATCTGCATCTGCCTCCATGATCCCTATTACTGCTGTTCTTTCTCCTTGTATGTCACCTTTTCTATTACCAAGTTCTCTTAATTTTTTGGCGACTGCCAAAATACTTTCGGTTCTTTGGCGTAAGGCTATTTCTTTTTCAGCTTGTTCTTTTAATTCCTCAAAGCCTGTTTGCGCTGCTAGGTGTTCAAATTCCATCACACGAGGATCGTCAAGTACTTCTACTTTTCCTCTAGTTTGAGTGAACTCTACGATCTCTTGTGGAGTTAATGTTGTGCGGACTTCCGCTCTCAACGCACGAGCCGCTTCTCGTCTCAGTGGTAATTCCTTGGTCAACGCTTCTACTGTCAAACTGTCTACGTTTGCCTGTGATTTTTGTATTATTTCATCGATTGATTCACCATTACGTATCCGTGCCTCTACAATTTTCGCTGCTTCAGAAACTAATTGAACCACATTTCCTAATTGTCTTTCTCGGGCATATGTCAAAATAGCTTGGGCCTGATTTAGATCTTGTTCTGCAGTAGCAAATTCTGTGGATAATCTATCGATTTCGCTAGAGGGGTCCTCGGTCTGTGGGGTAACTTCATGGGAGGGTACTGTTTCTTGTTGATTTGCCATTATTGTATGAAGTTTAAACTTCAATGTAGGATATGTAAAGACACACGGCACTACTTGATTCTAAGTATGCCTTGTCGTAAACGGAACTTCCTCTCTATGTACTCCTAGCGTTTTGCTGTATCCAAGTCCTGTTGCTGATAATCTTTGTAAGGTTCGAGGTCTTGCATTTTTGAATCCAAAATACTGTTTGCTCTCATACGCGCTATGTTCCATGATTGCCATTTTGACAAATAAGGAGCGTTATTATTTTGAGCGTGCATGTATAGCTCTCGTGCAAAACCTTTTCTCAAATCTTCATCCGATATGTCTAGGACCTTGATGGTTTCTGGTATGGCATCATCCGAAAGCTGGCCCAAATAATAAATATCGAGTTTTCCGGTGGTATCAAACCGTTCGATATTACGACGTGCAACAAATGCATCGGGATTAACAGCATTCATCGCAGCCAAGAACAGAATAATAGAAGTGGCGATACGAAAAGCAAACGTGTTCTCTCTTTTGTCTATATGAATCTTATAGAGCAACACACAAAAGATAGCTGCCAACAAAATGATGAATGCGTGACTGTACAACCTCAATATCGTAAAGCCGTAGGCTTGTTCGTATAACGACAAGCGGATAAAGGCTGAGGCCATAATCACCATTACTTGGATGACAAGAGTAGTACTCAAAACTTTGAATCCTAGCACGTGGTTACTTGCTTGCTTAACGACATATTGTTCTGTAGTCAAAAGCAAGAGAAAGGAGATAATAGCCACTGCTATCAATTCAAAAAATCCACGTCGCGCGTATTCCGCGTACGTAAAGCCTTGAGCGGAAATATTGCTCTCACCGCCAAAAAGATACGTTAGCTGGATAAGGATAAACAAAAAAAAGAGAGTATTGACTGAGCCAAGCAGAATAGAGCTTTCTATGTGTCCGAATCTATGTTTTGTACTAGTTGGTTGCACGGTAGCTTGGTTTTCACCTTCTCGAAACAGGTACGCATATGCGCCAATATACGCGAGCGTTGCAACCAAGACGAGAATCGCCCTGAATATTGTTTCGGGTTCGATATCAATAGTAATCAAACCAGAAACATACTGCTGAAAAATCAAATCAGCCGAAGAAAAAAGAAGCAAGAAAACAAATAACACAGGGATTGCCAGTAGAATACCTCGTATGACTTGTGATGCAACTTTTGTGTCATTATGCGCTCCATGTGATGAGAATAAACGCGATAGTGTTTGGAATAAAGGTCGGACAAATTCAAACGGCAGGAAAAAGATTCTAATATAATCTCTGATCAGAAAGGTGTTCACGTTCCTGCCCAGAGCTACCTCAGTAATTACAAGCATCAACACTAACGAAGCCGCTATGTTAAGAATTGTGAGTAAGGCACTGGAACGGATAAAAACCATTGTGCTGAAGAATATAAGCGGTATCAAAGGCCACAGTATCTCTCTGCTAATCCGTATTTTTAAGAAATTTACGATGACCAAAAGCCCTAGTATGATCAAACCCACATACACAGGGAAGGCAATGCCAGGAATCTTGCCGTAAAAAAAGTAATCAAAAAGCAAACCAAGCACTATAGATACCCCTGTTATGAGGATTGCTTTGGTAGAGGTGGTTGGAAGATTTTGTGTATTCATGTTGGTGGTCGGGGTAGCAGGACTCGAACCTGCGGCCTCCACGTCCCAAACGTGGCGCGCTAGCCAACTGCGCCATACCCCGGGTCTTAGTCGTTAGACGTTGGTCTTTAGCTGTTAGACGTTTTTCGTTGATTATTAGCTATTTGCTTTTAGGTGTTTAATCATACCATTTAGCAATTTGCCAACTGTATCACATTGATAAAAAATGTTCGATACGCCTATATCTGTATACTCTTTTTCAACAAATTTGAGAAGTGCGATAGTTTCAAATAATGACTTTCGCGCAATATACAGGTAACGCAAAAACTCTTTATCTGTTCCCGATCCTGTACCTTCTGCAATATTCAAGAGAATCGATGTTGACGATCTTCGTAACTGATCGGCTAATACATGCCTTTCAGATGTAGGTAATCGTCGACAAATATTATAGCTAAGTTGCACGAGAACCATGGAGTTTTGCCAAACGGTTAACTTTTCAAATTTGTACATGTATTAACCCCATTCAGGCTGTACCATGCTTCTGAAAACCAATAGCCAAAGACCAACGACTAATGACTAACAATGGTGCCGAGGGAGAGGCTCGAACTCTCACGCCTTTTTATAGGCATTGGATTTTAAGTCCAACGTGTCTGCCAATTCCACCACCCCGGCGTTCATGTAGCTACCAAGGATTTTAACACGCTTTACTGCAAGATTCACCTTTTAATATAGATCACAAAGCCAAAATACGATATAATGCCTGTGCATATCGATGCCGGGTCGTCTAATGGCAGGACTCTGGGTTTTGGTCCCAGCTATCGGGGTTCGAATCCCTGCCCGGCAGCCAGGAGCAAGGTAAGGTTACCCAAATGTAACCTTAG
>CAZQWJ010000012.1:0-20707 GCA_964597265.1 uncultured Candidatus Saccharibacteria bacterium
CTACCATACTTAATAACCAAATCGGACTGTAGACAGTCGGGGCATTTCGTTTTTTCTGACCGTTTTATTCGGCATACAGGCCGAATTATAAACTATATGGGCAAGGGTAGGGTAGGCTTAGGGGGTTATCAGAACAAGGTACTACGGGATAAGGCGGCGATCTGGTGTTGAACAAGTGCCTATATCAGCTTCATTGATCAAATAAAGAAACACTAATTCCTTTGTTGTTAAGTTGAAGTATTGCTTCTGTAAATATCGCACTATGTTGGGATGTTTCACCAGCTCTTGATATGTACGACCAGTCGGTTGCTTCTATTGTGTTACTTTTGTCTTCACTAAAAATGTTTACCCATACAGTATATCCTGCTTTTTGTATCACTTCAGCTTCGTTCGCGATTCTTGCCAAAATATCTTTACGCATGCTTGCGGATATTATGACTGTATCTTCCGGGACGGATGTGTATTTAGCACGATATGTTCCGGTATTAAGCCAGACTTCTTTCACTCCTAGTTGTTGGGCGGCTTCAATAACTAGCTTACTGTTGAGGAATTCTCTCGCATTATAAATACCAGCACGCGTCTGTCCTGCTGGAGGTGACCACGGAAACCCTTGTAATCCAAAACTATCGATGAGAGATGCATTTAGGCCGCTGACATAAGGCAGAAGACTGAGATACTCGCCATTAGCCCAGTCAAAGTCATCGGTAGCATATGTTGCTGAATTGAGCAGGATGCTACCTTTTGCTTCAGGGAAATATTCCTTCATTACAGAAAGGTAGGTGTTCACGACTACCGAAAAATCTTCTGGATTGGCATTTGCGTGATTCCAGTATGGGAGGTTTGCTTCAGGGAAAGGCACCCAGATACCCATCTGAGAATCAGTGATTCCAAGTTTCCTTAATTCAGCAAAATATGTACTTATCCAGGTGTTATAAAATCCTGATTTGAATTCTTCGAAATCAATTAGCCCCCAATCTGTTACGGGTTCAACAATAACCAGTGGAGTTATGCCATAATAATCAAACTCAATGAGCGTGGCCGCCATGTTGGCGGCACTTTCTTGCGCGACGATAGCGTCTTTAGGCATATCAGTAAATATCATAAGGCGATCAGTAACGAACGAATTGCATAATTCTTGATAGATGTGTAGTTTTTGGATGTATGGGCTACTTGAGAAACTCAACCCATCAATTTTTCGCTGAGAATTGCAAATTTCCAATGACAATGGTGGTGCTACTTCCTGCTTAGGGGTGATTAGCTTCCGCAAGAGGGGTGAACCGGTCAACGCATCAACAACAATTGATGACGTGAGGGTCATTGTTATCAACATGATACTGGTTATAAGGGTGATTTCTTTTTTATTCATGGTTATGCGGCCACTCCTTTCCTTTGCCATGACTGCCAGACTACATCATCTCCTTTGACAACCATTGCTAAGCCTTTGAACAACGCGAGATATTCTACCCACACTAATAAATAAAACAATCCCCACGTAAAGAAGAATAACGGTATAAGCAATATTCGGTCAAAGATTTTGATGTTTGTATTAAAAATGGCATTGATGTAATAAATAGTAAACATAAATAAGGAACCGAATACCAGAGAGAAATAATCACCTGCAATATAGCTGTACGCAATGAGCAAGCTGATGGCAATAGGTTCAAAAAATAGTTGTATTTCGCCAATTAGTGAATAGGGCAGAACAAACCAGGTGAGGAATTTGTTGTGTTCTTTGCGTCTTGAAAAAAATAAGCTTCGGTATTTGATAAAAGTGTCAAGCCTGCCTTTCTTCCAACGTAATCTTTGGTTTATTAGACCAGTCAGTGTAGTAGCCCCTTCTGTATAACAGATAACATTCTCAGCATAAGTACACTTAACTCCATGAGTTCTCAGGCGCATAGACATTTCAATATCCTCAGTTTTATTTATGGTGTCAAAGAGGCCGTATTTATCAAATGTATTAGCCTTACGAAATGCGGTACACGCACCGCCAAAAACATATTCTGCCCCCATAACGGAGTGGGCTCGTTTGAAATAAAACCCGAAATAGTATTCTAATTTCTGGATGAGGCCTACCAGCGTTTTATTTTCTGCAACGCGAACATTACCGACAACTGCATTAATCGTAGGGTCTTCAAAATAGTTCACAAGATTCTGTATAGCCTTAACATCAAAAACGCTGTCTGCATCCATTGTCACGATGATTTCTCCGTTAGCTTGGTTGATACCAAAATTGAGCGCTCTGCCTTTACCACCTCTTTCTTTTGTAAAATAGCGCAATCTATATACGTTTTTATCCTTGAGTACTGTTTCTTTTGCAATGTATTGTGCCATTACAGTGTCTGTGTTATCAGTAGACCCATCACTTACAACAATGATTTCTATATTGTCATAAGTGTTTGTGAGAAGTGAATCAACTGTACGTATTATCCCAACTTCTTCATTCCATGCCGGCACAATTACACTAATAAGTGGCATATAGGGTTTCTTTCGTGTTTTGCGATTGTGCAGGATACGCAGCCTGCGTAATTTTTCAACGACTGGATAAAAAGCAGCAAAAACTAAAAAAACGAGATACTTAACTAACATCAGTGTTGCAAGTATAAAGGTTATGTTTCGTAGTACTGTGAAAGAATCTAAATACATGGTTATTAAATAATTGGCTGTACGTCCACATATTCACATTGGAATAAATATAGAATGTTAGTATTTGTATCTTCAATGATAAAGAGCAATTGCGGAAAACCGGTCTGTGGTATTACGTAGGAGGATTGAGAAGAGGTGGTGTATGACTGTGTTACTCTGTACAAATAACGCCACTCAGCAGTATCGATATAAATATTATCCCCGATGGCAACAATATTTGGATCTGGGATCGTGCGCCAGTCTTTTTGTGCATAAAGAGTTAGCGTTTCTTGATCTTCGATATGTGCAACAAGAAAGTGAGCCTTATTCGTTCGTGCAAGCCATCCATTCGGGGTAATGCTCCCTTGTATGACTTCAAGACGGATACTATGCAATGGTATCCTAACAAGTAACGGCAGGCCTTGTATTTGTGCGGGTGATTTGGTGGACTGCACCGTCACGTCCGGTAAAACGGATTCGGCTCGTATCGTTTTGACCGCATCAACGTAAGGTATATCATACTCAAATATTATCTCTACAGTGCCCAACAACATAAACGCGGTGAAATAGAATACACTTGACATTAGAACTAGCTTAGATAAAGAAGATATAATCATTTTTTTCTTGAAAAACGGAAGTATTCATATACATTCAGGCAGAACTGAAGGCAAAGTGAAACCACGTTTGACAACAGAACACAAAGGGTAAAAACAAGAAAAATTACACCAATGAATATATAAGGCTGGGACATAGCCCATAGCTATATCATTTGTGCTATATCGTGTCAAGGTATAGAAGACACATTTCAGCAGATATTTGTTAGAATTTGAGTGGAGATCTAATCACCGAAAATCTCTTCGTCGGGATTCAAGAAATTTGTTACGCAAGTCTTAAATTAAGTAGGCAAGATCCTAGATTTTCGCACCTTACAAACCTATAATGTTGACTATGTGCCGGGTGTGTGATATAAGTGCTTTTTGCTATAACGGTATGGTTATTTCTTCTTTAGCTTATAATACAAAGATAAAAAACACCAAGTTAATGCCGCCACTTGGTTCGGAAAAAGTTGTAGTGCTTATACCTGCACACAATGAAGAAAGGTCTATAGTAGACACCGTTAAAGCTCAACTTAATCAATCCCGTCGGGCAGATCAGATTGTTGTTATTTGTGATAATTGTACGGATACGACTTATGAACTCGCTAGTCAGTTTCCAGTAACAGTAGTTCAAACTCAAAATAATTTGCATAAAAAGTCTGGTGCCCTAAACTGGGCATGGAATAAGTTTGCCAAGACAGCTGATATCGTAATTTGCCTTGACGCTGATACTACCTTGCCTCCAAATGCAATTGAAGATTGGATCAAAGAATTCAACCAAGATCCAGTTTTAGGTGGATCTTCATCGAAGTTCACCATGTTGGGTGACGAAACTATAGTCAGAATACAGAAAGTAGAATTTGCACGATGGACATTAACTAGTTTGAGGCGTGGTTGGACTAGTGTGCTCGCGGGTACGGGGTGTGCTATACGAAATGATGCCCTTCGGGCAGTTGTTTCGAGGGATGATCGTGATGGACCTTGGACCTACCATTCCATGGTTGAGGATTTTGAGCTGACTTATAGAATTCGGGAACTTGGTTATAAATGCCAGGTTTCACCAACTGTTCGGGCTTATACTGATGCCATGCGTCATCCTAAGGCTCTCTGGGCACAGAGAATGAAATGGCAAGTCGGAACAGTCGAAGATTTGTTATCTCTAGGCGTCAATCGTCTAACCCTGATTGACTGGTGGCAACAATTTCTAGGATTGAATGCAGCCCTTCTACGCATTATCTGGGCTTTATTACTTATCCTCGCATTAACTCCCTATGCGAGTATTAGCCGTGAAATCTATTGGTTACTAGTTCCGCTTATTTTTATTTTAAGTGACACTGCTCAAGCTTTACTTGTTCCACACCGGGATAGAAAAGATATATTTTTGGCAGCACTCCTCATACCTCAGGAGTTATTTGCGTGGATGCGGGCTGCATGGTTTCTGGCAGCATGGAAAGAAGTTTTAATCGGTAAAATTACTAATCAACGTAAGGATAGGTGGAATATGCAATATGCCGCGGAAGGAGGTGTTTAAATTATGTATGGCAACAATCCAAATGTACTAGGAGCTAGTATTGCAATGGGTACAGCATCGTATTTGAACGGTTGGACTATAATTTTTGGTGTGTTTGCGGTGGCATTGGCGATTCGTGCTTTATATACCTTAAAATCAAAGAGTCAGGTCTTGCCTTAGAGATTGTTCTTCTTAACTAATCTTCGCTTTGCGTCTGTGGGTAGTTGTTTTATTTCGTATTCGCGTTTGAGCGCTTCAGAGTGGTTCTTTTTTGCTTCAATATAGGCTATTTCTACTGGAGGATGGGTTCGTGTATAGTGACCACCGGTACCATTTTTGTGCTCCTGAAAGCGTTTACCCACATCCCGGGCAATACCGGTATACAGGCTACCGTCTTGGCAACGGAGGATATACACGTACCAAGCTACTGAAGGCTTCATAACGGATAGAGTGTGCCATCAAATCGCAAAAATCGACCATGCCATGCATCATCCCAATTCTTAATGATAGCGATCATGCGTTCTGCTTGTTGGTACGGATCATGTTTGCCGGTCGGATTCATGTCGGTTTTGACTCCACCAGGGTGGACTGCGAAGGTTTTGATGTGTTTGGGTAAGTCCCATGTGCTGCAATACGTTAGCATGTTGAGTGCTGCCTTGCTTGCTCGGTAGCCATAATTTCCGGTCATGTTTTCGTACTCATCGTGGTATGAGGCACGACACGATGATATATTCATGACAAAACTCGGATCATTTTTGAACAAAGGCAAGAATGCTTTGGTTACCATGAGTGCGCCTACGGCATTAACGTTAAACAGCCGTAAAAGATAGTCTCGATCCAGTTCTTCCAACACACAGACCAGATTTTTGTTCCCATTGGTTGCGGTATCTTTGTTCAGCCCTGCGTTGTTTATGAGGAGATCTAATGAATCAGATTTGGCAGATACCATCTCAAATGCGTTATGAATAGCTGCATCATCGGATATATCAAGTGGTACGACGACTAGATTGGGATGGGTATATGTAACAGCCTGAGGGTCGAGTACCCCGGCAAAAACGGTGTAACCATTGTCAAGTAAGTAAGAGGCAAACCCTTTCCCAAGTCCTCTATTGGCGCCGGTAACAAATGCTGTCTTCACAGCATTATTGTACTTTGCGTACATACTCTTTACAAGGCGGGATACTATGAGCGTTCCTGTGCGTCGCGGAGGATTTCGTCTGCGTGTTGGGTAGGGTTTACATCGTTGTACGTTTTTACAATGTTCCCTTGAGGATCGATTAGATAAGTTTTGCGCAGGGTGCCAGCAAATTCTTTACCCATAAATTTTTTGATGCCCCAGGCATCGTAGGCTTTGATCACATTCCCGTTTTTGTCACTAAGCAAGGGGAAGTTGAGATTATATTTCTCGGCAAACTTCTTGTGTGAGGCAACCGAATCTTTGGATATCCCTAGGATTGCGACGTTCAGTTTTTGTAATTCGGCCATAGTATCGCGAAAACCGCACGCTTCCTTGGTACATCCAGGTGTGTCATCCTTGGGATAAAAATACACCACTACCCACTTGCCGCGATAATCTTTGAGCGAGTGCTCGGTATTGTTCTGATCCGGTAGGGTAAAGTCTGTAGCCTGCATAGCACCTTAATTTGACTTTGTGACGGCCTCTTTGATCAGACTTTCTAATTTCTTTATATCAATTGTCTCGCCTTCTCGCAGATTGATAGAACGATGCTGCTTGGAGTCCAGACCACTATTGAATAGATTGTGAGTATCTTTCAAAGATGCTCCTTGGAAAAAGTTGAATTTGGTGTGTTCTTTGAATGCAGAGATCGCAAAGAGCTGGCGTTTATTAACCGTGAACACTGGCACTGACCACTTCCAGTCTTCCACAACGTCTGGTACCACTTTGTGCACGAGATCTCGAAACAACTGCAGGTTCTGTCGTTGCCAATCCGGAAGACTGTGTAAGAAGGTGGTGATGTTTGTTTGAACGTTGTTCATATCTAGCTACATGCGTTATATACTGCCTTCGACAGTAAGTAATGCTTGTTTGATTGGCAGTCCGCTGCCATACCCGACCAGATCGCCATTTGCACCTATTACCCGATGGCATGGGATAAAGATAGGAATGGGATTGCGATTATTAGCCAAACCAACAGCACGGTATGCGTGAGGATGATCAATAGCCTCTGCAATGTCTTTGTAACTACGCACCGCTCCAAAAGGTATTTCTGTCAATGCGTGCCAGACCTTTTGCATAAAAGGCGTACCTGCAGGATTGAGTGGAAGGTTAAATGTAGTCAAATCGCCAGTGAGATAGCGCTCTAATTGCGAGAATGCTTCAGTGAGCACTGGAGATGGTGTCTGATGGTTAGGCGCATCACTTTGTCCAAAAGAAAGGCCGGTGATGGCATTATCTTCTTCAGTGATGGTAATCATACCGATACTGGTTTGTTTGGAAAGACTGTTCATACTATCTGACTATAACAACATACGCATGTTGTCGCAACTCACCAGCGGTTTTTGTTAGTGCGTCTTTGGAGATTGATTCGGACGGTTCGCATCCTCACTTGGCTGAGCAGTGTGGTCTAGGACCCTTCAAGCATCTACTAGTATATTTCTCGGATCAAAGCAAATGAGACAGTATAAAAAGGGGTCTCGTTATCACCTTGCTCCAATTGTTGCAAAGGTTTCTAATTATTATTAAAGTTACTATAGTGTTTAAAGATAAGGTAATCCATAACTTTATAATCCCAGTATTAACCGAATCAATAATAATTTTTGTTATCCTATCAACTTCATTACTTATTGAATTTTATGCAAGAGGATATTTGACTCCAAGTTTAATAGAGCCAATATTATTAAGATCACTACAGATTTCTTTGGGTTTTGTACTAATATATAAAATAGGACGTTTAGGAGTGGGCGTACTCATATCATTTTCCTCTGATGTACTTCAACCTAAACCTTTTAAAAAGAATAACTTTCAGGATTATGTATGGGATGTATTCATAACATTAGCATTCTTGCTTGCTACAACTCCCGTTAGACCTATATTGCAAACCGTCAGGTTTGATGATCTGGGATTATTCTTTGACCAAGGTCTTGCCCGATTTGATTCGCTGGAATCAATGATTATATTGTGTACGGTTGGATTACCACTCCTTATATTCGTAATTCTGATGAAACGAGGTATGAATCGCATTGGGGGTGCCACTGTAATTTTATTGACAATATGTTTAGTTGGGTACTTAAATGCGCAACCAAATTATCTCGCTCGAATTTACGAATCAAGAGCAGAATGGATTACTCGAGATTGGGATGAACAACGATGGAAGGCATTGGAGGCTATTGACGATGCAGAAACTGATCAGGAGAGAGCGGTGGCTTATTATTGGCTAGGAGTTGCGGAAAATCGACAAGGGAATGCAGAAAAGACTATTGAATATCAAAAATTGGCAATAGAATACGATGCCTCATATGGTGCGCCTCATAGCTCGATATCGCTTGCGTATAGTCACATAGGTGAGATTGAGTTAGCAAGAAAACATGCAAACACTTGTATAGAGTTAAGTCCGGAGTATGCTTGGTGCTATTATGCGCTTTCAGCTTATTACTATTACGTTAATGATTTGGAAGCAGCTCATAAGAATCTAAAAACAGCCCTCGTGCTTAATCCAGAATCTATTGATTTTCAGGAATCATATGATGAGTTTATTCGTGCCTTCCCTCAATTTGCGGAATAGATGCTTACAGAGATGGCTGCGGGACTAGGTATCCTTCGACTTCGTCTTCGGACTACCAGTGCGTCCACCATCGAAATCTTTCGCTAAAGCTACAGGCACCAATCTCTTATAGGCGAATGCTTTGCCTGAGCCTGTTTTTAAATATTGCTCAAAATCCCGCGCCTCCTTTTCGGTACTAAACCCGCCATACCAAACAAGTTTCCAGGGTAGATGTGGTTTTGTAGAATGTACCTTGCCGCTATTATGTTGCTGGAATCTCACTTCTAGATCATTAGCAGAGCCGAAATAGAAAATGTGTGATTTTGAGCTTAAAAGTATATATGTATAGTACATATGGCTTGCCATTCTGTAGCTTTAGCGAAAGATGGCTGCGGGACTAGGGCTCGAACCTAGATTACCTGATCCAGAGTCAGGCGTCCTGCCATTAGACGATCCCGCAACATATTAACCGAATCTTCTCTTCAAATATGCCCTGCCAAAGCCAGTCTTTAACTGTTTTTCTCGACAAACCGCGTCTTCTTTACTCAAACACCCTTCGAAATAGACTAGCTTCAACGAAAGTCTATACTTGGTTGCAGCTACCAACCCGTCATTATGAGCTTGTAACCTCCTTTTCAATTTGTTAGTCCAGCCAATATGTAACCCATTATCTTTTGCACTTTTGAGTACGTACGTATAAAAATACATAGTTGCCATTACCCGCCTGCAACGCTATGCGTAGCATTGCGGGCAGGGACGATCCCGCAATAGCACTTGGGCTATTATACCAGCCGTGGCAAAGATTGGGAGGCATAGTGTACAATGTCTGCATGCATGCACTTGTTACAGGAGGGGCTGGATTTATTGGCAGTCATCTTGTTGATCGTTTGTTAAAAGATGGCCATCAGGTCGTTGTGCTAGATGATTTTTCATCAGGCAAGGCAGAGAATCTTTCGCATCATCAAGATAATCCCAACCTCACCATTGCCAAGAAAAGCATTACTGATAACCTCAACGACCTGTTTGGCAAACATACACTTGACTGGGTTTTTCACATAGCAGCCCGGCCCAGGGTGCAAGAATCAATCGAAGACCCTATTGGCACCAATGAAGTCAATATTACCGGTACGCTTAATGTACTTGAAAGTGCCAAAGACCATGGAGTACTGAGGTTTGTGTTTTCGTCAAGCGGTGGAGCCGTATATGGCGATAGTGACACATTGCCTGTTGCCGAAGACACACTGCCCAATCCACTGTCTCCGTATGGATTGCACAAACTGGTGGGAGAACATTATTGTCGTTTGTACAGTTTGGTATATGGGATGGAGACTGTGAGTTTGCGTTATGCCAATGTCTATGGTCCGCGACAAGATCCTGAGGGTGCTTATGCTGGCGTCGTTCCTAAGTTCATTTCCCTCATTCAGAAGGATATAGCACCTACCATCAATGGGGATGGTAGCCAGACGCGTGATTTTGTGTATGTGGAAGATGTGGTAGAAGCAAATATAAAAGCCGCAACTGCAACACATGAGCATGTGTTTGGCGGGGCGTTTAATATAGGCTCAGGACAAGAGTCATCAATCAATGAAATAACCCAAGGCCTCATAGCGCTTTCTGGCAAAGATCTCACGCCAACACATGGACCAGGCCTTATAGAAGTTCGTCGAAGCGTGCTGGATATTACCAAAGCCAAAGACCATCTTGGGTGGGAACCAACTGTACAATTACCAGAAGGATTGCAAAAGACATTTGAATACTTTTCACAAACCGCCTAATTACACATCCACACTCCACTACATGGGAATAGTATGATACCGTCCTTGTTCTATTTGACGTGGTGAAGGAGTGTTGCAGAAAAAGAGCCACCGCTTAGATGCGATGGCTCGGGAGTTGGTCAATGCCGAACTCTTATGGTGCATGCTCAACTTAGATGGGCATGAGTCGTGGGATGGCCACGACAAGTTGCCCGCCTCGCCTCACAAACCATTCGTACTTTGACCTGATTTCTGCGGCAAAGTTCCATGGCAGGACAAGTCCGATAGCTGGACTTAGTTGAGCGAAGTTAGCTTCGGGTACGACCGGAATGTGCATACCCGGAACTACCCGTCCTTGTTTCAAGGGAATTGAGTCAGCGATACTTGGCAGGAGGTCTGGTCCAATCTGGGTGAAGTTCAAGAGCACACTTGCCTTGGCCGGAGCCCCAATACCAATAACGCGTTTTCCACGTTCGACCTGTTGGATGAGCATCGTTCTGAGTGCATGGCCGATTGCGTGGACGTTGGCGTTGAACATGTCATAAACGAAACGATGGCCTACCAGGCCGAGGGTACGCTCTTTATACAACATGTCGAACACCTCTGGAGATTGTGTGAAACCGGCATCGTTTTTGCAGATAAATACCCTCAAGGAACCACCATGGATCTGAGGGAAGTATTCTACATGAAAGATGCGCATATCCCAGAACTTCAAAATCTTCTCTAACGGAACGAGAGATAGGTAGTACGCGTGCTCATGGTAAATCGTGTCAAACTCGACCCCATTGAGCATTGGTAGTAGATACGGAAATTCCGTTACGAAGACGCCTTCGTCTGCCAACAACTGTCGTACTCCGTTCACAAAGCCGTGTATGTCGGGGACATGTGCCAGGCAATTTGTGGCGGTTACGAGCATTGCTTTTCCGTAGTCACTTACGATCTCAGTCGCTGTGTCAGGGCCGAAAAATCGTGCCAGTGTTGGTATCCCTTGGGCACAGGCTTGTTCGGCGAGATTTTCTGCAGGATCTACACCCAGAACATTAGTGCCTTGAGACTTGAAGAATCTCAGCAGGGTACCATCGTTGGAACCGACGTCAACGACGAGCGCACCGGTGAGCTCTAGTTGTTCCACCAAAGAAGCTGCCATGTCTTGGAAGTGCCTGACCATGGTTTGCGAAGTTGAAGGCACATATAAGTAATGACGAAACATCTTTTCCGGGGAAACGTTATGGGTCAACTGAACCAGTCCGCAATCCAGGCATGTTTGCGTACCTAATGGATACCTTTCCTCTTCAGCGATCTGTTGAGGCAGTAGGAAGGCATTAGGCATTGGTTGGAGGCCAAGATCGAGGAACTGGTAGAGACGAGGTGAGCTACAACCGGCGCAGCGGGATACTTTGACGACATCTTGTGTCAACATGCTGCTTTCTCCTTTCCCTTGAAGGGAATATATTAAGGTGCAACCACCTTACAATGGCCGAATTATAAGAAAGAAGTGCTGGTTATGCTAGCAGTAATTTTGGAGGTTGTTGGATATCACCCTGAGGTTGCCCACATTCCACTATATGGGCCAAGCGTGACACGCTCTTGCTCTATCTGAACGTCGTGAATTGTTAAGATGGGATTTGTTAATGTTGTTTCTACGGTAACAGGTGTGTTACTGAGATTGATACATACGTGCAACTCCCCTCCTGTCAATTCATAGAATGCGGCAAATAGCCCGTTGTGGTCTGTTTCGACACGCTGGGGATAGGTGGTCGCAATGTCGAGATACTGCGCGCGGGTCGTGAAGATTTCGGTTAGGGTGTCTTGGATGAGTAGAGAGTCTGAGGTGTGTAGGTCGTTTTCCAAAATCTGCCCTCGAGCGATATCGCGGACATCGTCTTCAGCACGTACACCTACGTCCAATTTTAGTTGAGTCTGCGCTTTCATGTAGGCAACATCATTCGCCTTGCCAATTTCATCACCATACATGAGCGCGGGATTTCCTGGTAATGACGCTAGTAGTAGATGGGCAATGATGGTGCGTTTTGGATCGTTGCGCAAAAGCGACACAGTACGTCCACCTGTGGCAGCACCGTTTCTGGCCAATACATTGTACGAAGAGAGGGTGTCAAAGAGTCTTGTGCGTGTAGCTTCGTCACAAAGTTTGAAAGACAGATTATCGTGATTTCGCAGAAATGTCACCCACTGCGCATGGTCGGGTATGGTATGCATTGTGTCTAAGATTTCCCAGATCGGATCAGTATCGCCGAGCAGTAATGCGATCCACAGCTTCTCTGTAAGTTCGAACACATAGGCGAGGTCAGCTTCACGTTGATGTTTGGTTCCAAAATATGGCGCGACAGTCTTTGTATCAGCGCTTACCTCGAGCAAGAATACGCTATCGGGGTTGACTCGTTCCAGCGCGTTTCGCAATTTGTGCATAATGGTATGTGTCGCATCTGTATTCGGTTGCATGCCATCTTCCCACCGTTTGCCCACATGTGGTGTTGCATCCAGACGAAAACTACAGCCTTTTTGCGCCCAGTGGGTTAGCACTGTTACCATTTCGTCAAATACGTTTGGGTTGTGCCAGTTGAGATCAATCTGTTGTGGATAAAATGTGTGATAGTACCAGATTCCGTTATGTTCGATCCAATGAGGAATAGTACCAGCCTGATTGGGAAAAATGACCCGAATATCTTTGGCTGTATCATTGATACGATAGCGGGCAAACGTCATGTCGCCTTTTTCAACTACTCCTTCAAACAGTGGCGGCTCCTTGCGTGTAACAAAAAAGTCCTGATAGTATGTATCGCCTGCAATGGCTTTTTGGAACCATTCGTGTTGGTCTGATACGTGATTAAGCACAAAGTCTATGAACACGTGCACCTTGTGCTTTTGTGCCTCTACAAGAAATGCATCGAAGGCTTGATTGCCGCCGAGTTCGCTTCTGATATTGTAATAATCAAACACGTCAAAACCTTTGTCTATCATGGGTGATTCAAATGGCGGCAGGACGTGTATTGCATCAAACCCGAGTTTTTTGATTCGAGGAATTTGGTCCGCGAGCTGATAGAGGGTACACGAACTGTTTTCACAAAACGAATCAGGATAGGTAACGTACAGTTGGAAGTGTTTGTGCCAGGTATGATCTCCCATAGCATGATAGTACACTAAATGATTATAATATTCCCATGATTATCGGCGTTGATGCGTCTCGAGTGAATATTTCTCATAGAACCGGAACTGAGAACTACACGTACAATGTGATCTATCACTTGGCGCGGTTGGGGGGATCGGGGGAATTGGGGAGATTAGGGGGATCAGGGGGAGAAGTAAACTTCCGTTTGTACTTTCGCGAGAAGCCTGATGCTGCATTTTGGAGAGAATTGACCGGAGATAACCCCCTCTTCCACTACAAAGTCATCCCGTGGCCGCGGTTGTGGACGCAAGGTGGGTTGGCGCTGGAGTTGTTGGTGCACCCTGTAGATGTGGTGTTTATTGCTGCGCATACCATGCCGGTTATCCGGCGGCCAGGGCAAAAGTTTGTTGTGACGATTCACGGTCTGGAGTATATGTATATGCCTGAGTACGAGAAGTTTCCGCATAAGCTGTATCTGACCAAGTCTACAGAATTTGTTTCACGATTTGCGGATCGTATCGTGGCGGTTTCGGAATTTACCAAGAAGAGTTTGCTTGAGCACGGCTGGGGTGCGACTGAAGAGCGGATTACTGTTATCCCCGAAGGCGTGCGTACTGACCATTTTTCGCCGCAGTCTGAGGGAAACGTGCAGGATGTTTTGCAAAAATACAATATCACTCAACCATACTTCTTTTTTATCTCGACCATTCAACCGCGAAAGAATGTCCTGGGGCTTGTGGAAGCATTTGCGCTGCTACGAGAGGAGATCGCTGGTTTAGACAGTCATCCTGAACTTGATTCAGGATCCAGTTTGACTACGTCTGGATTCCAGGTCAAACCTGGAATGACAGGATTAAGCGATGTGCAGCTCGTCATTGCCGGTGGTCATGGGTATAAGTTTGAAGAAGTCAAAGCGGCAATCCGAAGGTTTGGTTTGGAAGATATGATCAAAGTCTTGGGGCGGGTGCCTGATGAGGATGTGCCAGCACTTTTTTCTGGTGCAGTTGCGTCGGTATATCCATCGTTTGTCGAAGGTTTTGGCCTGCCAGTTTTAGAATCCATGGCATGCGGCACGCCTGTGGTATGTGCTGATACCGGGGCGCTGCCAGAAGTCGGTGGTGATGCTGCAGTGTATGTTGATCCGTATGATGTGGAATCTATTTCCCAGGGTTTGCAAAACGTTTTGGCCGATGAAGGTCTTCGCACACAGCTTATTGAGAAAGGTTTGGATCGTGTAAAACAGTTTCGGTGGGAGCACACCGCACAGGAGTTGTATCGCATCTTTGAATCGCTACACCAATAGGTTAAAATACGCCTATGTTGTTTTCCCAGCTTTTCGGCAAGCCGACCAAAGACACGATTAAATCCGACTTTATCAGCCATGAGTATTTGGTCAAGGGTGGGTTCATTCGTGAGAGCGTGGCAGGTAGGTACTTCTTATTACCACTTGGCATGCGTGTACGGAGCAAGATAATTGGCATCATTCGCGAAGAAATGAACGCAGCAGGCGCGCAGGAAATGCTTTCGCCAACTCTCCATCCTATTGAGCTCTGGCAGGAAACCAACCGCGACAACGCTGGGAACTTTGGCCTTATGAATGTGACTGACCGACGTGGCGCGGTGTTTGCATTGGGTGGCACTGCAGAGGAGATGTTTATCGATGTGGTACGTAAGTTTCAGATTTCATACAAAGACCTGCCGTTTAATCTGTATCAGTTTTCTCAAAAATTTCGTGACGAACTGCGCGCGCGTGGCGGCTTGTTGCGCGTGCGTGAGTTTACGATGAAAGATGCGTATAGCTTTGACCGAGATGCGGAAGCGTTCAAAATTACCTATCAGGCTATGGCTGATGTGTATACTCGCATATTTGAGCGCGTTGGATTGACCACTCACATGGTTGCTGCAGACAATGGCTTCATTGGTGGAGAATACTGCCACGAGTTTGTCGCCGATGCAGGGGCAGGGGAAAGCAAATATCTCCAAAGTGAAGACGGTACATACCTTGCACACGAGGATGTGGCGACGTTTGCATTACCAGACATGAATCCAGAGGAAGCTGTCAAGAATATGGAAATCATCCAACAGCCGGAGTGGGTTCAGACCATGGAAGATAACATCAAGCATTACGGCGAGCCTGCATGGCGGTATCTCAAAAATGTGGTGTACCGCAATACCAGCACTGGAGAGATTGTTATTGTTACTATTCGTGGGGATTTGGAGGTCAATAAGACTAAACTGGAAAAAGCCCTCGGTGCGATCGAATTGCTCGAAGAAGCAACAGCAGAAGATTTGGCAACAATCGGCACAAAACCTGGATATGTACATGCATGGGGACATGATGCGACCTATGTGGCAGATCATTCACTCAAAACAGTCCGCAACTTTATAGGCGGGCAAAAAGAAGAAGCTACGGATTCGATCAACGTCAATTATGGCCGAGATTTCACCCACCCCACCGAAGCTGATGTCGCGTTGGCACAAGAAGGGTATGTGACTGATGATAGACAGGTGTTAATTGGAAAAAGAGGTATCGAGGTGGGGAACATCTTCCAACTTGGTACACACTACTCGCAAAAGATGGCAGGGGCTGTGTTTGTGGATGAAGACGGCACTGAGAAAGACCTGTATATGGGATGCTACGGAATCGGTGTGGAGCGAACACTTGCGGCAATTGTTGAGGCACATCATGATGACAAAGGCATACAGTGGCCGTTGACTGTGGCGCCGTTTCAGGTGCATGTGGTGAGCTTGCATGTCGGGGATGATGAGGTTTTCCAAACTGCCGAACAGCTTTATATACAGTTACAAGATCGAGGAGTCGAAGTGCTTTTCGACGACAGAAATAGTGTATCTGCAGGAGAAAAATTTGCAGATGCTGATTTGATCGGTATCCCATATCGCGTGACTGTTTCAAAAAAGACACTGGAGCAAGGTACGTATGAGGTGAAAGATCGAGTATCGGGTGAGGTGTCGTTTGTTGATTCTTTGGAAAAACTTACGAGTAAAATCCTGAACACGAAATCCTGAATACTAAACCAATTCGAAGCTAAAAATTTTGAAAGTTTGAAACATTTGGCCTTAGAGATTGTTTAGTATTTAGTCGTTTAGAGTTTAGGATTTGGTTCCGTTAGTGCCTGGTAAATCTGCTCCAATAATGTCTCTCCTCTGCGTTTTATTGATGTCTCAATTACTTCAACAGACAAATCATATCGTCCAAACAACTCCTGCATATCATCAGTTATACGTATCTTATCAATGAGTACGTCATGTTCTTCTTCTGGGATCAGACTCAGCGTGGCATCAAGCATTTCATAGTGAATTGTTTCGAGTATGGATCGCATGAGTTCCTGGTTGTCTTCTGGTGGCAGGTTGAGTTGATACAGGAGATGATACAGACCATCAAGCGAGATCCATCGATAATAGAATGGACGTACCGGCAGGTGATTCTTGCCTTGCGTTGGTGCAAGCCAACTATAAAACTGGTCCCAGGGGGATTTGGTCATCCGGATCATCTATAAATAATACTACCACAGAGGTCTTGGCGTTCTGTTTGCCATCATTGAGATAACGCACCACTTCTGGTGATCCGCCAAACTGTTTGCCCGTCCACTTAGCAGGTCCGGCATCGCCAATGGCCCCAACGATCGTCCTGCCGGTTTTTGTATTCACCACCAACACTTTACGGAACTTGATCCAGTCTTTGAATGCGTGTGAATTATGGCTCCATTGGGGGGAGAGGAATGTCTGAACTACCATATAATATTTCTCCTGCAGAAACGCTTCCTCAGTTAACTCAGCTTCGGAACGGGCAAAATACCCAAATGCTCCTCGTGATCTGGTGATGCCGCTTCTTTGGTATTCATCATGTTTTGCTATGGTATCTCCAGGAAACCGTGGTAGATGTTGCTCAGCACCCATATACCCGAAGTCAGCGTTGAGCCGAAAGCCATCTAGTTCGCTTTTGGCAGTAATACCCGTGAGTGCCTTGATGCGTTGTGTTGCTAGTAGAGAACTTTCGGCAGAGAGCATTCCGGGTTTTGTGGGCAGTAGGTCAACTAATGATCGCTGCAATGCGACGTATTGTGGGGGAACGGGGCGAGTGATATCCAATTCGCCGTCGGTGTCGTGTCGGGAGATAGATGGAAGTAAGGTCGAAACCGACGTACTTATGGCATGGGACGGATTAAGGAGTGCGCCTGTCAGAGCAATGGTAGTTGCAGCCTGACCAGTACGATGCACTAGATGCTCGATGGGCATATTGGCGCGTTTGATTTTTGTCCACGCTTTTTTATGTCTTGTCGCAAGCTTGTGCTTGGCCTGTGAGTGCAGCTTGCTGATGTGATGCTTAAGTTGTGTGTGCTGGGCAGGAGTGTTCGTCATTGTATCCAAATATCTTGTATTGCCGGTACATATGCGACAAAGTCAAGTTGTGTTCCTGTTTCGATAATCGCGCGACCTCTAAATACCCATACGGGCTGCAGATATTGTTGGTAGGTCGCGGTATCATAATAGCCCAAAGACGCTTCTCGCGTTGTGAACTGGGTAACCCGCACATTGGTGTAATCCTGGGCTGGATTATTGCCTTGTCCCAAAAACACCAGGTATTTCTCAAAGTCTTGTTCAAAAAGTGCATAGGCTTCTTCTCCTGATTTGATGGGATATGTAGCGACGTTGGTACGGTCAAAAACCCAATACGTATAGTTGATGTCGAGCGTTACCGTTGCGATAGTTACGTTCACATTACTTTGATAGTAGTTGGGTGTGACGACCGGAATCTCTCCTATGGGAATACGAAAGTAGTCTACTCGTGCGGCATGAGATTGAATGATCGTCGTGGATGGGATCAATTTTGTTCCGTCAAATTGTAGGAGTTGTAATGAGCGGTCCCCATCTCCCAAGTCAGGCCCGCGTTCGCCGCCCAATACGCCGACTTGGTTAAGCAATGCTCCTGCCTGATTGTAAATGAAATTTTCGTTAGTGAGCCTCCCTCGAGCGAGGACCGCTAGATCCTCCAGATAATTGTACGTATATTGAAAATTAAGATTACTGATATTCAGTCTGAGGGTTCTCAGACCGTTACGCCAAAGCATCTCTCTGTTGTCGATGATCTGTGGCTCATCAGAAAACCCCAACTTGGATCCCATCTCTCGTGCTCGGTCTCTGCTCAAAAACCCATACGGAGCTGACAAAATCGGATATACCCCAATGACCGGCTGCACGCTTGGAAATACAGCATCAATCAAATCAAGCCTGAATGTGGGTGTGGAGAGTGGCACTTCCTGATTTTCTATAACCAATGGAGGCAATTGACCATATGCTGCAGTGTATGTTGGCGGTGGAGGGGGCGGTGGCGGACTGGTTGCGGTTACTATCCCCAGAATGATTCTCACAATAATAGGCACAAAAATAATCAGCCAACTAAACTTGATGGTTGTCCGAAACGTGCTGGCTGCTTGTGTGAGCGTCATGGAATTAGTATAGCAGAGATGCTGGTATAATCTAACGTATGGTACGAACACGCATGGCACCAAGCCCGACAGGCGAATATCATATCGGGAGCCTCAGGACAATGTTGCACAACTACGCCTGGGCGAAAAAACAGGGCGGCAAATTTCTCTTACGCATAGAAGATACTGATAGGTCGCGGTTAGTAGAGGGGGCTTTGGGTAGAATTGTGCAGGATATTAGAGATTATGGTTTGTCCTGGGATGAAGGGCCGGAAGTTGGCGGCCCATACGGACCGTATATTCAATCCGAACGACTTGGTTTGTATCTTCCGTACGCCGAACAGCTCGTCGCCCAAGGCCATGCGTATTACTGTTTTTGTACTCCAGAGCGTCTGAAAGAGATGAAAGATGCACAGATGGCTCGCAAAGAGCAGCCGCGTTATGATCGCCGCTGCCGTGATATTGATATTCGCATCGCGCAAGAGCGTGCACAAGGAGGGGAATCACATGTTATTCGCCTCAAAGTTCCGGATGAGGAAACGGTAACATATACCGACATTGTGCTTGGGGAGATTTCGTTTAACACAAAAGACGTTGATGATCAGGTGCTTATGAAGTCCGATGGATTTCCGACGTATCATTTGGCTGTGGTTATTGACGACCATTTGATGGAGATTACACATATTCTGCGGGGTATGGAGTGGGTGTCTTCCATGCCAAAACACATCTTGCTCTATCGTTACCTGGGCTGGGAAATGCCCGAGACCGGTCACCTGCCGCTCCTTCTGGATCCCAACGGTGGCAAGATGTCCAAGCGTTTCGGTGCTACACACGCACGGGCATTTTTGGATCAGGGGTACTTGCCAGAGGCGCTTCTGAACTTTTTGGCTTTGTTAGGCTGGACGCATCCTGAGGAAAAAGATATTTTTTCACTTGAAGAGTTTATTAAGCAGTTTGATATTCACCAGCTGCACAAATCCAACGCAGTGTTTGACCGGCAAAAACTTGACTGGTTCAACGGTGTGTATATCCGCGAGTTGTCGGTCCAGGAGTTAACTGACCGTCTGGTAGCGTTTGATCCTGCGCTCGAAAGCGTGGATCGTGCATATCTGGAAACCATCGTAGGCCTCACACAGGAACGCCTCAAGACATTAGGGGAGTTTCGCGACCTGACGTATTATTTTTTCGATGAACCACAGGTATCTTTGGACAAAGTGGTGCAAAAAGGAAAAACAGCAGAGGCCACAAAAGAAGGTCTGGGGCGGGTTGTTGCTGTTTTAGAACAGGTGGATACTAACGATTGGAATGCCGAAAATTTGGAAATGGTGTTGCGAAAACTCCAGGAAAATCTAGACGATTGGTCGCCCAAACAATTGTTTATGACCATCCGTCTCGCCATAACCGGAGAATCTGCCACACCCCCACTATTTGATGTGCTGCAAGCCATTGGTAAGCACAAAGCCCTTTCTCGCCTCTCAGCTCTGGCCACCGGATGAAGATCATTGAGTGCTATACTCATGAGGTGAAACCTACCAAACAAATCCGAATCAAAAATGACACAATCCCTACGTCGTGGGAAGAAGCCATAGCTGTTTTGCTGCAAAATCGAGGTATAGAGAGCCCTCAACAACGGGAAGCATTTTTCCGTGCCACGGTTGCTGAAAGTGCAGAATCCCTGGTTGGGTTGTTCTCACCGGATGTTCTGAATGATGTTGCAACCAGGATCACGGCCGCAGTAGCGCAGGATACTACTATCGTCATTCATGGGGATTACGATGTGGACGGGATCTCGGCAACGGCGATTCTCTGGGAATATTTGTATAAAGAGGTTGGGTTTAAAAAAGTCATGCCGTTTATTCCCCATCGTACCAAACATGGGTATGGCCTCAGTCGGGAGTCCATAGACGATATTCGCACACAGTATGA
>CAZQWJ010000012.1:20807-27607 GCA_964597265.1 uncultured Candidatus Saccharibacteria bacterium
AACATGGGTATGGCCTCAGTCGGGAGTCCATAGACGATATTCGCACACAGTATGACGGAGAAAGCGTATTGGTCATAACCGTAGATTGCGGTATCACTGCTAGGGAGGCGGTCATATATGGACAGTCGTTGGGATTAGATTTTGTGATTACCGACCACCACACCATACAAGAGGCCAAAATCCCTGCACACGTTCCGATTCTGCACACGTATGAGTTATGTGGGGCAGGCATTGCATGGGTTCTCACATTGGCAATGCACAAACACCGCCAGGGTACGTTGCAACCGGATATTCGCGGTCTTGACTCGGTTGCGTTAGCGACATTAGCTGATATACAGCCGGTGATGGGATTCAACCGAGTGTTGGTCAAAGAAGGATTGGTGTTGTTAACACATACTGACCGCGTTGGTTTGCAAAAATTGTACGAACGAGCCAACATTGCAGGCAAACCTATTGGCAATTATGAAGTCGGATGGGTGATTGCGCCACGGATCAACGCCATGGGGCGGCTGGAACATGCGCTTGATAGTCTGCGGTTATTGTGTACTACAGATGCCAAAAAAGCAGAGAATATTGCAGGCCTAATGCATGAGACAAACAGGGCTCGGCAGGATTTAACTACCCATGCAATAGAGCAGGCTATGGAGTTGGTTGCTACTTCAGGGTGGGACAACGAACTCATCTTAGTGGTCCATCACGAGGGTTGGCATGAAGGTGTTTTGGGGCTGATTGCAGGTAAACTCGTGGAGCGTTTTGGTGTACCTGCTATCGCGTTGGGTGTTAGCGGTGAGTATTACAAAGGGAGTGCCCGATCAGTGAGGGAATTTGATATTATCCAGGCGATCAAAAAACAGCAGGATTTGGTGGAAGAAGCAGGCGGGCATGCCATGGCCGCAGGTTTGACCATACAAAAAGCAAACGTTGATCAGTTTCGTACCAATCTCGCCGCGTATGCATACGACTTTTTTGGTGGTCAAAAACCACCCCGAACGCTTGATGTTGATATGGTATTGCCATTTGACATGATAACTATGGAGTTAGCTCAAAAATTACAGGAATTTGCACCGTTTGGGATAGGCAATCCTCGGCCTCTTTTTCTCTCTCGTGATGTGGTTGTCCTCAACCGGCAACTGATTGGTGCACAGGCTCAACATCTCAAGTTAAGCTTAGGAGTACAAGGCGCAAAACCACTCGACGCGATTGCATTTAATACGGGATCGCGGTTTGACGAACTGGAATTAGGCACGTTGGTAGATGTGGTCTATTCCGTTAACGTGGACACATACTTTGATACGCCACGGATACAAGTCAAAATACAGGAAATTATCCTTGCCGGTGCTGGCACATAACGCCAATCTCAGAACCCTTCTGCAATATCTACATGTTCGGTGAATGTGAATTGCTTAGGCTGTATCCTCTTATCGATCGTGAAGTCATCATACACGTCATAGATATTTTTGTTACCCAACACCTCTTCTTTCGTTGCCCAAAAGTTTTCTTGAAACGGCGTTCTCTCAATGAGTGTTCCCTCAAACTCTGTCACAAAGAAAATATAAAAAAACACGTCTTGCACAAAGACTCCTGCCTGCGCAGGCAGGACGTCCTCTCGTTTTCGCATTTTGCGGTATACCTTCTCCAAGGTGAAGTGTTTGGCGGTTAGGCCTGTTTCTTCATACAATTCTCGTGCAGCTGCTTCTTCAAGAGCTTCTCCAAAGAGCACTTTGCCGGTAATTCTTCCGACTTTGCCATAGTAAGGTTGGCGCAAGCGTCGGTTCAGAAGATGTTCCACTTCCCCTTTGCTATTCTTGCGTACTCCCCAGATGATGACGGAAGTTTTGGGTTGTTTCTCAGTTGCTTGCAGAGCATCATCCAGGAGATTCGAGTAGTCCTTCCCCGTGTCTGTAAGGATATAATCATCTCCTGATTTGGTCACAAACCCAATCTCCATCAGTCGCTTGAGGTGATAGTTCATGTGTTCGCTTTCGAGACCTTCGATAATTAGCTGATTGAATCGCCTGCCGGTCTTAGTAAGAGTCAATTCTTTTATAAGGGCTTTTTGATAGTAATGTAGCTTCAGTTCGATCTTAGCCATGAGCTGATTGTATCGCGCTCGAAACCTCCGTCAACTGAAAAAGTTTTTAGTTATGGAAAACGTCAAGGTATTTCTCAACCATAGTCCAAGAAGCTGCGGTAAGTGAAGGTGTGTTGACAAGGTGTTGATAAAGTACATATAATATCCACATGAATACTTCAGTTATAAACATCAAAACAGATGCCAAAGTAAAGGCGCAGGCGCAAGCCATAGCAAAAGAATTGGGATTCAGCCTTAGCGCTGTAGTCAATGCGTACCTTAGACAATTTGTGAAGACCAAAACCATCAACTTCTCACTTCAAGAAGAAATCCCCAATGAGTACTTAACACAAGCGTTAGAAGAATCAAAGGAGGATCGATTGACCGGCAAGGTCTCGCCTACTTTTGATAATGCAGAGGATGCTATAAACTGGTTACATGATCCGAACAGAAAACTTGCCAGTGAAGGTTAAGTTTACCAAAAGGTTTTCGAAGCAATACGACAAAACACCTCCAAAGATCAAAAAAGCATTTCAAGAAAGACTTGTGATTTTTATCCATGACAAGTTTGACCCCAGACTACATAATCACGTACTAACAGGAAAATACAAAAGCTATCGCAGTATCAATATAACCGGAGACTGGCGGGCGATATTCATAGAAGACACAGAGAATACTATATGTTTTGAAATGCTTGGCACTCACAGTCAACTATATGGCTAATTGGCGTATACGAGAGCTAGTACACATTTTAGTGTTTGTGCTATGCTTGAGGATCGGCAGATTATTTATGTTTTCCTGCAGCAATCTCTTCCTTTGCGTTGTGTAGTAGAACTTTGCCTCGAGTAATGCATGCAATTGTCTCAGGTCGAGAGAAATATGTCGCCAGCAACATCCGAATAAAGTCCTGTACAGAAATACCGGTTCTCTCCGCTTCGGCGGAACTTTTATGCAGAATTCCTTGAGGAAGGTTAATTTTAATGGTCGAAGATGTGGTCTTATTCATGACACAAATATAGTACCTTTTGGTACCCTTGTCGAAAATAGCTATCCTACTTCAACCCTGCTTTCTCCCAATACCCCTCATCATTCAGGTTCTCTACGCACCACGCATAATGCCCATCTTCGCAAGTACTAGAATACATATCGCATGAAAGAATTGAGTACACAAGAATATAGCGATACACTGCCGCTACATCTTTATCGGCCAACCTCTCATGTATTTTTTCCCCAAGCATCTCTTTTAGTGGATATTTCTTAACTTCGTGATACATGTCAACAAAAACCCAACCTGTTGCAATATCAAAAAGATAATCGCCATTCACCGTCAAAATACCAAAATCCAATACAGCATGTACATTCATATCAACATCAACTAACAAATTGCTCGGAAAAATATCACCATGCACCAAATGATATTGACCCTCATACGGCACGGAAAACCTATCTGCCAACGTAGCTAGCTTGTTATCATAATCTGTTACATCATCCCTTAGTTTGGTATATGTTTTCTCGAGTTTCCGCTGAATACTTTGTTTAATAAGCACATTCCAATCATCCACGCCCCCATCGTACAAAAACTGATTATTGATATTGAGAGGTTCAGCATGTCGGAGAAATTGCGTGGAGATTTCCTTCACAGAGAATAGTGTATTAGTGTAATTGGTGAGTAGTCGTGCCATTTCTTTCTTCGTAAGCTCTGACAATTCTTCTATCTTAAATGCTTTTCCTTCCAACTTACGTTCTGTCACAAGGATATATTCACCTTCGACTACAATATCGTATATCTTAGGAACACGAAATGAGACTCTGTTTGTATCAAGCGAATCATAGAAATCTTTTAATCTGTGTATATAGTCCAATCCGAACCGTGTTTCATACACTTTGGTAATTGTTCCGTCAGCATTATCAAAGACTAAACACTCCATACCCTTTGCTAAAAAGTTCGATGCGTCTAACCCTAACTTACGGATTGTTTTTATTTGTTCTGTTGTCAACATAGTATTAGTTTAACTCTATCATCCGCTCGATGCCTATGTTTTCCAAAAAGGTTTGGTCATGTGAGATCACAATTAGTGCACCGCGAAAATTGGACAGGGCACTCTCTATTTGCTCAATACTATTTAGATCTAAGTTATTGGTCGGCTCGTCCAGTACCAAAAGCTGCGGTGGGTGACCTCCTGCCAAAGTGATTGCCAATGCAGCACGCATCTTTTCACCGCCGCTCAAGTCACTTACCTGTTTAAACACATCATGATGATGAAACAGAAACCGTCCCAAGTATTGCCGCAATGTGACTTCGTCTGTTTTGGGGAGTGCAGTCTGCAAATTTGCCAATAGTGTTTTGTTCCGATCCAGCACTGATGTGTGCTGATCCAAGTATGCAGTATGTTCCACACCTATGAATACTTCGCCTTTGGTTGGTGCAAGTTCGCCTAACAGTAATTTTACCAACGTAGTCTTGCCCGACCCGTTTGGCCCTGCAATGGCAATCCGCCGCGGGCCATAGATGCTCAGATCAACTGTGTCCACAATCACATTGCCCGAACCAGGGTATCCAAAATTCACTCCCTCAAGGGCTGTAACGAGTTTGCCGTTAGGCACGGTGGTCTTGGACAGGTCGACTCTAATCTGGTTTTCGGCTCTGATTCTGCCCTTTGCAGTTTCTAAATTTTTCTGTGCCTCGAGTATCTTCTCTTCATGCGTTTTCTTCAACCGTGCGGTCGTCGTCTCCCCTGTTTGTTTCATGGCACCCAACAAAATGCGTGGCACACGTTTCTCATTACCAAGCTTTTTTGCACGATGGATACGTTTTGCCTGTCTATCAACAGCTGCTTGCGATTGTCGTTTGATACGCTGTAGCTCTTTTTGAGAATGTTCAACTGCTGTAGTTGCTGCCTGTTTCTCGATCTCTCTTTGCGCAAGGTAGAAATCATAGTTGCCGCCATACTCTTGTATGCCGGTTTCAGAAAGCTCCACAATCCTATCCATCAGATTAAGCAGTTCTCTATCGTGACTCACAATCAGCATACCACCGCTCCAATTTTTGACCAGCTCGTACACGACCGCTCGCGATTGATAATCTAAGTTGTTCGTTGGCTCGTCCAAAATAAGAACATCCGGCTGTTGCAAAAGCAAGCGTGCCAAAATCACCTTCATGCGTTCTCCGCCACTCAATGTTTCTAAGCGGCGGTCAAACATAATGTGAGAAAATCGCAAACTGTCAAAAATATTTCGTGCCCGATCTTCAATATCCCAATCATTATTGATAACTGCCAAAACGTCTTTGGTCTTTGTGCCGGCTTTTACCTGTTCGATAGCTGCAAGTTTTTGGGCTATACCCAATGTGTCTGCCACAGTGTTTTGTAATTCGGGATGTATATCTTGCGAGAGGTATGCGAAAGCACCCTGACGTTCGATTGACCCTACGGTTGGTTCAAGTTCGCCAGTGATCAAACGCAAAAACGTGGTCTTACCAACACCGTTTTTGCCGACTAAACCTGTTTTTTCAATGTGTAGACTGAATGAGAGCTGGGAAACAATAGGAGCACCTACTTCAGATTCGAAGGAAACATCATGAGCGATAATGAACGGTTTTTGTCCTGTCTTTGGTTGTTGCTTAAACATTTTTGTACACACATAGTAGAAACTCCTAAAATAATTTTACAACTGCCTGTAATTATAACACTCGCGTAGCTTTACGTTCAAATAGGTGGTTATTGTGATTCCATGTATATTATTTTCTAAGCAAGGCTTATAGTATGCTATAATACGATACTTAACATCGTATAAGTGTGTAAAGGAGTGTGAATAAATGGAATGGATTGTGCGGACGTTTCAAATTCTCGGAGGTGATCCTGCCTCCCTGGACCTGGCCAAATATGTAAGGCATGGTTCGTCAGAAAGTGTTAACAAACTGAAGAACCAAACCAACTTGACAATCGCCCTGGTTGCGCTTGCTGCATCAATAATACCGGTTGTGCATCTGGGGGCTGTGATAGTAGAGATCATGTATCTCATACGACGCATGGCCCAAATGGCGTGGTCGGTGGGGATCTTGAAAGGGATCACGGTAGATAGGGAAGATCTCGTTCCCATTCTGGCCATTTGGTCAGGTGCTGCTCGGGTTGAGCAGATCGAAATGCAAGAGATAATCACCGCCAAGATGTCGTTAAAAGGTGGGGGCAAGTTTCTTGCAAAGGCGCCCGGCAAGCTGGCAGGGAAGGTGGCGAGTAAGCTGGTATTGAAACTTGCTGCAAAAACTGGCGGCAAACTGCTGGTCGGATTTTTGTCAGTCCTTGGTGGCGGGGTCTCCGCCTGGATCAGTGTGTATTTCCTTAACACGATTGTCGACGCGGCTGAGGAATATTATTCCGCATGCGCGGCAAATCGTGTAGGAGTGTCGTAATATAGAAGCCTCGCGGGCAACGCGGGGCTTCTTACATCTTCTTTTGTACTGGCCTCGTAGTAGTTTACGAAAGTTGAGGGCTTTTGTTTTGCATACTTTTTGATACAATACATTACAGTTAGTATTGCCAAAGACTAATAACTGCTCTTGTTCGCCAACAACAGAACAAGAGGTGACACGGTTAGTTCTACAGAGCAGAATCATTTTCTGCAAGAGGATGATCTCCTGCCGAAGCAGAATAATCCAAGGCAAACGGGTAAGCCCGAAACAGCAGGACGAGAGAGGTAGAGTAAAGATAAAAGAGCAAAAATCAAAAATAAG
>CAZQWJ010000013.1:0-25156 GCA_964597265.1 uncultured Candidatus Saccharibacteria bacterium
AGAAAACGAATCCCGCCTACCCAAAATCGCCGTCAGAGAAGTACGACGAAAGATCCTAACGGGGAAGAAGTGAGCACAGAAGCTTATTTCAAAATCCAGTATATAGTATTGTCATCTCGAGTTTCACTACTGTCATCTCGACCTTGCGGAGAGATCTAATTTTTATCTACAAGTACCAAATCATGGGCCGACGGGTTGCCTTTCTTCAATTCATTGCGTAGTGCGTGCTTGATGATCCATTTTCTCTCTGGCGTGGCTCCTTGTTGCCACTTAGCCAATAGTTTCATTGCTGCCTCGTGGTTGTCTTTGAGATAGTCGTTGATGTTGTTGGCGACTGATTTTTGGACAAACTTGGACGTGTCGTCTTTGAGTAATTCCAAAATGTCGAACACTGGTTGCGGTTTATCTATAAATAACGTCAGTTTCTGCGCCCACGGTAGACGGGGACGCAAACCCTCACTCGCCAATCGCCGCACATGAAGGTTATCATCCTTGGCCCAAGTCTTCATCAACTTCAGTGATTCTTTCGGATATGTATTGATAAATAGCCGCACGGCATATTCGCCGGTGTGGCATTTGGTAATTTCATAAAAGGAAGACACCATGAAAAATGCAATTTTGATACCGGGCATGCCGGACAAGGATGAATATTACGATCCAAAGTATCCCACTAACAGTAATAATCATTGGTTCCCCTGGCTTTCCAAGCAACTACAAATTAACGACATTTTTGCGGTGGCAATTGAAGTACCTATGCCGTGGCAGCCTCGCTATGAAATTTGGAAAAAAGAATTTGAGCGATTTGAGATAACGCCAGACACAATTCTTGTGGGTCATAGTTGTGGCAGCGGCTTCTTGGTACGATGGCTGAGTGAACATAAAGATAGGAAGGTCAATAAAGTAGTGCTTGTTGCCCCGTGGCTGAATCCAAGCAATGGTACAGAATATGATACAGGCGACTTTTTTGAATTTGAGTTTGACCCTGAATTAGTGAGTCGAACTGCAGGGGTTACAATCTTCAATTCTAATAATGACTACACAGATATTCATACATCTGTTGATATCATTCGCAGAGAAATAAAAAATGTAGAATACCAGGAGTTTAGCGGGTACGGGCACTTCACCTTGGAAGGCATGGGAACTGAGCAATTTCCGAAACTACTTGAGGAGATTCTGGACAAGCCAGAATGACGGGGGTTGAGAGTGATTTTGTACTGCCTGGATCCCTGCCTGCGCAGGGATGACAAATCCCATAGAGATAACAAACGCCGAGACATTCCACTAACACCCAGTACTTGTCATGCCAGCGGAGGCTGGCATCCAGTTTCCAATCACCCTCAAAAATAGTTTAGAATGACACAGTTTTGTAATACCCTCTAGGTTACATGTTTGCTTTCAAGAGTTTTGCAAATTCCTTCGGCACAGACTTCTTCACCACCACCTCTGGCGTCCCGTGCCAGGTGGCGCAGTCTTGTATAGCTTTTGCCACGTCCGCCACCAACTCGTCAGTTATTTCTACATCTGGCTCGAGGTGAATGGCTTTTATTTCAAATATCCCCCCTTTGCGACCTGCCGTTCGAAGCTTTAGCGAAGTACGGTGTGCCTTGGGATCAAGCCTTCCTATCAATTTCCCACGGTGCAAAATAGGCAAGGTGAAATAGCCGTACTTTCTTTTTGGCGCGGGAGTGTAGCACTCGATTTGGTAGTCAAAGTCAAACAGTACCTTGGCGCGTTTGCGGTTGTTCATTAACGGGTCAAATGGTGAGAGCAACGTAGTATATGTCGGTTCTGGCACGTCAAAACTTTTGACGCTTTTATGGACAAACCAGCCTCCATTCTGCTTTGCAGAACTACGGCCGGCAGGCCACCCTTCAATCTCCACTTCATATATCTCTCCCTCATCAACTAACTTTCTCAGCACGTCATTGATCTCACGCTTGGGTGTGTAAAAGTAGTCGGCAATCCACTCTGGTGTGGCCACGCCAAGCGCTTTGATGGCTTTGAGCGCAAGTTCTTTTTGGACCGTTTCGTAAGTTGGAGTTTTCGAATCATCCCAATCTTGCAGTACTCTTTCGCGTAGATTATAGATACGGTGGAAATTATGCCGACGTGCAATCATCAAATCACCCTGGTCAAAAAGAACCTCCAGCGCCACCTTCTCCGCCTTCCAATTCCACCACGCACCTTTGTCACCGTCAGTACGCTTGAAATCAGACGACCGCGTTTCGCCATGCTCTGTAACATAATTAAGCACATAGTCTATGGTCTTTTTGTTTTCCTCTACCCACTTTTGCGTACGCTCACCCCAATGCCCTTTTTTATCCAACATTAACCGACGGTACAGCGGATAATCCTCAATTGGCAAAAAACACGCAGCATGTGCCCAATACTCAAACAGCTCACCTTCGGCCAATAGCTCATCAAGCCAACGTGGTTCATACTTCCCAAGTCTGCTCCACAACACAAGATATGGACTGCGTGCCACCACATGAATGGTATCAATTTGCAGATACCCCATCCGTCGGATAGCGGCCAGCAGGTCTTTTTTCATCGCAGGTGCAGCAGGTGGTTTGTCCAACCCCTGCGCTGCGAGCATCATATTACGAACAGTTGAAAGGGGAAGTTGCATCTGATGGCATAATAACCGAGATACTTTTCACCGGCAAGCAATAGGGGAAACACCTTCGTAGGCGCGTACCTGTTTGGGGTGGGTTAACGTATAATCCTGCCATGTCCAAAAACTCTTGCGACTCTACTTACATATATTTATTTTGAAATGCCCGCGCAAATTGTATGAGTTCACCATATCGCTTAATGTTCTGAGGATCAATTAGCTTGCTTAAAGCGCAATAGACAGTATCAAACAATATAAGTCTATTAAACAGCTCTTCAGTATAGCCAAAGCTTGCTTGCGGTAATTCTTGGAAATACGACTGTTTTACCGACTCCACTTTATCCGGAAAAAGTATCTCTGCATTTTGTTCATCGTAAAGATACAAACGTATTGGACGCACCAACTCGAGAAGTAGTGGCAGTTTTTGCATCCCTTCAAAATCTATTACATAGAACATATTCTTATCATCCGCATCAATCAATATATTCTCTTCTTGTATATCCTTGTGGATGTATCCCCATGCCATTGAAGGAAACTCTTGGCGTAACGCCTTAATTAACGCGATATCCTCAGAAGGTATCTGTAGAGAGGTGAGCCGCTGTGCAACCCTTTTTCTCTTAAGTTGCGCGGCTTTCTCTGTAGTAATATCCCCTAGAATTTTGGTAGCATTTGCTGCCGCAGCTATATACATCTCTAGGTTTTCAATAAACATTGATTCAGAAGGCTGGTGCGCGTTGAGCCAAGGTAAAATCGTCCAAATACGCCCATCCTCTCCATCATATAAATAGTCACCTTCTAGTGTAGATAAAGGAGCAATAGTAGGAAATCCCTTTTCAATCAATCTCATTATGATTTTACCTTCCTCTTCTACCTCAATGATTGTCGTCTGTTTTTGGTATTTTTTAACAAAGTATTTGCCTTTTTCGGTACGTACATACCAAGTATCATTTACTCCCTGTTCTATAGTCCGAGTAGCTTCTAACCTCCCCAAGCCATATATTTGCCCTACAACGTATGTTAGTTGATTTGTATGTTCCATTTGATGATTCTACCTTAGTCAGACAAAGGCTTAAACAGACGTTGATATACAGAAGCCCTGCAGTGAATACTGGGGTACTAAACCTCTCCAACAAACTGTTAGATGATACAATCCCGTTATGTCAAACGGCTCTCCCGACGATACATTCATACAAGAACGCCATTCCTCGTATACCCCTATTGCCGAGGGTCAATTGCAAGAATTAATTTCTCAAAACACCGACTTCGGCAGGATAATGCAGTATGAGAAGATAGTCCGCGGGTATGACAATGAAGTGTACGACGTGCAAACACAAGACGGAGCAAACCTGATTGTCCGCATCGCTCGATACGGCGATTCCAGTTTTGCTTCAGAGGCATGGGCGATGGATCAGTGCAGGCAGCACAATGCCCCCGTACCTCTGGTGTATTTTGTCGGGGACATCACCGTCGCGGATCAACAGCTGCAGGGAATGATCACGCAGAAATCCCAAGGAGTTGCACTGCCTACGCTACTAGACGATCTGAATGAGACACAAACCCAAACTGTTTTGTATAACGCTGGACAGGTTTTGAAAAAGATTAACTCCATACCTGTTGATGGGTTTTATAAAAGACATGAAGACGGTAACTGGGACTTTGCCAGTTGGGACCGCATCAGCGCTTCAACATTGGAGGACCGGATAGCTGAAAAAGACCTTATTTTACAAACAAGCATAAGCGTGGAAGAGTTTGGCTTTCTCATTGCGCAACTCAGAGACTATTTAGATCGCTATCACTACGACCACGCGGTACTGTGCCATGCGGATTATCTCCCCGAGCATATTTTTGTTGACCCGGGAACATTAGAGGTCCGGGACATTATAGATTTTGGCGAATTTCAAGGAGGGCCGTATATACTGGATTTGGCATATTTCCACTTTGAATGTCCAGAGATAGAAATGACTCCCATGGTACAAGGGTATTTCGACGACCAGACTGTTACCGAAAGTTTTTGGGATGAGCTGCACGGCTATCAAATCGGCTTACAGTTAGGACATCTGGCACACCAAGTCAAGATAGGTGACCATTCAAGTATCCAGCCAACACGCCAAGCTCTCCAGAAGACACTTGCCTATTTTAGATCAAAGTAATCACCCCAACCGACAAACCAGTAGGGTCGGTGTTTGGCCGAGATGACCGAGGGTATAGGTTGTTATCGGTATATCTTTGCCAAATGTCTTCTTTACATATTTGATAAACAATTGCGGATTAGCCAAAAGCACAGCGATTGTTGCACCAGGCTTAAGTATTCTTTGCCACTCTTGGAGTGTCTTTTGATACAGAGTTGTCATACTCTCAACGCTAATCTGACTATCCCACGGCAAGTTAGAAATTGCACAATCAAAGTAACCCTCTGGCCATGTCGTTTTTGTCGCGTTTTGTTGTTTCACCCGTTCTTCTACATATTTGTAGCCCAAATTTGAAAGCACCCTATGCGTAATGTTAACTGCGTTTGTGTCTAGATCATTGCCATAGATTTCATGCCCTGCTATGTACGCTTCTGCTAAAATCGTGCCGCTTCCACAAAACGTATCCACTATCTTTAAATCGCTCTTGCCCTGTGTCGCTTCAAAAGCCATTGCTGCGGCAATACTTGGACGCAATGCTCCGATATACGATTCCTGTTTGTATGGCCGGTGAAACAGACTCTCAGACCCTACTCGTACGGCAACAAGCTCATCGTCTTGTTCGATGATCAGACGAATATCAAAGTTAGTATGGTCTTTGGGTTCATAGTGCCAACCGTATGTTTCTGAAATAAACGTTGCCACGACATGGGTAAGTTCATCCACATTGATAGGGCTTTTGTACTTGCTCACGGTAACAGAAAATGCATCCGTATCAATCGGTCGATACTGTGTGATGACCTCTCGAATATGTGCCCAATCCACCGTTTCTATTTCATCAAGGTTTGCTGCAACAAGTACGCTGATATCATCCGCAGTCCTCAACTGCATGATCTCAGTAACATCGCCGTCATACTCAACGATTAGTCGTTTCGTTTGCTCGTCAACGATCCGACTATCCGGTAGCAGAGCTGCCAACTCCTCCTTTGCGATAGGCTCCAGCCCTTTGACTGTATGGACAATATAGCGCATGGGGTGATTATAAACGATGTCAGCTATACAGCTGACTGTGGGTGCCGATGAATTGACAGATATATACCTCTGTACCAACGATCTCATATATAGCTCGGATATCACCGGTGATATTGATACTGTAAAACCGTCGCAGTTTTCCTGACAACTGGTGCAGACGAAGTGACGGATGGTTTGGGTTACGCGCCCAAAGCAGGATACGGTCTTTTGCTTTTTGTTGTAATGCAGGCGAGAGTTTTTTGTATTGCTTTTTGAATGTCTTACTATAGCGGATGGTCATTCTTTATCAAGCCAGGCAAAACTCTTTGTTACATCGTCAAAAGCCGGTGAATAATCGTCAAAGTTGCCCGCCCGTGCTTCTCGGGAGAGTTTACGCAACTCAGCTTCCACCTCGGGCTTAAGACGGGAGGAGTCGGAAATAGTCAGACTGCGCGTATTAACGAATTCACGCAAACCTGCTGCCACAACAATACTCATTGGCAGGCCCAAATCTTTGGCAACCGTTTGAGCTTTCTTCTTCAAGGTAGGATCAATTTTCACATTGAGAACCGTATTCATACTAACTATTATATATACTTTGGTTAAACAGTCAACTCAACCATCGACCTGTCGGTTTGTGCACGTGTTCGCTATTTTTTCTGACTGAACCTTATATAGTTCTAATATTCGATGTGCGCGAAACTGTAAGACTACAGTAATATGCTATTGCTTTTCGAACAGAAAGTGTTTGCGGTGTTTGTCCAAATCAATAAAAGCCTCAGCCTCTTCCAAAAGTTTGCTTGACGTAGTCTTGCCGAACCCAATCACTTCACCTCTGACCCCTTGACTACGTGCATAGTCGAGCATGTCTGCATAATCACCATCACCAGAAACCAATACGAGCACGTCAATCTTCGGCATCAACCGTATTGCGTCCATACACAGCCCCACGTCCCAATCCCCTTTTTTGGCGCCCCCATAAAACACTTGTAGATCTTTTTCGCGCACTTCGTATCCTTGTTTTTCCAATGCTCCGAAGAAGTCCTTTTCTGCTCCTACATCAGCACGAATCACATATGCAAACGCGCGCACCAACTTCCTCCCGGCAACCGCATGAGCCAAGATCTTCTCGTAATTAACCTTGGAGTCATACAGGTTCTTTGCCGAGTAATACATGTTTTGTACGTCTACGAACACGCCGACTCGCTGACTACGATGTTGTCCTGGGATTTTCATATTTATATGCTATCAGAAATAGCCCCTGAGAGATACTGATGTAACTCGGAAACAGCCACACGTTCTTGACTCATAGAGTCGCGCTCGCGGACTGTAACCGTGTCATTTTCTAATGTATCGAAATCGATAGTCACGCAAAACGGCGTACCAATTTCGTCCTGTGCAAAATATCGCTTACCGATGTTGCCACGTTCATCCCAAGTAGCAACAAAATCCTGATGTAGATTTTTGAAAACATCCCGCGCCTTCTCGACCAATTCGGGTTTATTTTTTAAGAGCGGAAATACTGCCACTTTGTACGGTGCTAGAGATGGCTTGATGCGCAACACCACGCGCTCATTCTCGGTATCTTCCCAATACGCATTTTCTAAAAGCATAAAGAAGTTTCTATCTAAGCCCCAGGTTGTTTCTAACACATGTGGGAGATAGGTCTCATTAGTGTGCGGATCGCGATAGGTGAGGTCTTTGCCACTGTGCTTTTGATGGGTGCCGAGATCATAATCAGTGCGATAATGCAGCCCACTCACCTCATCATGACCCCACGAAAAGTTGTATTGAATATCTTCGGCTGCTTTGGCATAAAAGATCAGTTTGCTATGCGGCTTCCATCGAAACTCCTCACGCGAAATACCCAAAATATCAATATACCATCGCTCAATTTCCTTGCGCCAGATCTCAAACTGCTCTTCCCAATTGTTACCGTCAAAAAAGTACTGAATCTCCATCTGTTGGAATTCCAACATGCGGAACAAAAACTTACCTGTGGTTATCTCATTTCGGAACACTCTCCCCTGCTGAGCCACCCCAAAAGGGATCTTAAGATGAGTTGACTGCAGGATATTTTCAAAATCAACATACATCCCTTGCGCAGTCTCGGCGCGCAGGTACAAGGTTGAGGTTTCGTCTTCTGTAGAGCCAAGCTGAGTCTGAAACATCAAGTTGAATTGTTTCACCGGTGTCAGTTCGTTCCCGTCAGGAGAGATGATCTTGTGGTCTGTGATAAACGCGTCTAATTCTTCGGGGGATAGCATGTCAGTATCTACAGGCTCCTGCTGGTTATCCTTTGTCCACTGCTCGATCAAATGATCCGCGCGATATCGCTTGTGCGTCATCTTGTCCTCCACCATAGGATCAGAAAATCCTCCTACATGACCACTGGCGACCCACACTTTGGGGTGCATGAATATTGCGCTTTCCAGACCCACAATATCATCCCGCTGATGCACAAACGTCTTCCACCACGCATCTCTGATGTTTTTCACAAGCTCCACACCAAGTGGACCATAGTCATAGACATTGCCCAATCCACCATAAATTTCGGAGCTGGGAAATACAAATCCTCGTCGTTTTGCTAGGGAAACAATCTTGTCAAACGTACCTATGCGAATAGATGCATTTTTTTCTATCATAGGCCATGTATACTATACGATTGCGCGAGATATGGCAATTGGCTGAAAAACCAACTTGCTTTGCAATTGTCTCTCAATTAACTGCTCGATATAGGCAATGTGGAACTTCTTCTTTTGCTCGGCGCTGATAGATGTGTCATATTCATCACCATTCCAATACCCCAGATGTTGTAAGAGCGAAATCTCAAAAAGGCGAACAACCTCCTCCCTACGCGCATGAATCGACTCTTCCTTGAGCACTTGCAGTGCGCGCAGCAGCAACCGATACACATACTCGTTGGGCTCATACTCAGGCAACAAACGGTCAACAATCTCGCATATGTGATACGCTTGTCCCAGCGGTTCCCACACCTTCGCGACATCATCAAACACCTCAAGTGCCTCTACCTCTGTCACCAACCCAAGCCCTTCGCCTTTGACATAGCTAAATCGTACATGATTGAACAATTCCACATGCCCCTTGCGTCGAGACTGTATCTTACGGATACCTTTTGCAACAAGTGCGACCTTGCCACTTTCCTTGGTCAAAACGGTAACAATCTTATCCGCCTCAGCCACATTGATCCTTTTCACAATAATACCCACATCTGAGTGAGCTCTAATCATCGCCATATATCATATACTACATCAGTCAGTAGCTCTGATGATATAGTCTTATTCTTTAACGAAATAGCATACTCTGCACGATCCAGTCCGGGTTGCTTTTGCACGATCAGACGATAATTATTAGGCGTTATGGTAGCGGGAAGACGATATTCAAACACTATAGTTTTGGACTCAAGTGGCGGAATCAAGAGGAAATTATCAAATACCGTCTTGTTAAGATCCTCTGATGATGTAACACCACCGACGGCTTCGCCCCCTTCGGCATGCAACAACTCCGATCCCAATGGCACATACACCCGCACATAGTTGCGGCCAACCGCATTGAGCCATCCATCGTTGATGCCGGTATTGTGATATGTGAGCTCCACACGACTCACCAGACGCCCGTCATCTTCCTGGCGAAGTGATTGGGTAACCGTACGCTTGATAAAAAAGTCAGACTTGAGACCCGCGAGATTGGCATCGTTTATATGCAGATAATCGTCAGCTTGGCCGAATGTTACGGGCGTAAACATTGGCGCACACCCTTGACAAGAGACCTCATCCATCCAAACCGTATCGCCGTGTTGTAATACTTTGCCGCCAATATTGTATGTTTCGGCAAGTGCCTGCAAGTCTTCGTTGCGCAGGTTGACCAACAGGTGCTTTTCATGAAGTTCTGTAAATACGGTCTCAAACAGATGACCCCATTGATCCTGCGGTGCTTGCAAAATGCGATCTATTATTTCTTTCATTAGATCGCCCAAAATAGCCTTTCGTTGCGATTGCGAAATGATGAGCCGCTGTGAAAAGAGTTCCAGCCTGCAGACCACATTCTCATGCGTGAACTCAGTCCCACCCATACTGCAGCTTTCGGGGATGCCTGGGTATTGGGCATAATTGATCTCATATGCAGGCAGACTGATTGGACCCGTAATACCTAACAATCCCTGTAAAAAGTGGGTATCAATCGCCACAATACCGTCAACGGACGGCTGCCCGAGACGCTGCCAATAGTAATTAAAGTCATCCATGCTCTTTGCGTAATCAGGAGAATAATTAACATCACGTAAGTGAAACCCTCCTGCCTTAAGATACACAGCAAGAGGACTTGGCAACGGCAAAAAACTCTCTTCATCAGATACTTCGTAAATATCATACGAGTCTGCAATCTCAAACGTACCACTCCGGAATGTTACTAACGTATACGCAGTGATAAATCCCATGATCGGGCGGCGTTCTTTGTCATTCATAAATAAGACTAAATAAGTCTGTGGCTCAGGTTCGCCAAGCGCGGTGGTCAAATTCATCAACAATGGCTTGAGATCAGCGACCGCAGGTTCCAGTGCGGTGGCAAAAGACTGCGCGGCAATGACTGAATCCTTGAGCGCAATACCCTGCAGTTCCTCCGGATAACCCGACGGATCAAGCGTCTTGATCTGTGCAATCGCCTCGTGCAGCGGCCCATCCATCTCATCAAAGACGGGTAATAATTGGGGCAAAATTTGGACAAGTTGCTCTATTTTGGTTTGTACGGACGTATCCGGTGCATCGGGCCGCAGCCCGAGAAAGGTTTGATATGGTTGAATCCCTACCACTACTTTGTCACCGATCTCCAGGCTTGTTTGGGCAAGTTCTAGCATCTTTTCCCCTTCGGTATAGTAATAGCCCAATCCAAGGATATACCTGCTAAACCCAAGCAAACGGTAGTGGCGTTGCAGTGTAGGCATGTACTCGCGTAGCTGTGTAATGTCCTCCTGTACCAGACTCAGGTTCTTTTGTTCCCATGCTTCCTGCAAATCAGCTGTCTTGGTTGTGACAAACTGATAATCGCGGTAGAGGAAAAACGCAGGAATACCTACTGCTACAGCAAGGATTAGCAACAACCCAAGGCCTGCGAAGATAGCTTTTTTGTGGGTTTTGGCACGTGAAGGACGGCGCCTAGCAATAAACATCGTTTAATTATAATAACTAAATTTGATTACATTGCACCAGTACCACGGAGTACGACTGGGATCGTTTGCAACAAAATTTTGATATCAAGTGACAGATTAGCGTGCGTAGCATAATACGCATCCATGGCCACCCGTTCGGCAAAATCAATCTTGCTCCTACCCGACACCTGCCAGATGCCCGTTATCCCCGGCCTTACCGTGGTGAGTCTGCGCACCAGCCCTTGCGCATCAGGGTGTTTTTCGAGCTGGCTATCAAGTTCTTTTTTGAGATAGGCTCGCGGACCAACCAAACTCAACTCTCCCCGAAGTACGTTAATCAATTGCGGAAGCTCATCAATACTGGTCTTACGAATAAATGCGCCTACTTTGGTAATGCGCGGGTCATTTTCGAGCTTGTAATTTTTTTGAGCCTCCTTGAGCGCTTCTATCTTGGTATCAGAATCCGAATGCATGAGTTGGCCATTTTGGGTTATCATACGCATACTGCGAAACTTGTAGAGCGAGAAATTTTCTCCGTTACGTCCGACCCGCTCCTGTTTGTAAAAGATCGTGCCTTCACTATCGAGCTTGATAGCAACAGCTGCTGTTATAAAAATTGGCGCAGCCAACACCAATGCAATCAATGCTCCAGCGATATCAATAACCCGCTTAAGCACCGCATACCAACCTTCCACAGCCGTTACTGACAATGTGACAATCGGCACACCTGCTAGGTTGTATGTAGCAACATTTGCCGCGGGAACTTCGAACAGGTTTGGTACAAAACGAAACACGCAGCCTTTTTCCTCACAGATATTGATTATTCTGGTTATCTGATCGTTGGGTAACTGTGGGTTGGTTTGGATAACTTCGTCCGGCTTGTGTTGAAGAAACTTCGTTTCAAACTCTTCCGCCGTAATCACATCAACCACCTGTATCCCTGGATCACGTTCTGCTGCAATACCGCTGAGTACGATTTGGGTAGTTTCTCCGTCACCAATAATGAGGACCTTGCGTACACCTATACCCTTGATGTACAGATAGTGACGGATCCACTCGCGCGCAAACCTAACTCCCAGCAAAAGCACGATGCCAATAGTAGTGGTGCTAACCAGGATAATACGCGAAAAATCGATCTCTTTGATAAAAAAGATGATCGAGCTTGCCAGCGTTACCGACGCAAGCGAACCAAAAATAATATCAAAGATCTCTTCCCAGTTGTTGCGCTGAATGTTGATTCTGTATACCCCCACCAGCCAGAATGTGACTACCCAGATGAAGCTCAACAAAGCCGCCAGAAGTAAAAAGTTGGCGCGCGGAATCAAAAACGATTCCCCTAGCCACTCCCGAAATTCATACGACAGAAAGAATGAGAGGAAGACAGCAAGGTAGTCAGCCGGTAATATTATGACGCGCCAAAAGAGTTCGCTTTTTTTCATATATGCACTAACGATAGATAATAGCCAATACGATTATTAACCATAATAGCAAATTCAGCTGTAGCGGTCTGTCGGTTAGGAGCATTTCTGTGGGCGCACCACCTTGATTTTTTTGGTAAATCAGGTAAAACGCCCGAAATATCCCATACACCACAAAAATAACTGTATAAATTAACAAGTTTGTATTGAAGTGTTCGATTGTTTGTGGGGCCATAGTGTACAGCGAATACATCACAATCGTTGTCGTAGTTACCATCAACAACATGGCGTCAAGCATGGTTTGCGAATAATCCCCTAAGACAGAGCGGTGTTTTGCACCATCATCACCCAGGTTCAATAACTCATGCCGTCGTTTGCCAAGTATCAAAAACAACGCTAAGAAGAACGTGGCAGATAATAGCCACGGAGAAATCGCAACACTGATAGCGAGGGCGCCAGCAATAGCTCGCAATACAAATCCGACTGCCACAAGCAACAAATCCACAATCACCACCCGCTTGAGTCCCAGGGAGTACAAGATATTAACAATCAGATAGGCCAAAAGCACCATCACAAACGCACTATTGATAAACACTAGTCCGCCAATAATACCCATACCAAGGCATACCAAACCACCCACCATTGCCAGACGTACAGATAGTTTTCCCGACGCAAGCGGACGATGTTTCTTTTCCGGATGGTGCCGGTCTTTGGCCATATCCGCCAGATCGTTGAATACATATACACTACTTGAGACAAGACAAAACGCCACCAAGGCTTTGAGCGCAAGCCACACCAATGATGGATTGGTCAACTCTTCGGCAAAAACCAACGCCGCAAACACAAACACATTTTTGATCCACTGCTTAGGTCGTAATGATAAGAATAGATAATAGAGTTGTTGCATATGACTAGAAATATTTCACAGCCTACTTGTTTTCGTCATCCCAAATACAGTCCTCCGTCATTCCGGACTTGATCCGGAATCTATTCCAATACTGCCTGGATGCCAGCCTGCGCTGGCATGACATGCAATGGCTTCTACCTATCCCTTACTGCTTTTTGCACCCGTTCCTCCATTTCCTGTTTGAACCGATCTCGTGAAAAATGCTGCACATGGTGCACTATTTTTTCACGATCAAACGTCATAGCGTCAAACTTTCGCAACACATCAACCAATGCATCTTTTGTCTGCGGGTAAAAGAACAGCCCCGTTACCTCATCAATCACCGTCTCCAACGCGCCACCTGCCCCAAACGCAATTACTGGTTTGCCTGCAGCCTGTGCCTCCAACGCAGTGATCCCAAAATCCTCTTCTTGCGGATACACAAAAGCCCTACAATTATACAAATACTCTACCACGTCTGTATCGGACACATAGCCAAGAAACTCAATATTGCTCTTTGCCTGCGCTTGCAAACCTGCACGCGCAGGGCCGGTGCCAACAATTTTCAGTGGCAAACCCAGTTCGTTAAATGCCTCAATCGCCAAATCAATCCGCTTATGTTCTGTCAACCGCGACACTATAAGGAAATAATCCTCTTCTTTTCTCTTTTCACTTTGCTCTTCAATCTTTCTCTCAAATCGCTCTAGTTCGACAAACGGATGGATATATTCTGCCTCACGGTTGTAGACTTTTTTGATCCTATGTGCGACATTTCTGCTGTTGCCAACCAAATAATCTGTCCTCTGAGCTGCGGCAAAATCATGCATGCGTAGTAGGGTCAGGATGGGCTTGAGCAGTACCCATGATACTGTGCGTGTGCCAAATGGTAGCTTTTGCAAAAAATGTGCAATATATTGCTGGGGCGAGAAATTGAGACTTACCGGCCACAAAAATCGAGGAGGAGTATTGATGTATGCGATATGCACGGTTTGAGGCTGGGTAACGACACTTTTGGCAAATCGAGTGGACGAAGATATCACCACGTCGTAATTGTTAAGATCAAACTGCTCAAACAATAATGGATCCAGGAAAAAGCATTTGGGATACAGGAGCTTTTTGAACAGCGATCTTTGTAAAAAAGAAGTCCGCAGTCTGTGTACGGGAAACTCGTCAGGCAAGACGTGCTCGTTGTACGCAATCGTATAGATCGGTGCATCGGGCCAAATCTCACTAAGTGCCAATACCACCCGTTCAGCACCTCCCCACTGCATAAAATCATCATGCACAATCGCAACCTTCATAATTATCCACTATTATAATACAAATACCCCTTTAAGGGAGGCTCCCTTCAATGGTATATGCCAATGGTGTGTTAGAATTATAGCCAGCTACAAAACATGACCGAAGGTCCCCTGTCTTTATCCAGTCTAACACTTTTTTTCCCTGCATATAACGAAGAACACGCCATTGCCGAAACAATCCGACAAGCAGAGAACGTTGCACAAACGCTGACCGACGACTACGAAATCCTCATCATCAACGACGGGAGTAAAGACCGTACCGGCGAAATAGTTGCCCAACTTGCCGCGCAAAATCCCAACATCCGCCTCATCGACCACCCCACCAACCTTGGCTATGGCGCAGCACTCATGTCGGGATTCTCGAATGCGACCAAAGAGTGGACATTCTTTAGTGATGGTGACGGGCAATTTGATCTGAGTGAACTTGCATCGTTCATATCATATACAAAAAAACACCCCGTTATCATCGGCTATCGCAAAGAGCGTAATGACCCGTTCATGCGCTTGGTCAATGCCAAAGGCTGGAACGTGCTAAATAGATTGCTATTTGGTCTTTCGGTACGAGACATTGATTGCGCGTTCAAGCTGATAAAAACCGACACACTCAGGCCTATCTTGCCTACAATTACTTCGCGTGGCGCTATGATTTCTGCAGAACTATTGGTGCGACTACAACGAGCTGGCCACGCTATTGTTGAGCTACCAGTCGCTCATTATCCCCGTATAACTGGAAGCGCAACGGGGGCCAAGCCAAAAGTAATCCTACGCGCGTTTCGAGAGATGGCTCGTGTATATCGTGGAGATTTGGGACCAGGAGACTGGGGACGATCCGTGAATACGTTTATAGTTAACGGCATACTCAACACCATTACCGACATCGGAGTATACCTTATTCTCACCAGGTCCATGCCGCTTTTTGCGTTACACACCACATGGGCAAAAGGTCTTTCCTACGGGATCGGCTTAGCACAAAGCTACCTACTCAACCAAATGCTTCCCACCAAACCTCACGTATTGACCAACATTCCCAAGTTACGCTTTGCCTTTTGGGGACTTGCCTCGCTAGCAATCAATACTGGCGTGATGTACGTTAGCTACAACAACCTGCACATCGGAGAATTGCAGTCACTCGCATTAGCAACACTTGTTACACTTACCTGGAATCTGCTAGCAAGCAAACTCGCGTTTACAGGCGATAGATCGTAATATGAGGTCCGTACGGGCCAATGAAAGCCCGTGGGTTGCTCAATAATGTCTGCATGAGAAATAGATCGGAGAAATTCGTTTCATCAGCATGAAAGTCCTCACTGTTCAGCGAAGGCTCAAACGTTTGCACCTCTTCCAATGCAAAGATCTCAGAATATAACGCTACCTGCTGCGAATATCTCTCCGGCTCCTCAAAATATCTTCTGTATGTATATGCGCTAGTAACCAATACATCATACGTTCCTGCATATTCTTCTACATGGCGTACCTTAAACCCCAGCGAATCTCTGGGTAGAAAACCCGTATAACCATCGTACACAACCTGTGATTCTTCTCCATGTTCTTCCCACCACTGTGCCTGCATCGCACGCGTATCACCAATCACTTTGGAATTAATAAACACCGCAGTCCGAAACAACGGTGGGAATACTAACAGCACAAGCACTAAGACCAAAATAGCGGTATGCTTGCCTTGAACGACTTGCAGCGATCTATCCAACACTGGAGCAGTAAGTACAGCCAAAAGCGGAATTAGCGTAATGATCCATCGCGTCCAGTGCAATTTGAGTGCTGACATGAAAACAAAAAAAGACACGAGTGCTATTACCACGGTCATCAGTTGATATGCTTCATTCGTACCATACTTTTGCCATACCCGTCGTACTGTCAACGGAATACTCACACATGCCAACACAAACAGCCCATTGCCGTAGATATTAAACAATCGGCTTATGTACCAACGCATGTTCCCCCACATGCTCAGTCCATCAGCCCCAGGATGAGTAGATCGTGCCTCAAGTTGTATAGCACCGATCACTTTCTCGAACTCAACAACGATATACGGCGAGCTCACTAGTATGCCAGAAACCAAACCTATGAGAAATATTCCTACGCCATACACCATGTGTTTGAAATTTTTCTCCGAAATCGCCACACTGCCGAGTGTCAAAAATATTGGTACAGTAACCAATAGGCCCGGGTATTTGCTCGCTACAGAAAAACCCGCCAAGATGCCGGACAATAGCAACAACCGAAGACGGCCGAACCTGACATAGAGCAACACCACGTACACAGACGCAAGATAAAAAAACGTCATAAATATATCCGTCCGAAAGATGATAGAAAAATGGGCAATCAGCGGATTGACTGCGTACAGCATGCCTGCAAGAAACGCCTTTCTTTTGTCGTGGAAGATTTCAAACACAATCGCATACACAAGCACCAGACTCAGCGCTGAAATGGCTAATGTAAACGCTCTGCCCAGCAAGTAAATAGCCACACCCCGATCACTTGATATCCCAAGCACATGTAATCCTATCGTTAGGAGCGTTCCCTGGAATAACCCCGGATGCGCATACGATCCTGGTCTAAAGTTATTATCAAGCATATGCCGCGCCTGACCGGTAAACACATTTTCATCCGCCACACACGTCATCGGCAGACAATCTTTGATTCCAAACGCCAGGATCACCACAAATACAATAACTAACACTACCAATGACAGATGCGCCCGTGCATGTTGAGCTATGCGATTTTTGATAGAAAAACCAAACTGCATAGTTACCCGTTATGACACATACACCTCAAGCGTTTCCTCGGCCATTTTCCTCCAACTAAACTGCCGCACTCGCTCGGCACCCTTAGCGATCAAATCAGCACGTACATTCTCGTCTTCCAAGACACGTTTGATCTCCTCCTTGAGCGCAACTGCATCGTCAGGATCAACATATACCGCCGCATCACCACCGATCTCAGGCAGACAGCTTGCATTGCTTAATATCACCGGCAGACCCATGGCCATAGCTTCTAGGAACGTAATCCCAAAGCCTTCTATTTTCGACGGACAGACATACAGCATGGCTTTTTTCATCAGCCAAAGCAAATCTTCATCCGGCGTATAACCACCAGGCGCAACCTTGCCCGGAAAGATCACCTGCTCCCCAAGACCTTTGTTCGCGGTATACGCAGCGATCTGATCCAAAAACTTGTCGTGTTTGCCGACCAATACCAGTTGTAGTTTGTGCGTGTCGAGTTGGTACCCTTCCAATTCGAGTAACTCGAACGCATCAATCAACAACTTGTGGTTCTTGTGTGGGTAAAAACTGGACACATATAGGATATAGGGCGTTTTGACGCCGTACTTTCGTAACACTGCATTGCCGACATTCTCATCCTGTTCCTGTATACGTGCTGCATCTGAAAAAAACACATCATCCACCGCCTCATAGGTAACGTGGATTTTGGTAGGATTCACCCGCAATCTGCGAACTACCTCATCCTTGACCTGATGCGTTGGGACGATGATTGCTTTTGCTCGCACTGCCGTCCACCAAACCACAAAAAGATACACAAACTTTTTGAGATAAAAATGCAACGCATTGCGCGTAGTGGCGCCTTTTTTTGCATCATGTGTGATCAGATCATGGATCGTGACAACAAACGGACGCAGATACAGCACCGGCACATTGATATGCGCAAAATGAACCAAGTCACACTTGGCTTCCCATAGGTCACCCAGAAAATACACTTGTTCACGCACGCTATACCATGGATGATCGCTCAACTGCTTGGTAAAGCGCGGATTCTGCGGTGTGTACGTTTCAAACCCTTCCTGACGCAAAAATATCACGTACTCATTGGTCGTATCCACCACCTCAAGGTGTTTAATTAAATTTTGCAGATATCGCCCAATGCCGGTTATTCCGTAAAATCGGGCATCAATACCAATACGCATATAGTAGTTAATTATCCGTTACCGCTTTGCTATCCAAATGCAAACCTTCGCGGAACATATAATACACCCCGACGACATTGATGGACACAAACTCGACAAAGTGTGAAACCAACGCGTAGCCCAAAGCCTTGGTCTGTTCCACGTTCATCAACTTCATGGTCTCAACAATGAAAAACTCAAATGTCCCAACGTACCCAGGGGCAGAAGGCAGCAGTATCCCAAGGTTGAGGATGCCTTTGACAAACAACGCCTGCGTAAAACTGATTGAAATACCAAAACTAATAGCTGCTATGTAATAGAACGCGGCCTCGGTCAACCAAATTGCAGCAGAAGACAGTGACACTAGTACAAGCAAATCAGGATGTCGCAAAAACTGAATACCATGGACAAACACTTCTATCAACGAGAGCAACTTCGTGCGTATCTTTTCGGGGAATATACGCAAACAAAACTTGGTGATAGCAAATGCCGTATCCGGTACAATGAGAAAAAATACAAATCCCACCAACACAGCCAAAAAGATACCTCCCGCCAACCACATAGACTGTCGCATCCAAGGGATAAGCTGTACGCTCGTTGCTCCAACAAGGGTAAACAACAACACGATAATACCGTCAAACAACCGTTCTGCCGCAACAGTCGCGAAGACCGTAGTTTTGGACACTGTTAGCTTTTTGCCAAGTAAGTAGGCACGCACAAACTCTCCCGCTCTAAGTGGTAATAAATTGTTTGCAGTGAAACCGATCACTAAGACTTTGAAAGAAGTCTTAAACGGCACCTGCACCACTGGCCTCAGCAACAACTGCCACCGCCAGCCTCTGATACCATACCCAACCAGCCAGATGACAAGACCCAACGCCAGCACAAGCGGGTTAAAACTCCCGAGATAGCCAAGCAACAGATCAAACTCAATCCCCCTTAGCACATGCCACATGAAAAACGCACTAATCCCGATACCAATTGCAATTTTGAAATATTTATTCATACGTTTGGCGAAACGCCGCGTACGACGTTTCAATGAATTGCTTCATGTTCTGTACAAATCGCTCTTTGGCAAACCGCTGCGCATTCTCCTGCATTGCCTGTATATCCCACGAAATTGTATCAGCTCGTTTGATCGCGGCGATCAAACTTTCTACCGTCGGCTGATCAAACAACACCCCGGTCGTACCATCAATCACTGTTTCCAATGCGCCCCCTCCCGCAAATGCCACCACCGGCGTGCCACTTGCCTGCGCCTCCAATGGTGTAATGCCAAAATCATCAATACCCGGAAACAAAAACGCTTTGGCCTGACTGTATAAGTGTGCCACAGCATCATCATCCTGCCATCCAAGAAACTCAATGTTACTTTTTGCCTGTCGGACAATCTTATCCCGCCCTCTGCCGGTATTGCCCACGATCTTTAGCGGCAACCCAAGCTGATTAAACGCCTCGATAGCTAAATGCACTCGTTTGTTTGGCTCCAGGCTCCCCACGATTAGGTAAAAGTCTCCTTTTTCTGAAGCAGGCGCGTATCTTGAAACATCAACAGGCGGATAGATAACCTCAGCGTCACGCCGATACGTGTGGCGAATACGCCGACGGACATTTTGGGAGTTTGCGATCAGATAATCCACCCGTGCAGTAGAGATAACATCCCACACCCGCAAAAAACTCAACTGTGGCGGGATAACCAGCCGCTTCCACCAACTCATCTGACCTTTGCCAAAATACTCTTTGGATAATTCCCACGCATCACGCATCGGTGTGTGTAGATAACTGATATGACACGTGTGCGGAGAAACTAACACGCCTTTGGCAATACGATGACTTGTAGATATGACCAAGTCAAACCCTGACAGGTCAAAATTTTCAATCGCCACAGGCATGAGCGGATAGGTGTATTGATAATATTTGCGTACACCGGGTAATTTTTGTAAGAAACTGGGATGGATAGGATGATGTTCAATCTCTGGCGATGTAGAGCCCGCAAAATAAAACAACGTAAAAATAGGCGCATCCGGATACATCTGGCACAATGCTTCTAACACTCGTTCGCCACCACGCATCCCTGTCAACCAATCATGTACCAGTGCAACCTTCATATGGTATCACCTGCCCTTTCTGAAATAACAAAGATCCGAAACGACCAGTAGATAAGCCCTATCAGCAACCAATAATGAAACACATTCCAGTTAGATACTGTCATAAATTGCACCCACACGCCAGCAAATGCAGCGCCCAGCCCAACACTAAGACCCATTAACGCCGTGTCTTTTTTGAGAAAAGACATGTATCCAAGGCGGATCAAATACCAAATCATAAGCACATTAAGCAATACATTGAATAGAAACCCGAGGGTACCCGTTTCTGCCAATACTTCCAGTGGCTGATTGTTTACAAAATTAATACCAGCTACACTGTCGTCTTCAGTATGTTGCTGCGAGCCAAAATTGCCTATCCCTACACCAAGAATGGGCGATATTTGGATATACTCGACCGCCAAAGTCCATGCCTCCTCCCGCCTCCCCACTGCTATATCAAAAAAACGATCTACCCGATCATCCCAAAACTTAAACGCAGTCGACCCTTCTACCCGCCGTTGGGTTGTTTCATGGTCCACATCTGTTGTCGGTTCAGGACTGGCAGGCTCCTGCTGTCTGGTCAAGCTGTATCGCTGCTCGATATGTCTGCCAAAATGATCGTAATACGCTTTACCAACCTGAATCGAAACCGGAATCAGAGCGAATGCCAATGCCACTGCTGCTAATACATGTACAAGCCTTTTCCAGGGGATGGCTAAAGCTTTTTTGGTAAACAAAAAGAGCGCTATCACAACAGCCATAAGGCCTCCCAAACCCAACCAGCCCCCACGAGAGAAGCCGAGATTAATGGCCCACATACACATAAACACTACCGTGAGATAGGTGCTTGTTTTCCACCCGATTATGGTGTTGTTCCATACATATAACGCTGCGGCGAGTCCAAGCGGCACCAGGAGATAGTGCGCCATATACAGTGGTTCGAGCATAGTACCGTGCACGCGCGGGTATCCAAATCGACCTTTGACATAAATATCGCGTAAGCCCATGTTAATACCCATATAATCAAGGAAAAACTGAAACACCGCAAACAGAGCCAGCAACATCGCCGCTAACATAAACACCCGGACGATCCGAAACAAACGCTCCTTAGTGTCGACAAAAAAACGAGGAAGATATACCAATCCAAACATAAACAACGCTGTTTGTGCCCAGATCAGTACGCCCCGAGTAACATTTGTTGCAAGCGTCAAAGATGCAGCGCTCACCATCAAATATCCCAGCAGGATCAAAAACAACGGATCACGAGTTGATACCCGTAACACGTACAATACGCGATTGCGCATATACCACATGGACATGATTACTACCAAAATCAAAAGTATCTCACTTGCCTTAAGGGTAAAGCCAATCTCAAACGCACCCAAACGCGTAAGCGGCGAAAGCAGAGTTGCCAGCAACAACAAATAATATGGCATGTCTCTTAGTCGAAACTTCTTGGTGTGCAGATCATACCAACCTGCCACATATCCCGCCATGGCAAACACACTGGCAATTGCTCGCAATGGCTTGAGGAATAAGAATACCCCCGCGCCGACTAGGCGATAGAAAATAAAATAGGCCGTAGTAATTGGCGAATCCAAGGCCGGCTGAATAGCACGCTTCGGGTGCACTTTCATCTCTTGTGCCATGCCGATACCTGACTTGAAGTATTTTTTTCTTAGCTGGGTGAGGTTATCTGCATACGGATGGTATACCCATGTTTGCGGGGCAAGTGCCAAGCGAAAACCTTTTTGCGCTGCGCGATAAAAAAAGTCCGTATCCACGCCCCATTGCAAATCTTCGCTAAAGCCTCCTAACGCGTCAAACACCTCTCGCGTCATAGCAACACAGGTCGTGGTAATCGGCGACCAGACGGTTTGGTCATGTTCGCCTTTCAAGAATGTGAGAGGATTTTTCAAAAACGACCGCCACCATGAGGTACGCGTGAGTGCCGGTGTCGCATTGGTGAGAGTGTCAACGATAGGGCTTTCGACCAGGGGGATTTGGCGCGCGACTGCTTTGGCAAATGTGTTGGAATCTTCCGGCAACCGGCGGCTTGCGCCAACGATGTCGGCCTGCTTTTCTAACAAAGGTGTGACTAAATTGGTCAAAACTTCCTCATGCGCAAGCACTGCATCATCATCAATAAAGACAAGTATCTCTCCCATAGCATCCTGCGCGCCTTTGTTTCGTGCACGACCATTGGGAGATACACCTTTGACCACGACAATGTCATAGTCCTTGAACCGCTGGCGATTAAGCGATTGCTGAAGCTCGTCGGAAGGTTGCGTTAGTGTAGGGATAATGACAGTTGCTTGCATAATAGCTTATAGAACATTATACAAAATACAAAAAACCTCCGTTGGATATATCCTCAGGAGGCTTCTTGTATAAAAACGTCTATAAATAAAGGTGCGAGATAAGACAACATGACGCCTGGAACGTCAAAATGTATTGTCTTACACAATCTAATAGATTTTATCACGCGTGTCAATAGGAGATCGTAGATCTTGTAATCTGAATGACATTCACCTTCTTATCAGATCTGTATAGAGTTTTTCAAACTCCTTTACCAAGTTATTCCAATCATATTGTTTGGCCGTAGTCAGGCCGTTATGGACCAAATGCTCTTTGAATTGTTCATCCGCCAATACTCCCTGGATCGCATTCGCCAACTCATGCGCATCAGCGGGGCGCGCAATCAACACGCCATCATGATCAGCAGTAACAACATTATTCACACCTTCCACATCAGCCGCAACTATAGGAATCCCCGCTGCCATTGCCTCTATCAATACAATACCAAATGATTCTATAAACGACGGAAACACAAACATATCTGCGGCAACATACAATTCAACCAACTCCTGCGGCGGGAGCTGGTCAAATCGGCCAAACTGACGTGGATACGATCCCAACAGATGTACGTGGTCGTGTAATCCCAGCTCACGAACCCGGGATTTGAGCTGCTCTGTATCCGCTCCAGCAATGACCAGATGCGGCCGCATCCCTCTCTGATGGAGCAATGAGAGTGCGTTCAAGAGTGTCGGGTAGTTCTTTTTGGGGTGATTGCGCGCGGTACACAATAGTACCGGCTCATGCGTGAGAATTTGCAACTCTGTGCGTACCTTCTTTTTGATCTGCTCTCTATGCAAAACTGCCTGGTGAAAACGATCATACCAAATGCCATTGGGTATAGTAACAATAGACTCCGGTCGGGCATCTGCATCAAGATACGCCGCAGTCATTGCTTCACTGATGGTTACCAGTGCGTCGGCTTTGACTACTGCTTTGCGGATTTTGCGGTCGGTTCTCTTATCCAAGCGCAACCCATACCCAATCTCCGGCATACGTTGGATATCCTTGCCTGTTGCACTGATAACCACCGGTACATTGACAAACCGTTTTGCCAAAACCGCCGCATACCCTGGTGGATACGTCACAAACACCTGCCACACGTCAAACTGATGCTTTCTCTGCAAATGAATCAGGTTGGACATCATTACATAATCAAACAGCCCAAACCGTACACTACCTCGCGGGATCGCGAGTGGCGTTAAGATATACTTTGGGTGAAAGGCACGCAAACTAGACGACCCGGGTACAACCATGTGTACCTCATGACCTGCCTGTGACAATGCACTACCGAGATTGTGCATCATGATTTCTGCTCCCCCCAATCTAGGAAAGAATGTCGAAGAAATAATTGCGATTTTCATATTTTCTGTGCAACCACAACCCAATTAAGTGCGTCACGTTTGTCTATCCAGTCAAAGCCTCTGCCTAATAGATAAAAACACACATTCCACGGAATCAATACTATCGTTGCCAAACGATTGCGTATGGTTGGCGGAAGCGGTTTGAAGATAAACAAGAGTTTGAAAAACAGCACATCGCTCATACGCTGCCCGATCATGCTGAAAACCCCGCCAGAACGCTCCAACTCTTTGATTTCAAAACCAGCCTCTGTTAATAGATTGCGCAGGCTGTGCGGGGTATAACGCCAAAAATCATATGGCTCATAATGCAAACACCACATCATGGGCACCGTGATATACACATGCCCGCCAGGCTTGAACACACGGTGAATTTCTCGCAAAACGGCTTGTGGTTCGTATACATGTTCCAATACCTCGTTACACAATACCGAATCAAAGCTCTCGTTATCAACGGCAATATCAGTCGCATTACCCAAAATATCCGGGTTGACCGCAGGATCATTGTCCTGTCCGACATATTCCGTCACGGTCTGAGGTAAAAACTGTCCAAACGGACGTTTGCCGCACCCTACATCCAATACGCGTCCGGTGATATATCGCGGCGCGAACTTTTTGAACTTTTCTCTCAAAAGTGTCTTACTGATGAATAAAAACGAGCTCAGCAAATCCTTGTCCATGTTATCTTTTTCTCAAAGAGACTATTTTTTGCACTAATAATGTATATACCTCTTGGTTATTCTTTCGTATCAGTGCCATATACAACAGCATGAATCCGGCGAAACACACAACCCGCACCACCAACGACGTATTGGCTATTAATAGCAACAATAGCGGACTAAAAAGATACGCATTGTGGTTAATCACATCAACACCGTAATTGCGCCGTATCACCACTAACGTGTACACAAGTC
>CAZQWJ010000014.1:0-24488 GCA_964597265.1 uncultured Candidatus Saccharibacteria bacterium
TGGCAGGCATCGAAAATGATGACACGTTACTCAAACAAGCCGACGAAGTATACAAAGACGATAACGAACCCGCCGGCAACCAGCACGCATTCCACTATCATCACCACATATACCCCCGCTATGATGGCGACTTGTTCAATATAAACATGACGAAAAAAAGCATCCTGTCAGAACCTCAAGACCGCATCTCCTATGCTGATAAGCTCAAGGCTTATCTAGCTTAATCCCATTGTCACGAAAAATACAGAGTATGTCAGATGGTACTGTTATATTATAATCAGAGCATGGTCGAAGGTATCAGGGGCTCAAGAGGCGGGGTGTCTACCGAGCATGCAACTCTCACGCTATCTGAAGACCCTAAACCAGATAAACTCAACGAGCTAACTGAACTCGTATATGAAACAGATCCCTATGGTAAAGCTCTGACCGGCAGGACACCGGAACGTATTGAAGAGGAAACCGGCATCCCACAAGACGAGATGTTTCCTCAGGACGCAGATATTTTATACGTAGGTGATCCATGGCAACGGATGGGTAAGGAATTAGATGAATCTCACGGATCAAGGCTTACATTAATTGATTATGAATTCGGTGAAGTTGCAAGTTTTGAAACAAATGATGAATCGTTTCGGCACAGGATAGAGTGGAAAGGTGAACATACCCAGAATACGCTCGAGAATCTCTTAGCAGAGGGTGCTGAGATATACACTGATAAGGATATCGTCTGGATACAAGCTTTCAAAGAACTACTTCAAGAAGCAAACGACCTTTCACAGAATGCAAAAACAGATGCAGATTATTACAACGCTTCTGAAGCGTGGACCAGAGCCCGGGAATTCATCGAAGTAACCCATAAAGCACAGCTAGAAGAACAGGAACAACAGCAAAAAGAACCCGGTGATCCAGATCAACCATATGATTCACCTGAACAAGAAGACATTGCCTCATTTAGAACAGATGCTTGGTATACGTGCGTTGATGGAGAGAGAGGATTTAAGGATATCCCCGATTGGAAAAATATTATCAAGCCCAAAGTAGACGCCAAAGAAAAAGAACTTGCCCACCTACCTGAAGAAGAGAGAGAAAGACAAATCGCAGACTGGACACGAACCTGGATAGAGGAGATACGTTTGCAAAAAAAGACCGAGAAGGCAAACGTCGTAGAAGCAGTATTTCCCCAACTTCCATTCAAGAATGAATCATTTGATAGGTTTGTTGCTTCATGGTCAATATCTGCTCACACGTTTAGCCAGATGGATACAGAGGGTTTCAATACATATTGGGATGAGATTCGTCGTGTTCTAAAACCTGGCGGATCAGCATACATCTTCCCGCTCAATTTTTACTGGGAACCAGATCAACAATTTATTGACAGTTTGAAACAACTGGAAACCCGGTACCCTGATATGTCGTATGAAATCCGTGATACTGTTGGCCATCTAAGCCAAATAGATAATGAACAAGATGTGTATGGTGATGAATTTACATTGATACTCCACAAAAATTAGTAACAACCTGGTAGCGGATCTGACATGGGGATGTATATAATATAAGGACGTGACAAGATATAACAAACCTTCTGTTCTCATGTTGATTGGACTCGCAACGCTTGGCTTTCTTATTTTTGCTGCTATACTCATTCGCAATAAGCAGACACTTGGTAAGAATCCAACGGCTACAAGGCTTGAACAACAGCTACCTGCACTCAAAGAAGAAGCAGAAGCTAATCCAAATAACTATCTCGCCGTAAAGGAATACGCACATGCGCTCTATGCCACCAACCACAACGAAGAAGCCATTACCGCATATCTACAAGTAGTTAACCTGAACCCTTCCGATGCCCGATCTCTTAATAACCTGGGCAATCTCTATCGTAAAGAATCGTTATATGAAGAAGCAGTGCAACAGTATGAGCAGTCCATAACCGCTGATCCCACCCAGATCAATGCGTATGTCAATCTTGCCCATCTGTATATCTATGATATTCAACAACCTCAGGAGGGATTTGCGGTGTTTGAGCGTGTGGTTACCGCACACCCTGACAATATGGATCTATTGATTATGTTGGCCAAAATATATCAGCAGCAGAATATGTTTGATGAAGCACGAGATACATATGAACGGATACTCCAACTACAGCCAGACAATACTACCGCGCGTGTCAACTTGGAACAGTTGTAATCTTTTACTTCGAGCGTCTGCCAAACAGCGCCTCAAAGATCATTGTTAACCATTCGACAATAGCATTAATAATCCTCTGCAACCAGCCTATGATACGTGCCAGTATGTTTGGCGAGGCGTCTGGCTCTGACTCTGACTGAGGTTCATCCGTAGGCGTTACTTCTACCGAAGCCGTTGGGGTAACCTCAAGATACTCGCCATCCGGTTGTTCTTGAGCACCGGTCGGACTGATGGTCGGTGTCGATCGTAAAGGTAGCGAGGGCGACCCACCAGCAGGCGGTATGGTAGGAACCGGTGTTGGTATAGGTGGTGAGGTCGGACCTGTCGTGGATACAGGGGCAGGAGTACCAGTCGGTACATGCGAGGTAGCTGTTGGCGTAACGCTTGGCTGCACTGGTGTGGGTGTTACACTGAGGGCAACTATTGGCGACGGTGATGGAGTTGGACTCGTTGTCGGAGTTGGGGTTGGTGTTACAGTAGCGGTCGGCGTGGGTGTCGGCGAGGGGTCCGGAACTGATGTCACCAAAAAACCACCAACCAACGTATCTGACTGATCGTCGGGATTAATAATAATAACGTCATACGTCCCTGCCGCTGCTCCATCAAGATCAAAAACTCCGGTGATATTTTGGGCATCGGAAACCTCAATGTCTGTGGCAACAACGGCAGGTCCTACCTCCGGTTGTAACCATACTGAAGCTCCTGCTAGAAAAAAGTTTCCGGTAATGGCAAAAGGTACAACCGACTGATCATTACTTTCGGAGCTTGGAATAATAGAGATAATTTCGGGCACCGGTAGAGAGGTCGGCGTTGGAGTGGGGGTAGGTGTAGAAGTCGGAGTCGGCACTGCGGTAGGCGTGGGTGTTGGTTCTACCGTAGGGGTTGGCGTTGGAACCGGAGTTGGGGTGGGTGTCGGAGTCGGAGCGCCATCTTCCAAAAACCAAGGCGTTGCAGTTGTATCGGATTTAAAAAACTCCATGAGCATCTCCGCAACAGCTTGATTTCCTGCGGCACTTGGGTGCGTACAGTCCCCGGATACCACATTTGTTAATGGCCATGTCCGTCCATCAGAGCGCTCGTTTTCACCATCGATCCATAGATATGGTCCCCACGACAGGTATGACACTGGCGCTGCACCAAAGTCAGGATCATAATTTAGCGAAGGATCACCATTTATTTGCTTTTCAAGCATCCATCGGACTGCAAAGGCATTTTCGAATGCCGATGTTTCTGGGCTTAAGCCCATCAAATACATAAATGCCCGTGTCCTGCTAGAAAAATACGTGATTTTGAGATTTGGAAACTTATCTTTGAGTAACTCTGCCAGATCCTCCAATTGTGATTGAAAAAACTCCATATCTCCAGGAAAATTTGCCTGGTATGTCATTTGTGTTATCTTAACCCATACTACCTGCACCTGTTCATCAGTTAAGCCAGCGGAAGCTATCTTTGTATCCAACTGCTCCCAGTACGTATCAAAAAATTCGTTCTCAGGATCTGCCCACCGCTCGATAACCCCTCCTCCTGCTGCACCGTTTATCAGAACCAAATTATCATTTATGTCTTCATCACCATTCGCATTATTTATAAACGTGCCAAACTCAGAGTTCGTGTTGGACATGCCAATGGATGTCATACCAATTTTTCCGGTTGGGTTGGGGTTACCACTTGCATCAAGAGGCTGGATTTCATTGGCCAAAGCTACACCAGCAGCTTCATGTTCTGGTGGACGCACATTGGAACCACCTGGATATAATCCTCCTATTACGCCAGTGGGAGTATACGTTACTGGATCGAGGCTGGACAAACGCATGTATTCATTACCGCCCAAATCAGTAAGCGGTTCACTAACTGACAACATATAACACATTCCTGTTGGCGTAGGTGTGGGCGTATTGGTAGGAGTAGGCGTAGGCGCTGCGGCATCATTGACGATAAATCCGTTCACCAATGTATATGACGCTTCGTCTGGATTAATAACTACCACGTCATAGACACCGGGGGTAGCGCCATCCAGGTCAAAGTTGCCAACGATTGATGTAGAATTTCCGACTACTACATCGCTCGCAAAAATAGTTGGGCCTGATTCGGGCACCAGAGCTACAGTTGCTCCTACTTCAAAAGCTGTGCCTGTTATCTCAAAAGGAACAACTGCCTGATCGTTGTTTTCCGAGTTCGGTGTAATTGTGCTGATTGTCAAAGGCACTGCCCCCACTTCATGGTATTGAAAACGAAGATTAAAAAACGTTGAAGGATTTTCTGCCCATAGGAAATACAGATTGTTCGTAATTCTTCCCAGTGATGCGATAGTTTGATTGGCTGATAGCGCGAGGATTTGTGATCCTAGGGGAACAGTTGAATAATTCGCTGTAGCTAACGCTCGAATATAGTAATACGGTGACTCTTCGTCATTGATAGAGGTGGTTTCCCAATCTTCCGGTGCAATGAATGCCACATACCCATTATTTAGAAAGTACGGATTATTTGAAGACACCTGAATATCCAACGCACTCCACGTACTGCCATCCCAATATTGCCATGCAACTGTACCACCGACACCAAGGGGGGATACAGACCATGCAATAGCATCAAAGCGCACTGCTTTGCCAAAATACACCGCATCACCAATCGATGTGATTAATCGAGTATCTCCAGTGTTCGTGCTAATGGCATCCGCTGTTTCATCCGAGTACGTTCCATCAACAAAACTCCAGACTTTACTAAAAAAACCTTGTGAGCTCGTTACTTCTGTCGCAACACTATCAAAATTTCCACTCCCAAAAGGCGCGATACCTTTCTTATAGTAAAGTTTTCGTGTCCCTGGCGGCCCACTCGTTTCGCCAGTAGTATCACCGTATATCACCCACACATCAGCACCATCCGTGGATAATGCGATTGTACTACCACCGCCGCTGCCTAGAGCAAACGGACTTCCCCAGTCGTCCCCATCATACCCTGTATACTGCACAGATCCACTCGTAGTAACAAAAGCAAGATGCACATTTCCCGCATCGTCACCTACTGCATGAAAACTAGGGGAACTGATACCTGACTCTATAATAACTGCCTCGTCGCTCCAGGCACTGAGGTCATCGGCGTCATTTCGTTCCCGCCACAATAACTGCCCTGAACCAACCTGACCGGTGTAGACAATACCAAGATTATCTCCAAACCTAACCAGGTGGGACACGTGGTAGGTGTTGTTTGTACCTGCTGTAGATACAGCGCTGTGTGATACGGTCCAATCTCCTGCCCCTCCTGGACTCAAGCCGTTGGAATAATAACTTACTACTCGATAATTAGTGCCATCAAAATGCCGAGCTGATATCCATACACGTGTGGAACCCTGTATCAACACATCAGCGTTGGTATACCCAACACTGGTAGTACCGTCAAGCACAGTATGCGGTATCCCCAATGTCCAGGTGGAACCAACGCCCTTAGCAAGCCTGTTATACACAATATCATTGTTGTTACCTACCCCCGGATTCCCCAAAGATATTATAATGTGGATATTATCTGAAGGGTCAACAGCTGCGGATGCGTTTGCAGCATTTGATGAGGAGACTTGTCCACCACATGTCCATGTATCACCGTTATCAGTAGAATATACCCACACTATTCCCGATGTACTCACGCTATTACAGGAAGTAGTATGATTACCAAGGTGTACGAACGCATGCAAGGTGCCATCAGTCGTCCGCACCAGGCGCTTATTCGCCGCAACTCCTGCTGCACGAACCTGAGATGAGGTATATATTTTGGATGGCAATTCCGATGCACTCTGAGCTGATACAGTAACTGGTCGATGTAGTAGTATGCCTATACCAAGGCTCAGTAGTACATAGATCAATAGTAGCGACAGTCTTCTCCTCGCACCGAGCATAGAAAAAATATATTAATACAGTATACGGGTATACCACCTCAAAGGCAATCGTACCAGAGCAGGACGTATAAAGAATATGTTACACTTTTTCCAGATGGATCGCGCAATTATCGATCAAGATATCGAAAACAACTTCGACAGACATGAGGCCAATAAGTGAGGGCTGATAGCACAAATTTGGCGGCACGTTGACCCTAGCCACCTATCAAACGAAGATGATATAGTGCGATTAGCAGACGGCTACGGCCGTTAACCTCTTTAGTATATGTACAAGCGTTTATTCATTATCTTAATATTTCTCATTGCAGTTCTAGGGTTTGCTGCATTTGCCATTATTGTGCAGAGCACCAAACTCAAGACGGAGACCAGAACTATACAATCAGGCGTTGGTCAACGGCAGTACGCTATACATCTACCTGGCACGTATAACGGTGTCACCAAAATACCTGCTATTATTGCCTTCCACGGACGTACCAGTAACCCCTTCTTTTTCGAAGTCAACTCCCAGTTAAGCCGTGTAGCTGCTCGCGAAGGTTTTGCCATGCTCTATCCATCATGGGACGCTTCGGTCATGGGTGAGGACGACATCATCTTTACTAAGGACATTGTGACTGATGTAACCCGCAAGTATGCTATTGATGCAAATCGCATCTATCTACTCGGATTTTCTAATGGCGCGCTGATGACGCAACGCTTGATAACCGAGGAGCCGGGAATGTTTCGCGCTGCAGCAATGATATCTGGCTTTGTAAAGGAAGAAGAAATACCGCAAAAACAAGCCACACCTACGCCTATTCCGGTCATGTTAATGTACGGCGAAAAAGATAAAACTGTGCCATACACCTCGTTTAGTGAATCCATGCGCTACTGGACCATCCGCAACGGATGCGCGCTCTCGCCCGAACAATTGGAGAAAAACGACCAATTCGTCTATTACAGATACACATTCTGTATGGAAAACGCCACTGTCCAAGCATACGTAATCAAGGACCGTGGACATATCTGGCCAAATAGCCTCCTAGATAAAATACGTAACCCTTTTAGCGACACACTGCCTGCTACCGAAACCGTCATCAATTTTTTCAAAGAGTTATAATAGCACTACTCTGATCTAGGAGAGGTGCAGGACCTGCCCGCAATGCAAAGCATAGCTTTGGCAGGCGGGGCGGCTTAACTGGCTGGTCTCGTTCGATGATGACTACAAAAACACGGAGAGGTGCAGGAGCGGCTTAACTGGCTGGTCTCGAAAACCATGCGCCCGCAAGGGCACGAGGGTTCAAATCCCTCCCTCTCCGCCACATAGAAACTCGCACCGAAGCGAGTTTCACGTGGCACCGCCAGGCGATATAACAAATACACCCTATAATCTTGAAAGCGGTACGAAAATACTCTATACTACTAACTGTGAACAAGCCAAAGGGTGATCCTACCCCAAACGCACACGAACGTGAACGAAAAGCCAAGGTAGAAAAACTGCAAGATGCTTTTAACACTCTATTCAGAGCACAGATGGGTGGAACATATGCCCGGCCTGGTGAACCAGCATTCTCTGGCGACGCTGCCTCGATTTTTGTGCTGGCCTCCTTGGCAGATGCAGAAGACAAGGACACTCCTCAACTGGTCAAAGTCGGTTGGGGTGAGTTTAGTAGACAGACGTTTGAGAGTGATGAGCATCCAGCTTTTAGAGATTTTCCCTATGACATTTATTGCGTGCCTCAATGGGATAGCTACCTCGCAAACCCAGCAACACAATTACAAATGAAAGAGCGTCCACAGGAATACCTTAGTGGGCACAGCCTTTTTGTAGCAAACAGCGGGGAGGTCCACCAATCAGAAAAAACAGATGAACGGGATGCACCTCGCCAGCTTGACAGAGACATTGAAGCTGTACCATATGAAGACCTCCTTCGCACCGTTCGTAACCAAATCATCACGCACCATACAACACCAGAAGAGTTTGCCGCTTTTTTGCGAGCGTTACCGGAGGATCCACAGGAACTTGGCAAGTATATCAGGGACCTTGATCGCAAAGAATGGTTATCACCAACAGAATTGGAGGCCGCTGACGAAGAAACCAGGGCTATTCAAAGAGAAAAAGTACATATAGATCTTATGACAGGTATGGGTATAGAAACAGTTGGAATCCTAGCAGGTGGCTCTGAAGCAATGACGGATGTTTTGACACTCAAACAGCAATTCGACTTCGAAACAAATGCATTTAGATAATAAATATTGCATTACCCCAACGCCTGTTCGTACCGGCGTTGAATCTCCGGCCAATTGACCACATTCCACCACGCAGCGATATAATCTGGACGCTTGTTCTGATATTTGAGGTAATATGCGTGTTCCCAGACATCTAACCCAAGAAGCGGCACATATCCATCCATCAACGGGCTATCCTGGTTAGCAGTAGAGATGATTGCCACTTTGCCATCTTTGGCAGCCACTAGCCATGCCCAACCACTGCCAAACCGATTCGTCGCCTCAGTAGTAAATGTTTCTTTGAATCTTTCAAAATCCCCGAACTCCTCCAGTATGGCATTCATCAAGCTCCCGACCGGCGCGCCACCACCATCTGCAGCCAGGCTTGTCCAAAACAGCGAGTGATTGTGATGTCCGCCACCATGGTTTCTGACGGCAGTACGGATGTCATCAGGCACTGCTTCCAAATCACTGAGCAATTCCTCGACTGACTTCTCTGCCATATCAGGATGTTTTTCCAAGGCTTGGTTGAGTTTATCGATATATGCCTGATGGTGCTTAGTGTAATGAATCTCCATTGTCTTGGCATCGATATGAGGCTCAAGCGCGTTATAGGCAAATGGTAACTCGGGCAACTCGTGTGTCATACATACATAATATCACAAAGTTGATCTCGTGTTGCTCTTATTAAATCGGCCGTGGTTACACAGCAACTTTGTGTAGGTTGCATCATTGTACTGTAGATATAACCACTAAGACCTATAGCAATTTTCCTGTTTTCATGTTATAATTTAACTCTTAATGTTTCGTCTCAAACTCAAAAAGGAGGGTAAAATGAGACGATTTGCACTTTTCGCATTTTTTTTGCTCCTGGCGCTCCCCGCCCTCGCGTGTGGCGGGACAGCGCCGACTGGCTGGGAAGGGCAGGTAAAACTGCCCGCCAGCAAGTCGCATCCGGAGGTGCTCCAGGCGAGTGAGCACATCTGGATGCCGACTGCGGTTGCGGCGACAGCAACAGCTGCCGCGCAGCCGCAGGTTGTCCCGACGCCGACGTTGGAACCAACGACGGCGTCGCCCCTGACCTACACGGTCCAGGAAGGGGACACCCTTCTGGGCGTGATGGGCAGGGTCGAGTGGCTTCCTGGGTCCAACTGCACCTTGCAGATGACCCAGGAGATTAATGGGATCACTGATCCCAATACAATCTGGGTCGGGCAGGTGATCACCTACCCGAGCCACTGTCGCCTTGCGGCGACACCGACGAATTAACTACACCCCGGCCATTGGCCGGGGTGTTCTCTTTATGTATGGGAGTTATGAGGGTCGGACCCTATTTTTGACTGCAAATACAAGGGATCGTCGAAATGATCAACCGAGACAGCCCCGTCCAATGAAAACTCGCCAATATCAGTACGCACCAAACCAGTCTGATACGCAGGCACAGCTAATGCCTTGCCCAGATCTTCTACAAACACTCGAGTATATGTCCCGCTCGAACAAGAGATCTCTACAATGGCAGAAGGGTAACTTTGACCTGTACCTGGCTCAAATGAAACTAATCGTGCCTCAAAAATCTCAATATCCCGAACAGGACGTTGTATCTCTTGATCCAGCTGCCTAAGCTCATCAGGAGATTTGCCCCGAGCATATTGATAGAGCTTTTTGCCGTCAATCTTAATCGCGCTAAACCACGGCACCTGCTGCGGTATGATACCTGTTAATGTATTCAAAGCATGCTCCAAAGCTTCAGTAGTAATTACTCCTAATCTCTTATCTTCTATCTCTAATTTCTCAACTGTCTCTCCTTCCGCATCGCCGGTAGTGGTAGATCTGCCAAACTCCATCGTAATCCGATACGACTTATCCAAACCCAAAAAACTCTCTGCACGTTTGGTATAACTGCCTAGCAGAATAATCAACACGCCGGTCGCGTCAGGATCCAGCGTACCACCATGGCCGACCTTCTTAGCGCGCAATGTATTTTTCAGCTTCGCCACCACATCATGCGACGTCCAATCTTTCGGCTTATCAACAATAAGTAACCCGTCTATAAACTTTTGGTTCATATGCCCTGTATTATACCCTTTAAGGGAGCCTCCCTTAAAGGGTATGGCCTGCTGTGGTATCATCTGTACCATGCCTCAAAAAGTCATTGTGCAAGTCGATGGCCTTACCAAGCGCTATGGTTCCAAAACCGTGGTCAACAATGTGAGCTTTTCTGTTCAAGAAGGCGAAATATTTGGGATCCTCGGCCCCAACGGCGCAGGCAAAACAACCACACTCGAAATGATCGAAACCCTCCGTCCTATTGACGGTGGCACTGCTACGGTAGATGGACTTGATGTCATCAAGCAGCCAGATGCAGTCAAACGCATCATTGGCGTTCAGACTCAGGCAAGCGCATTTATGGACAGAGCAACCCTCCGCGAACAGTTGACCCTTCTCATTAGTATTTACGATGCCAAAGATATATCTGCTGACAATCTCCTCGAACGCGTACAGTTGAAAGAAAAAGCAAACGACTATCCGGAAAAGCTCTCTGGCGGACAAAGACAACGCTTTAGTGTCGCAGCAGCATTGGTCAATCAGCCACGTGTGCTTTTTCTTGACGAACCCACCACCGGCCTTGATCCGCAGGCACGTCGCAATATGTGGGATCTGATTCAGGAATTACGGCAGCAGGACATCACCATCATTCTGACATCGCATTATATGGAGGAGGCGCAACTGTTGTGTGATAGGCTTGCTATTATGGACAATGGTGCAATTATCGCGCTAGACACACCCCAAGCACTTATCCAAAATCTGCTTGATATCGGCTTTACCAAAGATATACAAGTACAGCAGGCTAATCTGGAAGATGTGTTTATTAATCTGACCGGCAAGGCATTACGCGACTAAACAACTATGGGCAATTATTTTAAGACAATCTATCTCTACGGCAGCACAATATTCAAGCGTGGTGTGCGTGATCCACTAACATCGATTATCCTGATCGGGATTCCGGTAGTGTTACTTGTGATCTTTGGGTTGTTTTTGGGCGGTGACCAGGAGCTTAACGTGCGTACAGCTATCATGAACCACTCGGATGAACAGCTTGCCCATGATTTTGAAAACACCCTGCGCGACCTCGAAGTGCTCAGAGTGACGGATGAACCGTGGGATGTAGAGCAGGCGCAGCAGCAGATGCGTGATGGTCAGCTGGATACTATTATTGAGCTGCCGGATACGTTTGGACAATTGAATGAACAACAGCTCCCCGCCGGCGAGATTATTGTGCATGTTAACCCTGCCGATGCCCAAACCAGCGAGATCGTAACCAGCATTATGAAAAGCATCACTGACGAGTTCAACCGCCAACTTGTGGGTATTGAGATGCCGATCAATATCATCACACAATCAGTCAGCGTGGCGAATGTTCGGACCATCCATTATATATTTCCTATTTTTACCGGTCTGGGGCTGATGATGGCTGGTGCCCTTGGTGTCGCAAGCAGTATGCCTGCTGACAAAAAATCTCAAGTCCTGCGCCGGCTCATGGTAACACCTTTGCGCAAAAGCCAAGTTATATTGGGAACAGGGTTGGCGTTTTCGCTGCTTGGTATTATTGTGGCGATTATCATGACGTTGCTTTCGATGGTGCTGTTTGATCTGCGTCTTGTAACCAATGATTGGATTACCTTGGCGATGTTTATGCTCATTAGTATTGTTTCGATGGTAGGTGTTGGTTTGGCTATTGGCGGCGGGGTGAAAAACACCACGCAAGGCGAGAGTATTGGCCAAATTTTCTTTTTGGCATCCATGGCATTGAGTGGTGTGTGGTTTCCGGTAGCCATGATGCCGGAGTTTGTACAAAACATCGTCGCGTTTATGCCGCTTACGCCCGTTATTGATGGCATGCGCTTGATTCTGGTAGAAAGCGCAACCATCGGTGACCTCATCCCTCAGCTACAGATAATCGCGGTGTGGACTTCCATCATGTATCTGCTGAGTTTTAAGATTTTCCGGTGGGAGTGAGGGGTAACGTTAGGTGTACGTTTCTTTGGACCATTTAAAGCTGGCGGCGATCAGTTTCTCTAATACTTTACGGTCAACATCATCCAGTTTGTTGATGTATAAACAGCTAACGCTGGTTTTGTATTTGCCCAGGTCCTTCAGCAGTTTAGGGAAATTATTGGGGTAGACATAGAGCGTCAGGCTTTGCTTGCGCGGCGAAAAGCAGGCCAGCGGCCAATCACCCTCTTGCGAGCTGCGCTGCGATTTGTAGTGGTATACACCAAAACCCACAATGCTAGGCCCCCACATCTTGGGCTCCAGTCCGGTGACACGCTTATACATCTTGAGAAGCTCGAAGCCGTCCTGGCGGCGGCGTTCGTTCTCCACGCTGTTGATGAAATCTTCTACGCTTGCATCAGTGACTTTGGTTTTGATTTCTGCCATGAGCCTATTCTATCAAGCCCTACCGCCACCGTAAACCAGTACGTTCTGCTAAAATGGTGCCCTCGGCGGGAGTCGAACCCACATCGCCGGCTTCGGAGGCCGATATTCTATCCATTGAACTACGAGGACACAAAGTGCTAAATGCACTTAATGTGTAGAAGGCACAAGTAGTGCATCGAGTCCGGGCTACGTTTGAGTGGTATTGGGCTAAAGCTATTCGAACGAGTTCGAACTTACTATAATCTCCGCAACGTTATGAGCTCAAGCTATGCTTGGATGGCATCACATATCCCTCTCTACTTCTTTTACTTCAGCCCGTCGGTAATGATTGATTTGCTTATCATATACATACACACGTCGACATGTACAGAAAACAAGCTCTTTGGTTTCGTAATCTTTATGGGGCTCTCTATCAGCATCAATAAGCGACTTCGCACAACCCACACAATACCCTCTTTTGATTAACTCACCTTGAACACGTTGCCTGACTGGTACCCAAAATTGTGGCATGGCTTATTATTCTAACACGTACCGCTCTATTTGGGCATCTTGCACGTGGATACGGATAACATGCAGCCTAAGTAGCAGAAACAACATGATCTCAACAAATACAAACGCCCCAATACTTAATAGCGGAGTAAGAAGCTGGGCACTGATGAAAAACGACACAGCAATGATATACACCCAATAGTTTTTGACCGGATCAAGGGTATCATTGAGCAGCTGCTCCACCTCTTGTTTGATAGACCACGAAACGTCCTCCGTTTCGCCCTGTGTATATGCTACATACTCATCAAACAGCACCTGTTGTTCAGGGGGCAATTGGTCGCGGTCAATTGCTTCTACTGCCTCTACATATTGGCTCGATTCCGACGCCTCAGGCAACTGCACCCCTATAAACTCCCACACATTACTCCATACCGTATCAGGGATAACCACATTGAGATCCTCTGTGTGTATCTGCGGGTTGAGGATGAGCGAACCAGACAGAATAATACTCACGAAAAAGAACCACCACCTCAGGGTAGGCGGCAGGATACGATATAGAATTGGCCTGATAAATACGCTCATGTTTCTTTGGATTGCTAGATGGGTAACAACTAGACCAATAGCCATAATGGCCAACCAAACAATACCGATATAGGGGATGTAATTCAGAAACAACAACGGAATACCCCACATAAGATAGAGCCATGCCCAATGCGATGGCGTATAGAGTATGCCTATCATTCCGACCAATGCCGCTTGGCAAATCAGCAAGAAGACGATACCAATGACCTGCGGGGCGATTACATTAAAATCGCTTGTTCCGATAACATACATCAAATGATTCCAATACAGCCAAATGCCCAATGAACATACACTCCCAAGCAAGGTAATTAATACAAAAAGAAGGTGATGTTTGGTTAGCATACGGCAGGCTTTATACTAGTGAGAACAGAATCCACATGATAAGTACCAATATAGATACGTACTCCATCAGCACGCCAAAATCAAAATCAGGATGGTCATCCAGGTGATGCCAGATCGCCCACACAAAATACACGCTTCCCAAGCCAAAAATAATGATCATTTTTACAGGCAGTGCATTATCGGAAAAAATTGTCCACAACCCGGCGCTAAAAATTACATACACCAATAGGTATTCAACAATATGGTTGAGTATGTATTGATACATAATGTTCATAATACTGCACCTACCGAGTTATACACGAGCGCAATAGCGAGTATCGCCATTATGCCCGCGTGCACAACCCCGTGACTGCGTGGCACGTGGAAATGTTGTCTATGTACAATAATCAACGAATCGACAAGAAAGATCGCAGTGAGGAATACTAATGTACCAAGCATCAGCAAACGCCCAGGGTTCATACTCAACGGATTGGCGAGGTTGGCGCTTACCGCCCTCCAACGTTGCTCTCCGCCAAACAAGGTAGCATCAGTTTGAATAGACGTGTTATCAGATGAGTCTCTTACCACCGCAGTAATCGTCTCAGGCGCCGGAGTCGGGGAAGGTATAGGCGTTGGAGCTAAGGTAGGTGCTACAGTGGGTTGTGCAGGCTGCGGACCAGCTGGTTGCTGGTTGGATGCAACCACCGTCGCCCCAAGCGGACGTCCAAATAATTGCACCACGAGCGTGGTTTCTTCCCCCTGTAATACTCCATTGACCACGGCAATACCTATTTCAGTGTAATTGGGGTTGAGCATATTATCTCGATGGCTTTGGCTATTCAACCACCCATTGATCACTCCAGCAGATGTATCAAAATTCATAGCCAGATTTTCCCCTGCCATGTAATATTCATACCCGGCCTGATCAAACCAATACCACGGATCTTTTTGTGGATCACTGGGGTTAGTGTGTGCCCAGTAGTTAGCACTAAACATATCCTGTGCTTTGAGCAAAGCCGCCTGATTGAGCAGTGAGTTCTCCGTTACCGCTCCTGCGCCGTTGCGTTGCCGCTGGCCATTAGTAAGAGTAATGATCTCTTCCTTTGAGATACTTGTGGCAAACCCAAGCACACGCGGCGTACCAAGATAGTAAAAATTGATCAGTGTCTGAAAGGTTAGTACCACCGCAATAATAAGCGAAAGAGACTGATAACGAAGGATATACGGCCGATGATTATTTTTATGGTGCGGGATAAACAAACGCATCATCTTCTTAAATATAACATACAAAAAGACTAACCTCACACGCAACATAAACCGTAGTTTAGATGGTAGAGTTAGTCTTTTTGCTTATACTGCCACATGCCGTTTCTGTAGTCGCGAAACCCAATGTCTCATGTATCCTCCCAGTGCGACCAGAAACAACCCGGTGAGCGCTTCCGCCCAGCTTACATACGGCAACTCGCCTAATCCAGTTGTTGGCAATTCTATTGCTCCTAGTACCTGATCGTCAGTTGCAGCCTCTGCTGGTGGGAAGATAATATCCTTGATCTTATCAACCACGCTTTTATCATCATCCTTGGAGGGTTTTTCCTCATCCGGTAGCGTACCTCCATTTCCGTCATCAGGCGGTGTTGGTATATCCTTATCGCCTTTGCCATCAGATACGTGATTGATACCACCGACGTTGCCAATCGCTGTTCCAATTGCTATTTTGCCAGTGATAATATCGCAATCTCCAACATTTTTGAGACACTCATTACCTCCAGTGTTGGCATCAATCTTGGTGATATTAAGCAAATCAACATTGTTGATCTGATCAATTAACCTGGTGGTGTCAAACGCCAAACCCACCTGCACATGAGAATACGCACCGTTGCCAAAAATATCAACACCGACATTCCAACTGTTTGACGTAGCGGGATTTTTGTAAATATTCTTCCCCACTTTGTTGTGGTATGTGACGTTGGCGGTAATATCACCCGTGCGAATCTTGCTATCGCCTACATTCTTCTTGGACTCGTTAAATCCCGTATTTAGGTCAGCGTCAACGATATTCTTCACCTGTGCATTGTTTTGCTGCACAACCTGTGTATTTTGTTCGGCAGTAAGGTCAAGCGTTGTTTTGGATCCTGTTCCATTCTTTGCAATGGTTGCTGACACATCTCCTAAGTGACAGCTATCACAGCCGGCTGTAGCCTTATTGGTTCCACCTTCGTTCACTATACTGGTAGAAGATGTAATGTCTCCAGTCTGTATCGTTACGTCCCCTACATTGTTAGAAACCGTGTTACCGCCGGTATTAGCATTGCTCTCTACGTCGTTTGTGATATCCAACGCGTTAGTTTGAGAAATACTTGTCTGCTGAGAAATGGTAAATTGGGCACTGTTGTTTGAATCAGTCCCGTTACCATTGATATTAATCTGAAGACCGGCAGAGACCGTCCCGGTAGACATCGAAACCAGCAAAGCTCCGGTCATCCCTAATGAAACGACCTTCTGTACGAACCAGCTGGATCTCTTTTTCATTTCCCTGATTATGTATGTCATCAAACATTCACCTCCTCAACGTTATGCTGATAAGAAGGGCAGTAATTTCTTCTTCAATTCACTGTTGACTACCAGTATCAAACCGGCGACTGCTATCAACTTCAATGGGTTAATCTGTGAAAAATCGATAGCAGCTTTGGCGGCTGAAGACGTATCAATAGTCGGGTGATATACTGGAATCGTATTACTTACTCCACCAGCCAAAACACCTTCTTGACCCTGTCCATCCTCGGAACCATCGTCTCCTGACGTAAGACCGACCATCCCCAAAACTCCTGACACAGAGAAACGTGCTAGTGCTGGTTTGTCCGAGGAATCGCCCGATGCAGGTGTTTCGTGTCCGGTAGCTGAAAGGTCGTTATTCTCTTGAGCAGATTCATTCGGCTGCGATGCGTCTTGGTCAGCTACTTCCTGTGAGGTAGTTTGTTTTTGCGCTGCCGGCTTGGTATCTTGGGTAGTATCAGCTAACACATCTTGCTCTGATATATCATTTTCTGTTTTTGGTTGCGCCCAACTAGGCAAGACAGATCCAGCCCAATCCCCCAACGCATTGACAAATGTGACCACGAGATTGTTTCCGATGAAGTTATTGCCAACAAAGTTTGTGATAGAAGCGAGTACTGACACATCGCCGGTTTCTATTGCAATATTCCCACCGGTGTTTTTGTCAACGGTATTGCCGCCTGTATTTGCTTTTATATTAAGATTGTTGTTAACCACGGCCGTGTTATTTTGAGTAATATCCACCACATCTACATCACTGGTCGCAATGATGTTTTCACTGTATGCACCATTACCTCCAATACCCGCATACACTTGTGGTACCGGCATCAGGTTACCTGCCAAATCGACATAGTACGGCGTAATAACACCGTCTTTGTTTACAAATACTAGGTTAATAGTGCTGTCATTGGCAATAAAGTTTTGACCCGCAACAGTGGTAGTGGAAACGTGTGAATCAACATTTCCGGTTTTGACTGCAATGTTGCCGCCGGTGTTTTTACTGGCATCGTTTTCGCCTGTTACCGCGTCTATATTAACAGTATTATTGATAACCGCAGTATTGTTTTGGGTGAGAAACATCAGTTCTTCGTCAGTGACCGTTACTCCATTAGCTGATCCTGCACCGTTGTTTTCTAATGTGATGCTGGTATTAGGATTTGTCAGAGCAAGGTTGTTGGTATCTGGCAAGTACACGTCACCCTGATACCCGTCAAAAATATTGACAACACCCACCAACAGGTTGCCCAATCCGACAAAGTTTGTATTGAGAAAGTTCACAATATTGGCAAATACGTTGGCGTCACCAGTAGTAATACTGGAATCACCCATGGACTTGGTAATTTCGTTATCACCGGTGTTGACTTCAATATCAACGTCATTGGTTACCTCGGCAAAGTTATCCTGAAAGATCAATACCGTAGAGCCGGTACCTACCTGTGTGGTATTGGATGAACCTGCGCCGTTTCCGTTGGTATTGGCAATTAATGATTGCGCAGGTGCGTACGATAGCGTATCTAGATAAATATCTCCGGCAGTGGTGTCATATGCATCAAACTCTGCCACGGCTACGTTGGCAAAATTCGCATTACCAAAGTTGAATACATTCACCTGCGCTGTGGCATCACCTGTGGTGATGGTGTTGGAACCACCGGTATTTTTGGCAATCGTGTTGTCGCCACTATTTGCCTCGACATTCATGTCGTTGTACAAGAGCAAATTATTCTGCTGATATACCTCTTCTAATGTTGAGCCGGAATAATCAATAACATTGGTTGAATCAGCACCGTTTTTGTACATTTCAGTAGTTACGTCAGATGTTTTGGGTAAGGACGTATATGCATTTGTGTTTGCCTGTGTCGAAAGATTGGCTGTTACATCAGCATTCCCCGTGGCAATGGCAGCGTCTCCAACACCGTACCCACCGTCCTGCTTGCCGGTGGTATCGCTATACTGGGTTGGCGATGAAGTTGTTCCCTGAGAAGAGGTCTGCTCTTGTAGGGGTGTCGCAGGCGCTGGTTGTTGGGGTTGTGACGGTGCCTGAGGCTGCGACTGAGATTCCGTTGGAGTCGGCGTTGGGTTTTGGGTATACTGCTTGGGCTGTTTTGGCGCTGACGGAGCACTTGGCGCTTGGGTAGGCGGAGTAGGAGATGTTGGCACCGAAGGAGCTGATGGTGCCGATGGAGCTGTTGGTGCGGTTGGAGCACTTGGCGCGGACGGTGCACTCGGAGCCGTTGGTGCCGTCGGCGCAGTCGGAAACACCAAAGACGCAGCAACATCTGCCGTCGCAAGACTCGACACATTAATCACCAACACAAAAATCAAAAACAAATTAAGTATTTTGTATGACCGATGTTTTGTACGCATAGTTTATTCTGTCCTTTAGGACACCCGTCTCCTCAAAAATTACTCCTTTTGAGGAAGCGGGTACCCTCTCATTACTGAGAAGGATTACCCGTTGATGCTTAACCCAACACCATCTCAACGAGAATTGTCAGAAAACTGACGTTCTCGCCTGTCATGTGAGAGCCAGCACCCTCACCGATAACGTTTGCCCCAGCTTCGTTTTCAACAGTCATTAACTGATCTACGTCGCCAGTGGTCAAATCATCACCAGTGTTCTTCTCTACATCGTTCTTTCCGGTTTCGGCATCCTGATCTAGGTTGTTGTCTAGATCACAGCCACCTCGGAAACGATTGAGAAGTTTGGCAAGGCCGGTTACTTGTTCGCCGCCACAAGCCTGGAAGTATTCAGATCCAAACTCAATGTCGAGATCAACATCGTTCTTGGTATCTACTCCATTCTTGTCGACAACGATTTCACCCTCAAGTTCGCAGCACTCATCGACTTCGAGAGCGTTGAAACCGACTCCGTTCCAGACTTCGATAGCCTGATCTACACCACCAGTCTCTACATCGATATCTCCGCCAGTGTTGGCATCAACATCGTTTTTGCCGGTAAGCGCATCCTGATCAACATCGTTGTAAACGTCAACGCTGTTGTTCTGAGCTGCCACGGTATACAGTTCGAGTGTTACATCGAGATCATTTCGCGAATCTGCACCGTTTTCGGCAATAACCAGTTCGAGATCAACGCCACCGTCACTGCTACCTAAGCTTGCAACATTCAAGCCAGCTTCGGTTGTCAGTGAAATCGCCTGGTCAACATCTCCAGTCGTCAATGCAATGTCACCACCGGTATTCTTATCGATTTCGTTATCTCCGGTGTTACCATCTTGGTCAACGTCATTTTTGACATCAACATAATTGGTCTGGAAGAGTTGTTTGCCAGACTGCAGATCGAAGTCAACATCGTTTTTGGTATCCGCTCCATTCTTTTCGATGGCGACTACGAGGTCGAGGTCACAACCACAAGCTTCAACAACAGCACTATTAGCACCTGCTACTGTTGTTACTTCAGCTGTCTGTGTGACATCACCAGTCTGGACGTCTATATCAGCACCAGTGTTTTTTGACACAGTGTTATCTCCGGTATTTGCATCCTGATCTATCTTGTTATTCACGGATACATTGTTACTCTGGGAAACCGTGGTCTGGGTGGAATAGTTGAAGTCCGCATCATTGTTGGAACCATAACCATTACCACTAACACTGATGTTGATAGCAGCGAATGCTGGTAACAGGGATTGCGCAATAAGCAAACCTGCACCGGCCATTCCTGTCATTCGAGTTACGAGTTTTTTGTTCATTCTTTATCACCTCCCTTGTGACTAAATGATACTTTTAAATTTTTCGTACCATAAGTGCAGCTATAGCCGCACTAAAATTTGATCTCAATCAATTCCCCTATCCCGTCCGTTGACCCGATTTCAAGCAGAAACTGTTTCTGCCCTTCATCAACGATGAAACCAACATTTGTTTCTTTTGTGGATAACGGACGGATCTCAACCATACCTTGGTGCGCAGTCGGAGCTTTCTTCTTGTCATCATGCTCTATGAGACGTACCCAGTCCTGAGACACAGCATACAATGTTGCGTTGATGTCGTTTTTGATATCTAAGTTAAGAATGAGGAAAAGCTTACCTTCTCGCGCTTTAATCCAGTTACCCCGTACTAGCACACGTTCCTGCAACTGTGCGCTGGTAACCGCGACATTCACGGTCTGTACAAGTGTATCGCCATCCGCATTCTTTGCACGTAGATCCATTGAGCGGTTGATGGTAATTGGAGTACCCACCATTCCTGTCTGGTCCGTATTCTTATCCGCGCGAGTTTTTGAAAATCCAAAGAGAAACACTGCAACTAATAAAAGGATAGCTATCTTGGTTTTATGTGTAACCAGAAAAGATTTCAGACGTGACACTCTCGAACTACTTGTAGATTCTAAACCATTGATTCGTCTCATAATATTTCAAGTGAGTTTAACATTCGTTTAACCTCGAGTATATGATCCCATGTGACACGCGTCAATGCCTATAATGTTCTTTTATATCAATATAATTACCTCAAATCGATTTTGCGCCTTTATCAATAGATAAATTGCCCACAACTCTTTGGATTTCAAGATCGAGATGCATGTCAGCCTTGTAAACTCCTATTACTATGATGTCATATAAGGGACTCAGCCGACCTAAAAAAATCAACTAAAATATATCCGCAACCTCACTTTATAAGTACAACATTTGCATCAGGATAAAATTATGTGAATAGAGAGGATTCGTCACGTCGCAAAGCAGTACTACACTTTTATCTTGTCTTAACCTAACACTTGTAACTTAATATGAGCACGTAACCAAATCTAAACAATATGCATGGTCCGACTAAATTCTCAACGGCTGTTGCTATAAGCTAGTAGAACGCACCATCAGGTTAATGAACGTACGAACCAGTCATCATTCCCCGAGAAGCTCCGCTCGTTATCAAAAAACTATCAGGTTACAAGATGAACCCCCGTTCAGCCCAATCAAGTAATTTTTGGGCGTCAGTAAAACGTTCTGTCGAACCTAATAAAACAACTATGGTAACGTGACCGTCACGTTCCTGCGAGATAACCAGGTTTTGTCCGGCAGTCTGGCTAGTCCCTGTTTTGACACCAGTGATCGTTGGGTCACGTTGCAGCAAGGCATTGGTAGTTTGTATGGCATGAACCATGTGCCCACCGTCACCAAACACAGTTGCTTCCTGCGTTTTGACGATATCTGCCAACATAGGATTTCTGAGCAACTGCCAACTGAGCATGGCTACATCAGACGCAGAGCTAAAATTTTGGGCGTCGTCATATCCAATTGGATTGGTAAAATGCGTCTCAGTCAAGCCTAACTCCGCAACAATCGTATTCATTTGCGACACGAAACCCCCGTAGCCTTGCGGATGAGCCGAAGCAAGTGTGAATGCCGCATCATTGCCCGAGGCGATAAGCATCCCTCTCATAAGATCCCATCCGGCAATTTGTTCATTCGGCATAAGTCCCATGGTAGAGCCAATAACCCCGCCCACCGTTGAAGGCGTAGAAAAGGTTTCCTCTAGGTCAATTGTTTGATATGCAGTCAAAGCGGATGCTATCTTGGTCAGCGACGCAATGGGGAACGACTCGTTACTCTGTTTTTCATATAACACATGATTGGTCTGTGGACTCCAGACATATGCCGCTTTGGCGGTTATCGCAGGAGGTGCCTCTATTACGACACGATACGGAAAACGTTGCGGCTTGTGGAGACTCAAGGAAACAGCATCACTTGCAAACGCAGCTGAAGTATTAGTAGCGACAGTAAGCGCAGTGGCGGATAGACTACGCGACTTCCAGTTAGATGAAGCCTGCGAAGAAATACGATGTGCAAAACTCCCACTCACCAAGAGCATGAGAAACAAAACAGTCACAGAAGAACGAAGACGTGCATGTACCATCAACCTATTCTATCAGAGTCGTATAAAATCGCCGAGGAGTGGATTCTCCACCTGTATGAAATCAGCATACGTCATCACAATCGTGCGTGTATGCAGGCCGGGGTTAAAGGCGATGTATTCGTTATGTGACAGGGATTGGTCGGTGTATGTTTGCACCTGCATCGCTGAACCAAACGGCGGTACCGCACCAACCGCAACGCTGGTGATTGCAAGCACCTCGTCCGTGGTGGCAAAACGTAGGTTTTTGAAACCAAACGCCTGTTTGAAGCGGCGCGTATCTACTTTTTGAGATCCTGGCACCACCAGTAACACCGGCGTGCCGTCTGCGATACACAGTAATGCTTTGGCACCTTGATCTAACTCAGACCCACGCACTGCCGCAGCCTCCTGGCTGGTATGCACCGGCTCATGGGTCAACAGGTCAAACTCGATAGATTGGTTTTTGAGGGTATCAACAATGCGATCAAACACGCTCATGGGTTAAGACGGCGAACATCGCGCGGCAAAAACGTCACTTCTTTTACATTCGCAATATCCAGCAATTGCTTGATGATTCTGCCTGGGCCGATACCGGCACCGCCATGTGGCGGGCAGCCGTATTTGAAGAAATCAAGATAATACTGTATTGACGCAATATCCATGCTTTTTTCTTCTGCTTGCTTTTTGAGTATGTCATACCGATGTTCCCGCTGCGCGCCGGTGGTGATCTCTAATCCCTTGTATAGCAAATCAAAGCTTTTGGTACGATCCGGTTGGTCCGCATGACGCATGTGATAAAACGGCCGTGCTGAGATGTGCCAATCAGTCACAAACACAAAATCATGGCCGTGTTCCTCGTGGACGATCTCCGAAAGTACTCGCTCTTCTTCAGGACTCAGGTCGTGTTCTTTTTCACTCGGGATACCTTTTTGCTGGAGCTTTTCCTTGGCCTCAACCATAGTCAGTTTTGGAAAAGGGGTAGTCGGCACAACAGTATCAGGATCAACCATCGCTTTTACTTTTTCAAACGCCTTCACGAGCATGTTTTCTTCCTCAGCCATGATGTCGTGATGAGATTGTATGAAAGAGGTTTCAAAATCCCAGCCTGTGAACTCAGTCATATGCCGCGACGTGAACGACTGCTCCGCCCGAAAAACCGGCCCAACGATGAACACACGTTCAAACCCTGCCGCCATGGCGATCTGTTTATAAAACTGCGGCGACTGTGCCAAAAACGCCTTGCGGTCAAAATACTGTACCTCAAACACCTCAGACCCAGACTCGCTCGGAGAACTCATCAGAGAAGGTGTGTATATCTGCACATACCCGTTGTCTACAAAATACTCGCGCATCCCTTCTTCCAACGCAGTCCATACCTTGAAGATCTTTTGGCGTTCGGGTTTTCGCAAATCAAGCCATCGCCAGTCAAAACGTACTGCCGCCTCCGGCTCTTCACCACCTTTGCCCGTAACCACCGGGATGGGTAAGTGCGGATCAGCCGCAGACAGCACTCGCAACGCTTCAACCTGAATTTCGTATCCTACCGTGGCTTGTTGGTTAGCCACAACCGTGCCTTCTACCTCTACCACAGACTCCAGGGTCAATTCGCTTGCAGTACCAAACAGCTCTTGGTCCTCCTGCGTGACAACGCCTTGTATGATACCTGTCCGGTCACGGAGTACCAAAAAGGCGATCTTGCTTTGGGCGCGGATTGCTTGCACCCAACCCTGTACGAGAACTTTCTGGTCAATATGTTGTTGTAATGCTTCTATCAGTGTTCGCTCCATAAAAATACAAAACCCTGCATCACTGCAGGGACCCTAAGTGCAGGCAAATCCTATTCGGATTTGTCCTGAGCTCGCCGACGGACTTGTCCTGAGCTTGTCGTAAGACAATCTGTCCTGAGCTTATCGTAGGACAATTTGTCCTGAGCTCGTCGAAGGATGGTACCACCCATTATGATGGTAGAGTAAAGATAAAAGATGAAAGA
>CAZQWJ010000015.1:0-24375 GCA_964597265.1 uncultured Candidatus Saccharibacteria bacterium
CCGGCATCTTCGGTGTAAACGAAGCGCTCTGGCCAGCTGAGCTAATCGCCCAAGATACAAGATAGATGTATTATAAATGAAAAAACCATTAGTTTCTAGATGCTTATACCACACAAACAACGCCTATAGTTGTTTCTAATTTGACGCATTTGTGTGATTGGTATATCCTTAGATTATGAAAAAGCAAGGATTCTTGATCTTGGTGCTTTTTGTATCTGCGGTCTTGTTCCCTCTTCCCGCGTGGGCTGAAACTTCAATCGATCTTGACGTGCCTACCAACTCATACATCAATCTCGAAGTAAAAGATTCTACCGGAAATGTGCATGTGTCGGTCAATGGTGACGTGGTAATGACACAGGAAGGAACGTTTGAGTACTCTCCTCCAGATTCTCAACTTACTAACCCTTTGGATGACACCTCTTCGTCAACCAAGGTAACAGTTCAATCTGAGGGAGAAAGCAATTCATCAGTAACAGTTGATAATCAGGTTGAAGTGACTACTCAGGACGAAACAAGAGAAACAATAAATGAAACCGCTAGCACCTCTTTCTTACACTCGTTCTTTGAATCGGTTCTGAGGGTGTTTGATGATCTTACCTCTCGTTTGACTAACCTCTTTTCCTAAAATCCGCGTGTATCGTTATTCAGCAAGTGCTTGAGTAAGTTGCGGTACAACTTGTTTTTTGCGGGACAACATGCCAGGAATAAATGCACTGATATTGTCTTGTATTGTTGTCTCAAATATGTCTCCAAAAAGCTTTATATCGTCGGATACCACAAGCAACTGAGAGCCTTCGTTAATGATATCTGTCAGCATCAAGACAAGAGCAAAATAATTGTTTTCCTGTTTGAGTTCTTTCATGATGCTCAGCAAATCAGGTACTCGGGTCTTCAACAGGGTAAGATCCGGAGTTTCTACCTGTCCAATACCGAGCATGTGCTCTCCCATCTCAAATACTTTAAAATCATTATGCAGAATTTGCTCAGGGGTTTTGTCATCAAGCTGCGCCTTAGCAGTGAACATCTCCATGCCTAGTTGTTGGTAATCGATTCCGAGTTCCTTCGACAGAATCTCCACAATTTCCCTGTCATACTTGGTGGTAGTAGGCGAGCGCAAGATTACAGTGTCAGACAAAATTCCACAAAGCAGTATCGGCTTAAGTCGGTCTGGCAAAGATATTCCATACTTGTCATACAAATCGTATACGATCGAGGATGTGCTACCCCAAGGGCGCAAGTGACTTTCGATCGGATGTGAGTTTTGGAAGTTAATCTTGTGGTGATCAACAATACCAATGATGTCATCGACAGTGATGCCATTGTAGTATTGGGATCGTTCATTGTGATCTACCAAAAAGACTTTGTGCCCGTTGATAGACTTAATAAACATTGGTGTTTCTACACTAAACCGCTCCATTACGAATTCAGTTTCGCTGTTTAACTCACCCGCGCGAGCGGGGACATACTCATCAGTAGTATTAAAGCGGTTCAAAAAATCAGCCATAGCAATGGCACTCACGATTGAGTCTGTATCTGGATTTGTATGGCCAATAACGTAGATTTCCTGCATCTGTAACATATATCAAGTAATAGCTCTACCTGTCAAAGGGTAAAAGAGTGTACAATACGCATGATGGACATCATCTTACTTGGCAAACCTGCATCAGGTAAGGGTACGCAGGGGGAGTTATTGGCGAAACACTTCGACCTTACGTTACTTACGGCCGGGACATTGCTGCGCAAATTTGCTCAACATGATTCTGACATTGGCCGCAGTATTAAGCAATCTCTTGAGCGTGGCGATCTGGTACCTGACGGACTAATCTTGTGGGTTGTACAAGAAGCGCTCCGTGAGATTGATCTTGAGTCAGGGATTATTTTTGATGGGATTCCTCGAATGCTTAATCAAGCGCTACTCTTAGAAGAAAAACTAGAAGAACTTAACAGGAGTATCAATGCCATTATTTATATTGACGTAAGCGACGAGTCTGTAGTCAGGCGGATCAGCGGGCGCAAAATATGTTCGCAAAACGATCAGCACATCTTTCATGTTGATTTTCACCCGCCAAAGCAGGCAAATATCTGTGATATCTGCGGTGGGGCACTCTATCAACGTTCTGATGATAGTGAAGAGCGAGCCTGGTATCGTCTCAAGGTATATAACGAGCAAACCTCTCCTGTGGTGACGCATTATCAAGAACAGGGGATATTGTATACTGTCGATGGTGAACAACCGATCGATGTTATTTCGGAACAATTGATTGCGTTTTTGGCAGAGCTGCAAGAGAAAGTGTAAGCGGGTTCGCCATTCCTACGGCCCGTTGTAAAGTTGGGAGGTTGTCATCCTGAACCCTGTATCAAGTACAGGGCAGGCTTGATTCAGGATCCAGATTGAATCAGGACTGGATCCCAAATTAAATTTGGGATGACAAGGCGTGGGTACGTTTCCGTCATCCCAGCGCACGCAGGTCCGATGACTCTCGATGAGTCGATCTCGATTCATCGAGGACTCCCGACATGTGTCGGAGGAGTATCGAGACTCTATCGGAGGATCCAGAAGGATTTTACGTATGTACAGAAGGGATCTCTCGATAAACTCGAGATGACGAGTTAGGTAAGGTCGAGATGACGAATACAGTTACATCTAGGGTGTCAGTCATTCCGAGCGTAGCCTGTCCGCCCTTTGGCGGGACGAGGAATCTCATGCAATCAAGGTAAGGAGTTCTTCTGGTTTATGTAGTATCCGGTCTGGTTGGTAGCGGGCTAATGCTTGTTGTGTATTCAACCCCCAAACCACCGATGCGATTTTGATACCTGCCTTGCGCGCAGCCTTAATATCTCTGATCTCATCCCCGATGTACCAGACGTCCTGAGGATTCAGCGAATACTGACGCAGTATTTTTCGCAGCTCTCTATGCTTACCAAATACATTAGAGCTTGCATGGCTAAAAGCCATGTTATCCGTAAGGTCGTTTTGTGCTAGAAATCGGTCGACAACGGTTTGTACGTTTGACGTTACAATGCCTATTTGCACGCCACTATTGTGAAGTTGTTTCAATACGTCTTGTATGCCTGGATAGAGGTGGGGTAGTGGCAATTGCTCTCTGAGGTCTTGTTGTACTTGTCTTAATACAACAGGCAGTTTATAGAATGGTATCCCTGCCTGACGTACTATGTGCCACAACGAGTGATCACGCATATGTTTGAATTCTTCAGGAGGGATGGATGCAATGCCATGACGAGCCAAAACGGTATTAATAATCTGTTGTATGAGCCCCCAGTGATCGCGAAAATCCGTCAATGTGCCATCGAAATCAAAAATAAGTGTAGCCATAGTAGGTACATTGTATGATATAGTGGACCGAGTAGCACGTATATGTCAGATACCAGTACACATACAAAAACGTTTCTCGTTACCGGTGGCGCAGGCTTTTTGGGAATCAATCTTATTCGCTACCTCCTCAAACAAAATCAGCACGTTGTATCTTTGGATATTGCTGATTTTACATATCCAGAAAAAGATCAAATTACAGTGATACATGGAGATGTCCGCGATGCAGCTACTATGACCAAAGCATTGGAAGGAGTGGATGTAGTTGTGCACTCTGCGGCTGCGTTGCCTCTATACTCTCCCGAAGAAATCTACTCTACCAATGTAGACGGCACACGCGTGGTATTGGAAACAGCACGTGCAGCGCAGATAGATCGCGTGGTACACGTTTCTTCTACCGCGGTGTATGGTATCCCGGATCACCACCCATTACTCGAAACTGATGAATTGCAGGGTGTTGGTCCGTATGGAGTTTCAAAAGTTGATGCGGAAAAAGTATGCGAAGAGTTTCGCGCCAAAGGTATGTGCGTTCCCATAGTACGGCCCAAATCATTCATCGGTCCCGAACGATTGGGTGTTTTTGCTCTTTTGTATGACTGGGCAAAAAGCGGCAAGAATTTTCCGGTGCTGGGTCGAGGGAAAACCAAATATCAGCTTCTGGATGTGGAGGATTTGTGCGAAGCAATATACCTAGTGTCTATGAAGCCCTGCGAGATTGCTAATGATACGTTTAACATCGGTGCCAAAGAATTCAACGGTCTGCGAGAGGATTTTCAAGCAGTATTGGATGAGGCAGGGTTTAATAAAAAGATTATTGCGTTTCCGGCAACGCCTGTCATCTGGGTACTCAAAGTGCTTGAATACTTGCACCTGTCGCCATTATACGAGTGGGTATATGAAACCGCGTCCAAAGATTCGTTTGTTTCTATCGAAAAAGCCGAAAGAGTATTAGGTTTTTCGCCTCGATTCTCCAATCAGGATGCGCTGCTCAGAAATTACCGCTGGTACCTGGAGCACGAGAAAGAGTTTTCTCAGCAATCAGGTGTTTCGCATCGTGTGCCCTGGAAACAGGGGATTCTTGGTCTTCTCAAAATACTGTTTTAGTATTACACTGTTAGTACAAATCACCCATGGAAAAAAAGGATTTCAATATTCTGATTATTGAAGATGACTATTACATTCGCGAATTGTATCAGCGAGTCTTGACCACGTCGGGTTTTAGTGTATTCACTACCGCGGACGGCCAGGAAGGTTTTCAATTAGCTACCCAACACAAACCACAATTGATTCTGCTTGACGTCATGCTACCCGGAAAAAACGGACTTGCGCTACTTCGGCAATTGAAGGATAGCGACGAAACGCGAGATATAGCGGTCATTGTATTAACCAACCTGGGACAGGAAAGCATTATCAAGGAAGCTATGACTGCGGGAGCCCAGGCGTTTTTCCTCAAACCAGAAGTGGACCCATATGAATTGGCCAAACGAATAGAAGAATTTTTCGCCTCCCGTAACGTGCAGCAAGAGTCTGAGGTTACCGAAAATGCGTAGAAGTGTTAAGCGGCTGGTGTGCGATTGGTTCTGGATATTTCTTCAAACGTCCCATCAAGATGCACGTAATATGTCTCAACGTCCAGGTGTGGAAATAGTGCTTCGATTTTTCTCTCCGCCTCCTCGAGGTCGTGCTTGTGCCGTTCGTATGTGCCAGCCGCGCCATACGCGCCACAATCCTCGTGATTGAGCAGTATTACTTTGCGGATATGATGTAGTCTGTCTGATATCTCTACTTGTTTTAAAATTGAATAGAAATCAAACACACCACCAGCAAGAGCGACGCGGTCATGACTTTGTTCTTGATGGTGTTGCTGCACCCACTCATGAATATACTCCTGGAAACGAAAGTCAATACAACTGATAATAATAGCTTCGCAGTTTTCTTGATGAGCCATTGGCTAAGTGTACAAAAAGGACATCCGATCGTCTATACCTGATTTATAACGATTGACACTTAGTGTTACTATGTATGTGCGTATGCATGAGATATCTTTGGCAGCTGAAAAAATATTCGAGTTGTGGGGCCAGCCTATTACCAATTCTCTCATAACAACTGTGATTGTTTCCGCACTTATCATCATGCTTGCACTTTTGTACAACGCAAAAAAGAAGCTCATCCCATCCAAACTTCAGTCTGTCATAGAGTTGCCTATCGAGGCCATGTACAATCTCTCCAAGCAGATCTCACCGGATCATGCACGCGAGTTCTTTCCCCTTATCACAACGATATTTTTGTTTGTGCTTATTTCTAACTGGTTCGGTCTTTTGCCAGGACTGACTGGCATAGGGATTGTGCACGAGGTAGAAGCGACAGAAACAGTTGAACATGCTGAGGAAGAAGAGGATCATCCTACGCTTACACCACTGTTTAGGGCAACTACAGCAGACTTGAATACAACCATTGCATTGGCGCTGGTTTCGGTGGGGGCTGCACACTACTATGGCATCAAGAATCTAGGCATTGGAACTCACCTCAAGAAATTTTTTAATACATCCAACCCTATTAACTTTTTTGTAGGCATACTTGAATTGATTAGTGAGGTTTCCAAAATCATCTCGTTTTCTTTTCGTTTATTTGGTAATATCTTTGCCGGAGAAGTGTTGCTACTGGTCATGGGAGCATTAATACCGCTACTCATCCCTGTACCATTTATCGGGCTGGAGATATTTGTAGGATTTATTCAGGCGTTAGTGTTTGCTATGTTGACGTTGGTTTTTTGTACTATTGCAACACAACATCATTAATCTCGAGGAGGTGTTACTATGGACGCATTTACTTTAAAGGAACTTGCGGCAGGACTTGCCATCGGTATGGGTGCTATCGGCCCTGGTATAGGTATTGGACTCGTTGCTAAAGGCGCACTAGAGGCAATCGGTCGAAACCCCGAAGCCAGCGGAAAGATTCAGACCAATATGATTCTTGCAATTGCCTTTGCCGAAGCAGTGGCCATCTATGCGTTGGTTATCGCACTGATTATTATCTTTGTAAGCTAATGCTCACACAGATAGTTCCCGATGCGTCACAAATATTATGGACAAATTAGGAATTGATCCACTATTAATAGGGGCCCAGCTCGTGAACTTTTTTGTACTTCTGGTCATTCTCAAGAAGTTCCTATACAAACCTGTCGTTGGTATGCTCGAAAAGCGTAGCCAACAAATAGCAGAGGCAGAAGAGCTTGCCAAAAAAATAGAGCAGGAAAAAGCAGCTATCGAAGCTGAGCGCGCACAGATGACGGCTGAATTTCAAAAAGAAGCCGCTTCAATGATGGATGACGTGAAGAAACAAGGAGAAGCAATCAAACAACAGCTCGAACAAGAAGCAAAGACCAAAGCCGATCATCTATTGAAAAAAGCACAAGAAGAGATTCAGATAAAAGAGGAAACTCTCGAGCAAGAAGCCAAGCACCAGGCGCGTGAAACAGCAATAGAAATGACAGAGAAAGTATTGGCAACATCACTCACCGACGAAGAAAAGAAACGGATCTTAGCCGCCGCTGTAGAGGATTTTCGCCTGTAAGCGAGCCAAAACATAACCTATGTCTAAGCTATCTGATGCTACTCTGGAACGTACTGTTGCCGAAGTACGATACTCTGGTGATTTGAGTCAGCAGGACAAAGATACCCTGCTCACCAAAATTCAAGAGAAATATCCGGAGGTCAATGAAATTGAATATATACAGGATCCATCGCTGATTGCTGGTTTTGTTTTTGAATATCAGGGATTTCAGTATGACGCCTCGCTCAAAGGGAAAATCCAACTTATACGCAGGCATGTTGTAACCCAGCAGGAAGCATAACTATGGCAATAATTACCGATCAATTAGCAAGCCAACTCAAGAAACCGGTTGTCCGAAACATTGGTACCGTAACCACAGTCAAGGACGGTCTTATCTTGCTTAATGGACTGCCTGACGCAATGATGGGCGAAAAACTGGCGCATGTCGACGGCAATGGATATGCCATGGTACTTAATCTATCGGCCAATCAGGTCGGTGCGATCTTTCTTGGGGAAGTAACACAACTACGCACCGGAGATCAGTTTGAGACTACCGGTGAAGTTATGTCTATTAATGTTACAGAGGACATGATGGGACGCGTGATCGACGCATTGGGTAACCCAATTGATGGTAAGGGAGCGTTTGCAGGAGACGGCAGACCCATGCCAGTAGAACGTATTGCGCCAGGTGTTATGGAACGACAATCTGTCGATACTCCGCTTCAGACAGGAATTTTGGCTGTTGATTCCATGATCCCGATTGGTCGAGGTCAACGCCAACTGGTAATTGGGGATCGCAATACCGGCAAAACAGCCCTCGCTGTTGACACTATTATCAATCAGCAGTTCGAAGAAAATCCAGTCATTTGTATCTATGTAGCAATTGGACAAAAAAAATCCCGCGTAGCACAACTGGCGGAAAAATTGGACGAGATGGGCGCCATGCCTTATACCATTATCGTTTCTGCTACGGCTTCGGATTCGGTGTCTTTGCAGTATTTGGCGCCATATTCAGCAACTGCTATTGCTGAGTACTTCTTGGAACAGGGCAAAGACGTGCTGGTTGTGTATGACGATCTGAGCAAACACGCCTGGGCGTATCGGCAGATTTCGCTGGTATTAGAACGCCCACCAGGACGTGAGGCATACCCAGGAGATATTTTTTACCTGCACTCGCGGCTGCTGGAACGTTCATGCCGACTTAACAAAGATCATGGCAATGGCTCTATCACCGCACTGCCTATTGTGGAAACCCAACTCAGCGACGTGAGCGCTTATATCCCCACCAACATTATTAGTATTACTGACGGGCAAATCTATTTTGAAAACGACCTGTTCAATGCGGGTTTCCGCCCTGCTATTGACCCGGGCAACTCAGTATCCCGCGTGGGAGGCGCCGCACAGATCAAAGAAATGAAAAAGAACGCAGGGCAACTACGCCTTAATTTGGCACAATTCAAGGAACTAGAGGCATTTGCGCAATTTGGCAGCAGTGATCTGGATCAGCGTACAAGTCAGCGTATCGAGCGTGGCAAGCGCATCCGCGAGATCCTCAAGCAAAGGCAATACCAACCACTTGATGTATATCTGCAAATTGCTCTTCTATACGCGGTTAACAATGGCTTTTTCGATTCTACTCCGTTGGAAGAAGTGTCATCACTCAAAGAACAATTTATACTGTATTGGAAAGGATTAGATCACAAAGACTACGAAAAAGCCGTCGCAGACTTTTTCGCCACGTTTACCAATGAGTAAGTTAAAAGAAATCAAAAAACGAATACGCTCAGTCAATAATATCGCACAAGTCACCAATGCTATGCAGCTGGTGGCGGCTTCACGCATGCGCAGAGCTCAGGAAAATGCCCAGAAAGGCAAGCAATACGCCCGGCGAATACGATACATCATGTTACATCTGTCTCTTGATTCCGCACTAACAGTCAATCCGTTTATCGATCCAACATATAGCGACTCCCGTCATGTGATTGTGTTGGTGTTTTCACCTCAACGAGGTTTGGCAGGGGCATTGCCATCCAATATTTTGCGTCGACTCCACACGTTTGAACAAGAGCTTACAGCTGATGGGTACACGATCGAATTTGTTACCATTGGTCAAAAACTCCGTGACCTGATGATTGCACAAGGTTACAAGATCACTGCTGATTTTTCTGATTTGCCCGAAGTGCCCACCACAGGTGATATTCGCCCCATCGTCAGGCTGATCACCGAGCAATACTTAGAAAAAAAGGTTGGTAAAGTATTCATGGTATATCCAGTATTCGTTAATGCTATTACACAGGTCCCACACTCGAGCATTTTACTACCTCTGGACTGGGAAGGACTACAGATCGCACATGAGGACATCACTGATCTGACACCAGAAATTGCTACATCTGCCACATTTACATTTGAACCGAGTGAAGCTCAGATACTGGACGAATTGATCCCAAGCTATCTAGAAACACAGATTTTTCAAACCCGACTTGAGACTATTGCCTCGGAGTACAGCGCACGTATGGTAGCAATGAAAAATGCCACAGATAATGCCAAAGATATCAGAGGCGACTTGACGATAGAATATAATAAATCCCGACAAGGGCAGATCACGCAAGAACTATCGGAGATTAATTCGGCGCGGATCAAACACAACTAGCCTATGCAACAAACAGGTACTATTCATCAAATATTGGGTAACGTCATTGATGTCAAATTTCCTAAGGGAGCATCACCCGCCATATACAACGCCCTCAACGTGCAGGATACGTCGCTCATCTTGGAGGTGGAGCAACAACTTCCCGGAGATATTGTGCGTTGTATTGCATTAGGGTCAACTGATGGGTTACGTAGAGGACTACCTGTTATGGATACACAAGCGCCGATTACTATCCAAGTAGGCGATGCTACAAAAGGTCGTGTGCTTGACGTGATTGGACAGCCAATAGATGGTAAAGGTCCGATAGAGAGTCCACATCAGCGCGCGATTCATCAACCTGCACCGACGTTTGTCGAACAGGAAGCAACACCGCAGGTACTCGAGACAGGCATAAAGGTCATTGATCTTATGGCTCCATTTCTCAAGGGTGGCAAGATTGGTATTTTTGGTGGTGCCGGAGTAGGTAAGACCGTTATCATTCAAGAGCTCATCAGTAACATTGCGGCGTTTCACCAAGGGGTATCGGTGTTTTCGGGAGTAGGGGAACGAACACGAGAGGGAAATGACCTCATCAAAGAAACCACCGAATCAGGCGTGATTAGTTCTACTGCCATGGTGTTTGGGCAGATGAATGAGCCACCTGGCGTGCGGTTGCGTGTTGCCTTGACAGGGCTGACCATAGCTGAGCATTTTCGCGAGGAAGGACAAGACGTGTTGTTGTTTATAGATAATATTTTCCGGTTTACCCAGGCAGGCGCCGAAGTTTCTGCACTTTTGGGCCGTGTGCCCTCTGCTGTAGGGTATCAGCCAACCCTGGCAAAAGAAATGGGTGATCTACAGGAGCGTATCACTTCTACAAAAACCGGTTCTATTACCTCGCTACAGGCCATTTATGTGCCTGCTGACGATATGACAGACCCCGCGCCAGTCACCACGTTCTCACACCTGGACTCAACCATTAGTCTTTCGCGTGCCATTGCCGAGCAAGGACTCTATCCTGCAGTCGATCCTTTGGCCTCCAGCTCTCGGGCGCTTGATCCTGAAGTAGTCGGCCAGGAACACTACACCGTTGCCAGAAATGTACAGGAAATTCTTCAGCGCTACACTGACCTGCAGGATGTAATCGCCATTTTGGGCGTGGACGAATTATCTTCAGAAGACAAACTTACCGTGTCGCGCGCACGCAAGATCCAACGTTTCTTAAGCCAGCCAATGTTTGTGGCAGAGCAGTTTACCGGGCATGCCGGAAAATATGTCAAGCTCGAAGAGACGGTAAGCGGTTTTGGAAAAATTATCAATGGAAGTTTGGACCATATCACGGAAGATTCATTCTATATGAAAGGCAGTATTGAAGAAGTGATTGCGGCCCACGAGGAATCCACCCGTGCCGACAAGGAGTAATCATGTTACGAGTTGTTGTTACTACTATCGAACGAGAAGTTTTCGCCTCTGATACTATAGAAAAAATTACTATCCCCACTAAAGAAGGCGAAATAACCGTCTACCCTAATCACGCGCCACTCATGTCCACACTCGGAATGGGCGAGGTAGTAATTTATCCAAGTGGAGGAGATGCTATACCGCTTTTTGTCGACGGTGGGTTATTGCAGGTTAGCCAGAACACCGTTGAGTTGTTGGCCAACATGGCCGAACGGGCAGAAGAGCTTGATGAGGCAAAGATAGAAGATGCCCGACGCAAAGCAGAAAAACTCCTCGAAGAACGACCTGTAGACGTTGATTTGGCCAAGGTAGAGTCATCCCTCCAAAAAGAACTGATGAAGCAGAAATTGGTTAACAAGCACCGCAGACGCTATTAATCCTCATAACAATTTGAAAAGGTCTTTATTAATTTGAACAGCCTATTTAGCCTGATCTGGCAATGCCCGACTCCCGGAGTCGGAATAGTCGGAACGCATTACACCGCCATGGCTGTTACTGCGAAATAGTAGAGTATGAAAATACTGGATCCGAGGATAAAATAAATCGGATTGGTAGCAGAATCTCGCGGGATCTCTTCTCGGATAGCGATGTAGATAATCGCCCCCACGGTGACCGCAAACAAGAAGGTTGTTACACTAAGGTTTGTAATACCCAAAATGGCTAGCATCCCTCCCAAAAACGTTGCGATAATAAGGCTTACCATTTTTGCGTGTTCGGACTGACGAGATGTTTCTGCATGTGAGATTTCTACCAACACCGTATGAACCAACATAAGCATAAACACAATCATACCTTTGAAAAAGTTTCGCGTGATTAACTCCACCATAGAGAAGGTGATCAAGAAATTATACAAGCCTGCGGTAAAAATATGGATCTCGTCCAATAACAGTACCTTGTGCGGTTTGTCTCTAGTCAAAAAGATAAACTTGTGCGCTACGTGAAAAAAGACAAACCCTGCCAATACCAACACCATAGGGTCTACTGCAAGCTGTGTGCCTAATAAGTTGACTTCTGGAAGTAGGATCAAAAATACATATCCGACCGAGAATCCAGCAGTCAGTGAGCGCAGAAGGTGGATGCGTGTCTTGGAGTGCAGATCCCAACGCATCCCCAAATAGTGAGCCAAAGACAGTAAGAGAGGGATTCCCAACAAATAGAATTTGTCTATCAAAAAGAGCATTTGTTTCATCATACTACAAATCAGCTTACACAATTCCTTTTCTTTTTAAAGTTTTTGTGTAATAATGACCAAAATAGCTAATATACACTGTACTATTTTGGTTTGATATGTTTTCCTCACTTTGAAACACATAACTTTCTCTAACTGTAGATAATCACATCAGACACATAGAGAGGTACCTAGGGGGTGAATAGTGATATGGCAACAAAATTATTTGTAGGCGGATTATCTTGGGATACCACAGAAGATACCTTGCGTGAAGCATTTGAGAAGTTCGGCACCGTTGTTTCTGCAGTAATTATCAAAGATAAGTTCACCGATAAGTCAAAAGGTTTTGGTTTTGTGGAGATGGCTTCTCAAGACGAAGCAAACGCCGCAATTCAACAACTCAACGGCTCAACCTTTGATGGTAGAAGTATCACCGTCAATGAAGCGCGTCCAATGACTCCTCGAGACAACAACGGTCGCTCCGGGGGGTATAACCGAGGTGGCGGTGGCGGAGGTCGAGATAGAGATCGGCGCGGAGGCGGCTATGGTGGTGGCAACCGCAATCGCTACTAAACCATCGCTACGCGTGGAGGTGTAGGGGACAATTGACTGTTGTGCAAAAAACAATTTCGGCAATTTGTCCCTGCCTCCTTAGAACCCTGCTAGACAATCGTATATCCAAACAGTTACTATCATGTAATACCAAAAGGAGGTGAGTTTTGAATGGCAAACGCAGGACTTTCCAAGCCAGTTACTATAAGCTCAGATTTGGCAGTTATCGTAGGACAGGGCCCCATGCCCAGAACCGAAGTTACCAAAGCGTTATGGGTGTATATCAAAGAGAACAATTTACAAGACCCCGAGAACAAGCGAAACATTATTGCTGACGAAAATCTCAAGAAGATCTTTGACGGCAAAGATGTAGTGAATATGTTTGAGATGACCAAACTCGTATCCAAGCATTTAACGTAGAATATGGACGGTTGCACTCAGTAGCCAGGTGGAGGAGGCAATCTGGCAGGTGGAGAGATCCCTCGGCCTGCCTGCGAAGGCAGGTTACGCTCGGGATGACAAACAACCGCAGATGGAACTGTATTCGTCATCTCGACCCTCTCTGCCCGCGCAGACAGACTTTGTCGACAGATCCAGCTTTGGTCCAGCTAGATCCCTCCACCAGGTCTGGATGACTGGTTCGTCTCCTCAGCATGTACAACGTCCTGGCTGTCATCTCGAGCGCAGTCGAGAGATCTAACGCTACACAGTCTGAAGACGATTCCTAAGCATACGCTTTTTCGATATATTCCCTCAACATACGAGTAGAATTGAAGTACGTCCCATTGATTTGTATGATTGACCGCATCATTGATGCCCAACGCTCTTTGTCTTTGTAAAAGCAAGGCAGCACCTCTGTATCAAGAACCGAATATAACTGGCTTGCATCATCAAAACGCCAACCTGTCTTGCCTTCCACATACCCCTCAAGCCACCATCCATCATTGATACTCAGTTGTGGCACACCGTTAAACGCGGCCTTCATACCACTTGTGGCGGACGCCTCGCTCCCGGGCATCGGGGTATTAAGCCATACATCAGCTCCGGCGACAAACAACGCAGAAACATACATATCGTAATTGGGAACATAGGTAAGTCTAACACTATCATCTAACATCTGTTTATGCGAAAGGACAGTTTCGAGCAATTGTTTTCCTTCTATATCAAGTGGATGCGATTTTCCTGCATAAATAATTTGAATACGTCCATGTCGATTGGCAATCTTACGCAGCACTTCTATATCTTCTAACAATAACAGTGGCCGTTTGTATGCGGTAAACCGTCGTGACCATATAATCGTAAAATCATCATAATCAAACCCAACATTGATGGTTGCGTTAACATAATCAATCACTCTCTGTTTTGCAGCTCTATGAGTATCCAATAACCTTTCCAATGGAATCGCATCTGCATGTGTCAACTGCTGCGGATCAGTACGCCATCCCGGGATATACTCATCGTAGAGTGCCGCAACTACCGGTGCAGTCCAGGTATACACATGCGCGCCATTGGTAATTGCCTCAAACGTATAGTTTGGGAACATCTCTTCTGTAACGATTTTGTGCTTTTTTGATACCGCACTGTGAAATCGGCTCATCTCGAGTGCCAGTTCAGTCATATTGAGCGTACCTGCCGCAAGCAGGCCGTCCGGAATATGCTGAATCAGGGTAGGGGATAGTAGTTTATCAACGACTTCTGTACTAAAAATATCGTGTCCTGCAGGAACGGGCGTGTGTGTGGTAAATATGCACAAATCCCGAACAGCCTGTTTGTCCTGCAGTGTATCCATAAGCTCTAACGTTAACATTGCAGCGTGACCTTCATTGATATGGTAATTTTCTATCTGGTCAAAACCCAGTGCCTTAAGCATTTTGACACCACCAATCCCCAGAATCATCTCCTGCGCAAATCGATACTCAGTGCCAGAACCATACAGGTTGTGGGTATAATCTCTTACTTGGGGTGAATTTTCTTCTAGATCTGTGGTGAGAAAAATGATGGGAACGGTTTGAAAATCTTTCTCGATCGTATAGATCCAACAACCAACCGTTACCTCTTCACCGGCAATGGTGATGGTGACTCTTTGGTTTGACGAGCGAAAAAAATCATCAACACTCCATCGCACCGGCACTTCCACTTGTCTATTCTCTTCAAAGGCTTGATAAAAATATCCGTAGGTGTTGAGCAGCGTAACCCCAACCATGGGATAACCAAGGTCGGCGGCTGTTTTGAGCAGATCTCCGGCAAGGACACCGAGTCCGCCCGAGTATGTTGGTATTTTGGAGGAGATTCCAACCTCCATGGAAAAGTATGCAGTTCGTACTGTCATCTAACTACTGTATCATGTTACCTTGCCACATTGTAACATGTGTGAGGAGAGCTGATTGCATCACCGGAGATGCCCCATTGGATATACTTTTTGATATCAGCAGAAGGCACAAACATCCGTTCCCATTGTGTTTGTGAATCAGGGTCAATCGTTTGAGGCAACAGTTTTTTTAATATCGCAATGCAACGGAGCTGATATCCTGGCATAAAATTTGGATCGCTCGGGTCAGTTACTTTCTGCACTCCTATCGGTCGGATATGTTGTACTGTGACATCAGCCTCTTCCAATAGTTCTCTTTTGAGTGCGTCTTCAAACGCCTCACCTTCTTTGATATGCCCACCAGGCAGGTGCCAGCTATGCTTACTCGTTTGTTTGCATACGAGTATTTCATTTTGGTCATTAAAAATAACACCATAGACCTGTTTGATCGGAGCATATTTTTCAATATCATTTGTTTTAATCCGCGTGAGAGCATATGTCTTACCGTCGAAAGTGTAATTATTTGAAGGATACTTCATTAATGTTTTGGTTCTTTTACATAGTTTGCAATCAGACCTCCTATTAACTGTACCTCTTCTTTATTCAGTACTGTATCAAAAGCACTCAAGTAGCCAATCACCGCATTAGCACTAAGCAATAAAATACCTTCTTGTTTCATGAATAATCTTGTTGCTGTCGATTCAACATACCAGCCTGGGAAAAGAATAATCGGACGAACATCAAAAGTTCTACCTGTACGGGATTTTAAAAAGTCCAAGAGCCAATTTGCTTCTGCCTTGCTCTGATTGATTAGGTTATTGTCTATCGGAAATCCTTTTATTATGACGTTATTATTCTTTACTGTGATTCGATCAGTAGATTCTTGTTTACTCCGTGTCTTTGTTTCTACCGTAAATACTCCCTTTGGGGAAACGATTATGTGGTCTATATTGCCTTTGCTAGTATTAATGTCATGAAAAACAACTGCCCCATCTGCCCGTAGTTCTTCTAGAAGTTGACCAACTACTCTTTCACCATCACGGCCTAATATATGATTTCTTAGTATAGATAGCAGCTTTCTCAATCGGTAGTAAGAAAAAAGAACAAACAACAGCAATATAAATGTTGTTAGCCAAAGATCTCGGTTTAGGTCTAAAAAATGTTGTATCCATGTGTATGCTAATAAGCCTAAAGAAAATCCAATAATTGAAGCGTATAGTAAAACGTCTGTATCTATAATCTTATGTATCTTTTCATCAAGCGATTGACCTGGTAGGCGCAATGGAGGTTCTTTAAGGGGTGATGCCATATTGGATATTATAGCGGGGAACAGGGAAACTGTTAAGCAACTGAGTTTTGTAGAGTTTCAAATATCCTAACCATGGCATAGGTATCGAGCGTGCAGTATTCACATAATTCTTTGTAAATCTGATCTTTTTGGTCTTGGTTATTCCCTTTCAAATAGGTATCCATCCATAGTCTTCGTGCTTTTAATCCGTCTGATACCTCAAGTTCCTTGTAACTAAGCTCGGGTACTAATACCGGCAATACGTATTTAATTGATGCGCTGCCAAAAAAATCTTTATCTACAAACCACAGCTTGGAAAAAGGAATCATCAGATCCTGCGTTCGCTGGTTTACTCCGTTCAAAAACTCGGAATATTCCGGATATAAGTTGGCCATGCGGTCATTACAACCCTTTTCATAGCTCATATTCCAGGTCAAAATCGTTCCATTATCATCGATATCTGATTGTAACTTGTTAACCAACTCGGGTATGGCACAGGTATTGGATTGATGGAGGTATTCAGTGTGTCGTAGTTCAGCATCAGGTGCATCCAAAATGTGTAATGAATACTGGAACGGATAATCACAATATGGGCTTTCGTTATCAAACATTGGTACAAGTGATGAGTAGGTTTCGTAATCGAGAAAGTAAAGTGGATATTGGAATGTATCCAAAAAATTTTTGATTTTATCGGTGTTAATCAATCTTTGGCCGGTTTTTGTCACAGTAACTTGCAATTGATGCTTATCTTTGTAGCCATTATCGTCTGGAATATCTTGGATTAGTTGTATGCCTGCATCCTCTAGCTCGCCGATTTGCTTGGCATTAGGATAACTGAGCGAGTAAATACTGTAGCGATCAAGATCAGGATGCAAATATTTATACATGTCTAACCATTCATGAAACCATGACGTTCCCGGTACTCCTGCATGATTGGCCCAGCGTGGCGAAAGATCTGGCATCTGAGTAAGTTTCAATACTTCTCGTGCTTTTTCTATTTGAGTGTCTGTAATCTCCGCCAATGCTCGTACCTCATTCGTAACATCAGTCAGCATTGCTATACCTTGCGGATCAATCTCGCCATGACGCACATACTCTTTGTTGAGATGGAGTACTGAGATCGTTTGTATCGCAAGACCGCTTTGTTCTAAGACCTTAACCTGAAACGCCAAATCGTAATAATGCTCAGGTTTGGCGCGAGTACTGGATTTAACTTCTATTAAGTCAAATGTATTGTTTTCTACTCGATCCAGCACATCAACAATACAGGTAAGACCATTTGCCGCAAATCGACCTTGAAAAATGGTTTTGGCACCATTATTCAATGCATCCAGTGTCCGAGAAACTAAAGAGTTATATTCAGGAAAACTGTTGAAACCAAGTCTGATTCCTTCCGAAAACAATTTCTCCGCATATGATTCGAACTCATACCCAGCTTCAAAAATTGCCTGAGTACTCTCGTCAATTTCCGGTAGCCGGTGTTTCTCAAATTTCTTGAGCCACAGCCAGGCAGGGTGTTTGAGATAAGTCATGTAGTCGGATTTTGAGAGAATCATAATGTTTTTTGTGCTCTATAACCACTTAATTTTCTATTCTAACAAAAGCATCTAAGAGCATTCTAAAATAAGTCGAGCTTTGATCTACTCAGATTGAATGGTTGATCTGATTTAGGATCATATAAATTTCTTGTTCTCTTGGCGTTGTAGTATTTGGACATAGATTTTGATTATTGATCAGCAAGAGTTTTAATGTCACTAAACCACCCACTTACTTCTTCCCATACACCCAAATCTTCAAATAACTCTTTCGTCATGTTTTTAGATAAAGAGCAACATATGATTTGCTTTACAATGTACACTTCAATTCCTGTCTCACCATATATAAATGCTGGAACATCACTCTCGCTCCATGATTCTTCAATTGATGAGCAAGTAATTCCATCGAATCTTTCACATTCATTTACTAAAGAATAGTGAATGTAATTTTCGATTTCTAAAGAGTTTGTAAGCTGTCCGCTTGATAAATCTGGCCTATCGTTTACCTTCGTAACTGCTGATTTGTATTTTTCATCACTGTCCTTATCGTATAGATGAAATTCAACGATATTGGATCCATCTAAATAATTTCTATTTACCCATCTTTCCAGCACACTTCCTCCAAGAGGAATAATTGCGAGGTTGCTTAGATCAATAATCTGTTTTAACTGGGGTACATTCGAGTTTATATTGAGCAGAAATTGCCTATCTAGTTCTCCTTCTACAAATATTGCCACTTTACCAATAACTGGTAATACACCTAAATCCTCAATGATTTCTGAAATTGCGAGATCTCCACTGACTATTTCTACTTCTGACTCATTTTCTCGCAATAATCTCACGCTATCTTTTGGGAGAAGTTGTACAAGTGATGGACTATGTGTCGTTATAAAAATTTGCCTACCATCCTTAAAGGCTAAATCCTTGAGGGCTTTGACTAGTATTTTCTGATGGTTAGGATGTTGTGAAGTTTCAGGCTCTTCAATCGCATAGACAACATTCGATTTATCATCAAGACTTTTTTGTTCTTCAGCTCTTGCTCTGAAAAAGTTGAGCAATACCAACCTTCTAACACCGCTACCACGCTTGTTTAATGGCACACCATCATCGCTTGAAATCTCGATATTCTTAAAGACTGACTCCCATTTTAATTCTGATGAGGAGGGAATAACTGGTTTTAGTTCCTTGGCAATGTTGGGGTTCATTTCAGAAAGTTTCTCTAGCGTTTTGTTTGCAATTTCTTCTGAGATATCTTCAACTTCCTTTGCAATTTCAGACAGTTTTCTTTGGAGATCTTCCTTTTTCAATATTTCCTTGATTGCCAATTTCATAGGATCTTGAACTTCACTATCTCCATCTTTGTTGGCTCGATCAGATTGAAAAAGTGCAAATACTGGAAGATACGTTTGTAATTTCCCCCAAATTCTTTTTGCATCCTCTTCGTTTACTGATATGTCTATTTCTTCAAGCTTTAGATCGCCAACGCCTTCACGAATTGCTTTGCGTAGAGAGGCATTTTTAGTCTTGTTCTCACAGTCATACCCCTTGTCCTCTACGATTTGTTTTAGCTCTTTTTGTTTTTTTAACAATAAATCTTTAGCCTCTTCATTTACAGGATGTAGTGCGTGGATGTAAACACCAATACATTTACCATTCTTATATTTCTTGATTACCTCTAACAACCCATCTTTATTCAACAAGTATTCATCAGCCAATGAGGTTTGATTGCCTTCATCAATGTCTACTTTTTCGGGAAATTCTGTAAACACTACTCCGATCGTGATTTCATCAGAATCAGATCTCTTACATACATCATCTTTATCTAGTTTGATTAATGCGTTCGACTCATTTATAAAAACATCTAAGGCTTCTAAAATTGTCGACTTGCCTAAATCGTTTCTGCCTATAATAACTGTTAAGTCGTTAAACTCTATGGATGTACGATTCTTAAAATTCCTGAAGTTTTCGAGTACTAACTTGTTGATTTTCATATCATATTTCCAACGTCTCCCAATTCGAAAACTCATCAGGGGACAATTCAGTACCTTCACCTTTGTAAACCACCCATCTGCCAGTGAAGTTTTTAGAGTCGGTATTTGCTACCAATCCACCTGTTAGCTTTTTACCTTTTTTGTTTTGTTCTTCGATATACTTTTGCAATCCATCGCTTTTCTCTCTGGCATCTTTAATTGTTCTACCGCTTTTAGTGTCGAACAACCCGAGAGATCCATCCTTAAATTGCACAATGAAATCTACATAAAAAGGCTTTTGATCTTCGTTTTCAATATAGGGAACAGCAAAATAAGTAGAGTCTCTATCACCATTCTTAAACCACCATTCAATCAAGTCTGATTTTCCCAAAAACTTGATAAACGCTTCCTCAGTTTTCCATTTGTCATCATAATAAAATGGTTGCATTACAGATCTATCAGCCTCCAATTGCACATATTCACCACTAAAGTTGAGCATTTGAGGGATTTCCCAATCTGTGTCCTTTTGCAGTTCAGCCTCACGTTTTTGCGTATCTGCAATATATTTTTCTTTCGTTAGATCAATAACATTCACAAAATGCTCTCTATTTTTCTCACTCAAGACAATATTTATGATCTCAGCAAAATGCTCTGTATATGGCATTTTCAATTCTTCTTTGAAGAAATGATAAATTGCTTCTTTTACTCTGCCGATTGATCTGTCCTCGGGATAGAAAGTAGTAAGGTTGTTGCGTACAAAGTAGTCAAACAACTTTTGCAGATCCACTTCATTCTCAGCATCTATAGTTGTTGATCCTTTAATTTCTTCCTTGGCTAGTGTATCGACACCTTCAGATTGAAAATCAGAAATCAGTGTTAGCTCTAACTTCTGTCCTTTGGTTTCGATTTTTGCGGCAAGTTCATATTCTTTTGATTCCTGCAAAAACAACCTTATAAACAATGGGCTTAGACGTGTTTTTTCTCTTTGTCGCAACCTATGTACTGATTCTAGTTTTAGTGGCTTATAGTCATCCCTACGTTTGCTTGTGTAGATTGTCACGTAGCTTCGTGCTACATCTTCTTTAATGTCAATATCACTCAAATTGGTATAGACATACCCCATGTTGAGAACATCATTCTCATAATGGCCTTTGATTGGCTCAGGCATACGCATAATCCTGCCAACAGTTTGAACTGAAAACGTCAGACTCTTCCAATCTCTAAAAAGGACAAGTATCTGTGCTCTAGGGCAATCCCAACCAAGAGCAATTGCTTGTTTGAAAATAAGCACCTCAGCCTCATTGTTGTTTTTAGCGATGTTTTCTAAATTCTCTTTTTCCTCAGACAAGTAAATCGCTAGTTTTCCATTTTCAGTAGTCATTCCATGCTTGTCTTTGAGGATTCTAATAATCTCAGCCTTTATCAAATCTTCTTGCTGGGTTTTCCTATCGGGTAGTTGGATAAGCAGTAATGGATTTACATTTACGCCTTCTTGTTTATAGGTTTTGACTAGCTCACTTCGCTTTTTCAATGCTTCCTCTAAAACCATCGCATCAGTTCCATCTGCTAGTGAACTCTTTAGATTTTCGCCAGATAATACATTTTCAAAATCAGGGTTAAGTATTACTGACTTTTTTATCATGCCTTCAAGCTTCACGTCCTCTAGGGGAACAGTCACAATCTCATCTGGGTTTTGCATGTCAGGAGTTGCGGATACTTCTATCGTTAAACTAGGGCTCATCAATTCGATCAGGCTTTGAGATATTTCACTAGTTGCATGATGATGACTTTCATCAATAACCAATACAACTTCGCGTCCTTCATCTTTGGTGTTTTCGATGATTTTCTCTAGATAAAACTCTTTCTCATTCTCCTTAACAATGGTATTTTTGTCCTTTTTGTTGATGCTCTCCCAATTCAAAAACAAAATCTCATTTTCGCCGATTTGTTTATCAGTTAGCTCTTCAAAATCGGAACACTCCAATGCTCTAGAAATCTCAAAGTATTTCTCTAATTTGCCCTTGCTTTGTGTATGAAGTTTGCGAGGGGCTGTCCAGATAAATGATAGAGGTTGTTTTACTTCTGGATCTGATACTAACTGCTTCAAAAACTCAGCAGTCATTATTGTCTTACCAGAGCCAGTTGGAGATTTGAATATAATTCGCTTCTCTCCATTCTGGGAAAGCAATTCCTTACTTCTTGAAAGTAATTTTCTAATAGCTGTATTTTGATAGTCTTTTAATGTCATATATTTATTTGAATATTCTCCTATACACTCGCAATATAGCTTCTGGAATAGGTGATAATTTAACCTTGTCCTTTATATCCTCAAACTCCTCATCAAACGTGTCATCTCCAAGAGAAAACACATACACACTAAATTTTCCATCAATTTCTTTAATTTCGTCCTTAAACTCGGGAATAGCCAGGTGATCGAAAATGATCCCAGTATGCCTTTTCTTGTTCCTGAATATCTGGTACTTATCTGTAGATTTTACCTCATCAAAGGTATCTTCTTTCACACACAGCATTTCTGTAGCTTTTTTGGTGAGAGCAACTTTGTTTTTATCTGTTGGATCGGCTGACACAAAATTTGTCTTGTAATATCTTAAGTTTGCTTTTATTCCTTCTGTATTACCATCTCCGCTAATAACTTTTTTAATTCTTGGATATGTGACTGCTCTACAAATTCCTTGTTCTTGTATTTCTTCATCAGACAAACCTGAGTTTCTTAGTTCTTTTTCTTGCCCATTTATCTCATTGTTGGTGCATAGAATAAATTTTCTTATTCCCTCGTCACTTTTATTTAACTCCATCACAGCATGTCCAGTGGTTCCAGAACCAGCGAAAAAATCCAGAATTGTTGCTTTCTTGTTATCAGACAAAACTCTAATACAATCCATAACTGCATATAGAGATTTTGGGTAGTCAAAAACCTTAGCTCCCAGCATAGTTGTTAAAAGATTTGTACCCATTGAGGAAGCAGAATAATCAGATTTGTCCCATATTGTATAGGGTAACATCCACTCATCAGTCATTCTCCCTTTGTAATACACAGCAGGATTTTTATCTTTATCTAAACGCACACCCATTTCTGTATCTTTAACCTTTATCACAGTATCGATTGCCCATTTCCAAGTTCTTTTCCTTCCATTTGGATCTATGGGGAGTGATACAATTTCAGATTCATCTGGTTCTTCCAATAAGTCATATGTCTTGGTTTTCTCGTTCCATTCCATTTTTGGAATTCTAAAATCAGATGCGTCCTTCTTAACAAATATTGGGTATTTCATCTTTGGAGACTCAGTGCTGTACTGTGCCCGAAAATTTCGCCATTCAAATTGGCCGATAGAATCTTTGTGCTTGTATCTGGCTAGTTGCTCATCTGTTCTTGGAAGTCTGCCAATCTTTGCTTTCTTGCTTTTGCTATAAAACAAAGCATACTCGTGAGAGATTTGAAATCCAGAAATGTTTGATCTACCTTGTGGATTGTTCTTGATAACTACTGTTCCTAGATGGTTATCTTCACCAAATATATCGTCCATAAGAAGGGTAAGTGTAGCCAATTCATTATCATCGATGGTTACTACTATAATGCCTGTAGGCTTTAACAACCTCCTAGCTAATTTCAATCTTTTTTCCATAAAACTTAGCCACTTACTATGTCTGAAGGCGTCATTCCCATCGACATAATCGTTGTTATATACCCAGTTTTTTGCACCTGTGTTATAAGGTGGATCGGCATAGATTGCATCTATCTTTCCATTGTGTGTGTAGTTTAGGACTGATAAGGCGTGGTAATTGTCACCTTCAATAAGTAGGTTTGTGGGTTTATCTGGATCTGTAGAAATTTCTTTGTCTTTTACCTCTTCGAGGATTGGAAGTTCATTTTTACACTGCTCGACAACATCTTCTGGTTTATCTTCCCAAACCAATCCATACTTTTTCCTTTTTCGGAGTTGTTCAATTTCATTTATAAGATCTTTACGATCCCAATTTGAATAATCTTTTTTTGCCATTTACCGCATTATAACACGATATTCTGGCAGTTTATAAGACTAATTAATGTTGTAAGCCAATATGTTTGATTAGTGGGTAAGAATGTAGGGTACTTTGATTATTTTTGCTTTCACAAACCATTAAAGGGTATTCTGCTATTGAAATCTGGAGTGGTTAGAATGGAATATTTCAGTTCGAAACCTGAATTGGCTGCCGGGCAGGGTATCCTTCGTTAAAACTTCGGAGTACCTTTATCTGCCCTCGGCAATATCCTTCTTCAAGGCTACAGAAATAAGCCTTTTATATGCAAACGACTTCCCGGATCCAGATTTTAAGTAACGCTCAAAATCAACAGCTTCTTGTTTTGAACTAAACCCTCCATACCATACAAGTTCCCACGGACGGTGGGGAACAATAGACGGAACTTTACCTTCATTATGCAAGACTAACCTATTCTTCAGATTATTTGTAAAACCATAATAAAAGGTATGCGATTTTGAGCTTAGAAGGATTTAACAATAATACATATGGCTTGCCACTCCGTAGCCTTGGCGAAAGATGGCTGCCGGGCAGGGATTCGGT